>CAYWOW010000250.1:0-4457 GCA_964459005.1 uncultured Acetobacteraceae bacterium
ACCAGAACGCCCTGGTGCAGCGCCATGCCCTCGGGCTCGACATGGATGATGATCTGCATGCCCTCCATCTCGCCTTTCAGCGCCGCCTCTATCCGGTCGCAGATCAGGTGCGACTCGGCCACCGTCATGCTGCCCGGCACCACCAGGTGGAACTCCAGGAAGGTGGTCGGGCCGGCCCGGCGCATGCGCAGGTCGTGCGCCTCCAGCGCGCCGGCGGCGTGCATGGCGACCAGCCGGCGGACCCGCTCGACGATGTCCGCGCTGGGGGCGGCGTCCATCAGCCCGCCCACCGAATCGCGGATGACGTAGGCGCCGGCGCCCAGGATGTAGAGCGCGGTGAGCGCGGCCAGCAGCGGGTCCAGCCAGGGCAGGCCGGTGACCACCACCAGACCCACGCCCGTCAGCACGCCGGTCGAGGTCACCACGTCGCTCATCAGGTGGCGGCCATCGCCCATCAGCGCGGGCGAGCGCACCCGCCGGCCGGTCCGCAGCAGCACCGTCGCCCAGCCCAGATTCAGCGCCGTCGCCAGGCCGTTCAGCAGCATGCCGCGGAGCGGTGTCTCGAGCGGGGTGGGATGGATGTAGGCGGCTTGGGCGTGGCGCAGGATTTCCACCGCCGCCAGCACGATCAGCGCGCCCTCGATGACCGCCGAGATGAACTCGACCTTGGAGTGGCCGAACGGGTGGTTGGCGTCGGCCGGCTTGGCGGAGAGCCGGAGCGAAAACAACGCCAGCAGCGCGGCGGCCACGTTGACCACCGATTCGGCCGCGTCGGAGAACAGCGCCGCGCTGCCGGTGACATCCCAGGCCGTCATCTTCAGGCTGAGCACGGCGGCGCCCACCGCGATGCTGCCGGCCGCGATCCGTTCCGCCTGTCTCACGCGTTCGATCCTAACCAGCCCGTCCGCAACGATCTAGCAGAACCCCGGGTCCGCGCCCATGCCGGCCGCTACTGATGGGCGACAAAGATGCGGCGCGCGCCGTAGGACAGCCAGACCCGGTGCATGGCCAGGTAATCCATGCCCAGCAACACGTCGAAGGGGACCCCGCGCAGGTCCGCCACCACCATGACCGGGCTGGCGATCCGGTCGGTGCCGATGCGCGCGTCCTGGAACCGCCAGAGCCGTCCGTTGGCGGCGTCCGGCGACAGGCCGCTCAGGTGCATCACCGGCCCGGCTTCCAGCGCGGCGTCGGTTATCCCGAGCCGGGCGGCGAAGGCGCGCGACACCAGGGTGTATCCGGCGCCGGAGTCGAGCATGGCCTTCGCCGGCTGGCCGTTGATCTCCATCGCCAGCAGCAACTGCCGCGGCCGGGCGGTCGCGGGCAGCCCGGTCGGCATCAGCGCCTCGGTGCGCAGTTCGGCGGCCAGCGTGTTCCAGGGCAGCGGGGTGTCCGGACACAGCATGCCGCGATAAAGGGTGATCTGACCGGCCGGGAAATCGATGTCGAGATCGACGTCGCCGAGGATGTCCATGCCGATGTTGCCGTCGACCAGCGGCACCGTCGGCAGGATGGCCACCACCGCCGGCAAGACCGGGATGTTGCCGAGCATCATCCGGTCGACGCGGCTGGTGGCGTAGGTGCCGGTGCCGCCGATGCCGGTGGCGCGCACCGTCGCTTGCGTGTTGAGCGCCAGGTGGGCGCGGTGCGCCGCGGTGAGGGACAGCACGGTTTGCGAGGCCCCGGTATCGACCACCAGCTTTGCCGGCGCGCCGTTGATCGTCGAGGCGACGGCGGCGAACGGGCCGGCGTGGGCGATCGGCAGCACGCTGTGTCCGACGAAGCCGCAGGCCGGCGGCTTCGCGGCGGCACAGGCGGCGAGCAGCAGCGGAATGAGGACGGGGACGAATCGCATGGGCGGAGCATACAGGGAAAGGCGGTCGGGCGCGACGGGGACGGCGAGGGAACCGTTCTACGCCTTGCCGCCTCCCACCGGGCGGTCAGCCACTGTATTCGGCCCAGCAGTTCGGGGTCTCGTAGACCACCACCGCGGCGATCTGCGGCAAACGCGGCCTGACCCGGTCCCAGATCCATGCCGCGATATTCTCGGCCGTCGGATTGGCCAGACCATCTATGTCGTTCAGGTAATTGTGGTCGAGTTCAGCGAGCAACGGGGCGAACACGTGTCCGACATCGAAAAAATCGACGACAAAGCCGGTCTCGCTGTCGACGGGTCCCTCCAGCCGCAACTCCACCCGGTAGGAATGTCCATGCAGGCGATGGCACCGGTGCGTCACCGGGACGTTGGGCAGGCGATGGGCCGCTTCGAAGCTGAAGGCTTGCGTAATTTTCATGGAATCCCGAGGAACTTGTGAGTCTGCAAGGAGAGATGCCAGCGCGGATGGCGCAGGCAATAGGCGACCGCGGCCGCCGTATTGGACTCGCGATCGGGGCCGTCGCGTGGTTGCAGCAGGAAGTGGTCGAAGGCAAGGTGCTCGAAGGACGCGGGATCGACGCCGGCTTGCGGGAACACCAGTTTCAGTTCGTCCCCGGTGGCCTGCGCCAGCGGCTCCGTGCCCTTGGGACTGACGGTGATCCAGTCGATCCCGCCCGGGGCGGCGAGCGTGCCGTTGGTTTCCAGCGCAATCTCGAACCGCAGGTCGCGCAGCGCCGATAGCAACGCCGCGTCGACCTGCAAAAGCGGTTCGCCGCCGGTCAGGACAACGAAGCGTGCACCGCTTCCGTCGCCCCAGACTTGTTCCACCGTATCCGCCAGCGACCGGGCGTCGGCGAACCGGCCGCCGCGCTGGCCATCGACGCCGACGAAGTCCGTGTCGCAGAAGTTGCACGCGGCCGTTGCCCGATCCTGCTCACGCCCGCTCCACAGATTGCATCCCGCGAAACGGCAGAACACCGCGGGGCGGCCGGTGTGGCGGCCCTCGCCTTGCAACGAGTAGAATATCTCCTTCACCGCATAACGCATCGCCGTCGGGCCACCTACACCGAAAAATACTTCGCCCGCGGGTTGAGCACCACGATCGCGCTGGTCGATTGCTCCGGATGCAACTGCCACTCCTCGGACAGCGAAACTCCGATCCGCTCCGCCCCCAGCAGCTTCAGCAATGGCGCCTGGTCTTCCAGATTCGGGCAGGCCGGGTAGCCGAACGAATAGCGGCTGCCGCGATAGCCCTGCGCCAGCATCCTGTCCATGTCGCGGTCGTCCTCGGCGGCGAAACCGAGCTCGGCGCGGATGCGCTTGTGGGTGTACTCCGCCATCGCCTCGGCCATCTCGACGGACAGGCCGTGCAGATACAGGTAGTCCTGGTAACGGTTTTCCTCGAACCACAGGCGGGCGGTGTCGGACGCCTTCTGGCCGACGGTGACCACCTGCAAGCCGATCACGTCGCGCCCGGCGTCGTCGATGTCGCGGAAGAAATCGGCGATGCACTCGCCGTCCTCGCGCGGCTGGCGCGGCAGGGTGAAGCGCGCCACCTCGGTGCGGCCGTCCGGCTCGAAGATGAAAAGGTCGTTGCCCTGGGCCGCGGCTTTCCAATAGCCGTAGACCGCCCGCGGCTTCAGGATGTCCTGCTCCTCGCACAGGCCCAGCATGCGCCGCAGCACCGGGCGCAGTTCCTGCCGGGCCCAGCCCAGGAAATCGTCGAGCGAGCGGCCCTGTTTGCGAAAACCCCACTGCAACTGATACAGGCTGCGCTCGTTGATGAACGGCACGACCGCCTTCGCCGCCGCTTCGATGACGCGAGGCCCCCAGAACGGCGGTTCCGCTACTGCGACATCGGCGGTGAGCCGGCGGCGGCGCTGCTGCACGGCCAACACGTCCACCGGCCGGAACGCCTTCGCATCGGCCTGGCCCAGGGTGCGGCGCGTGTTGCGCACCCGCCCGACCCGCCGGGTCTGCACCGCCGCCAGGTAGTTGTCGAAATCGTTGCCGGTCACCTTGTCCATCAGGCTCAGCCCGTCGAAGGCGTCCCTGGCATAAGCCACCCTGCCGCCGTCGTAGGCCCGCACGCAATCGTCCTCGACATAGCCGCGGGTCAGTGCGGCGCCGCCCAGCAGCACCGGCAGGTCGACTCCCTGGCGCGCCATCTCCTCGAGATTCTCGCGCATCACGACTGTCGATTTCACCAACAGCCCGGACATGCCGATGGCATGCGCGTGGTGGTCGCGCGCCGCCGCCAGCATGTCGGCCAGCTTCACCTTGATGCCGAGATTGACCACCCGGTAGCCGTTGTTGGTGAGGATGATGTCGACCAGGTTCTTGCCGATGTCGTGCACGTCGCCCTTCACCGTGGCGAGCACGATGGTGCCCTTCTGCTGGCCTTCCACCCGCTCCATGTGCGGCTCCAGCCAGGCTACCGCCGCCTTCATCGTCTCCGCGCTCTGCAGCACGAAGGGCAACTGCATCTTGCCGGCGCCGAACAGTTCGCCGACGATTTTCATGCCGTCGAGCAGAATGGTGTTGATGATGTCGAGCGGCTTGTAGGTCTTCATCGCCTCGT
>CAYWOW010000251.1:0-4440 GCA_964459005.1 uncultured Acetobacteraceae bacterium
GGGAAGTAGGCGCACGAGTACTGGCGGTCGCGGTCGAGAAACAGCGCGTACAGCCGGCCGTTGAGGTCATAGTGGTGGGCGACATTGCGCCGAGCGCGTGTGGCCGGGTTGAACTGGGCGATGCGGCGGGTGACCCAGCCCATGAAGTCGAGCACGTACATCGGCACCGGGCCGATCGCCTCGGCCGCCCGGTTGGTGAGCAGCAGGTCGAGCACGTCATGGATGGTGCAGTCCACCGGCACCAGTCCGCCATCCATGTAGGCTTCGCCCAGCGCGAGGGCGGGGTTGCGGACGAGGCGGCGGACCGTGCGGTCGTCCTTGATGGCTATCAGCGCCTCGGGACCGGGCTTGCCGCTATAGGTGGTCATCTTGCCGTCCGGCCAGCGTATGGTCAGACGGCCGAGGACGATGAACCTCCGGAACATGTGATGCAGGACAGCGCGCATGGCTTTCCCTCCGGCATTTGGCGCATTTGGCCGCGCAACAATGCCGTTGGGACACCAACGATATCAAGAGAAATGCCGGTCACGAAACAGCGCGCACCCGCCCCGGCGCCGTTATGGAGCCGGGGCGGGAAACGATCAGGCCGGTTGCTCGGTCGGCGGCTCCAACAGGTCCTCGACGGCGGGGGTCGCTTCTTCCACGACCTCCTCCGCCCCGGTGACGCGCTCGCCACGGGCCTGCTTGGCGGCCTCTTCGGCACTGCGCGCCACGTTGGCGGTGACCGTGATCGCCACCTCGGGATGCAGCACGACGCGCACTTCGGTCAGACCGAGCGTCTTGATCGGTTGGCTGAGTATCACCTGTTGGCGATTGAGGCTGAGCCCGGCGGCGGTGCAGGCCTCGGCGATGTCGCGTGAGCTGACCGAGCCATACAGGCTGCCGGACTCGCCGGCCTGGCGGATGATGACGACGGACAGGCCGCCAACCCGCTCGGCGACCCGCTCGGCTTCCTCGCGGCGCTTGAGGTTCTGCGCCTCCAACTGGGAGCGCTGCTGCTCGAACTTGGCAAGGTTGTCCTTGCTGGCCCGGATCGCCTTCTTCTGTGCCAACAGATAATTGCGGGCGAAGCCGGGCTTCACCTTCACCACCTCGCCCATCTGGCCGAGCTTGTCGACACGCTGGAGCAGGATGAGTTCCACGGATGCCATGGCGTGTGCTCCCTCAGCTCACGACGTAGGGCAGCAGGGCAAGAAAGCGGGCGCGCTTGATCGCGTTGGCCAACTCGCGCTGCTTCTTGGCGGAGACTGCGGTGATGCGGCTGGGAACGATCTTGCCGCGCTCGGACAGGAAGCGCGACAGCAGGCGCACGTCCTTGTAGTCGATCTTCGGCGCGTTCGGTCCCGAGAACGGGCAGGACTTGCGGCGGCGATAGAACGGGCGGCGCGCGCCAACCGCGGCGCGGCGGGCGGCTGGGTTGACGTCGGTCGTGTCGGACATCGGTCGTTACTCCTCGATGCCGTGGAAATCGTCGTGCTCGCGCGGCAGCGTGTCTTCGCGGGCGCGGAATTCCTCGCGGTCGTCGTAGCCGCGCTTGCGGCCGGACTCGAAGCGCCCGGCGGGCTTGGGCCCGCGGAAGCCGCGTTCGCGGTCATCGGATTTGCGCGACAGGATGGCGCTCTGACCCTCCTCGAGCGCGTCCACCCGGATGGTCATGAAGCGCAGCACGTCCTCGTTCAGGCGAAGCAGGCGCTCCATTTCGAGCACCGAGGCGGGGGCCGCGTCGATGCCGAGCAGCATGTAGTGGCCCTTGCGGTTCTTGTTGATCCGATAGGCCAGGCTGCGCAGGCCCCAGTACTCGCGCTTCTTGACCGAGACGCTGGGACGCGGCCCTTCGGCCTCGGCCTCGCCCTCGGCCGGCGGGGGCGGTGGGGCGATCCCCTTGTCCGCGTCCAGCTGCGCGCCGATGGAGTCGGCGATGGCCTCGACCTGCTGTTGCGTGACGTCGTTCCGTGCGATGAACACGGTTTCGTATAGCGGCATATGCACTCCCTCTGGCTTGTCTCTGCCCCGGACCGGCGGTCCCGTGCCACCATGGCACGCGGGCATAGCCGGGGGAGGCCGTCTCCACCCGGCAGGGAAGGTGCGGCTTATACAGGGCTGCCCGGCGGATGCAAGGGCATCGCCATTCGGCCGATTGACAGCGCTCGCGCGCAAAGCTACGCCCCGCGCCCATTCGCTTCATCGTTCCGGGAATCGTTCCGCCATGCCGGTGCACGCCTTCATCTTCCCGGGCCAGGGCAGCCAGGCCGTCGGCATGGGCAGCGACCTTGCCGGCGCCTTCGCCGCCGCGCGCGAGGTGTTCGAGGAGGTCGACGAAGCCCTCAAGCAGAAGCTGTCCAGGCTGATGTTCGAAGGCCCGGCCGAGCAACTCACGCTGACCGAGAACACCCAGCCCGCGCTGATGGCCCATTCGCTGGCAGTACTGCGGGTGCTGGAACGCGACGGCGGGTTTCGGCTTGCCGATCGCGCCGTGGTCGTGGCCGGCCATTCGCTCGGCGAGTACAGCGCACTGGCCGCGGCCGGTGCGTTCACCCCGGCGCAAGCCGCCGCCTTGCTGCGGCTGCGCGGCCAGGCCATGCAGAAGGCGGTGCCGGCCGGCGTGGGCGCCATGGCAGCCCTGCTCGGCGCCGATATGGAACTGGCCAGCGCGATCTGCGCCGAGGCCGCCGAGGGGCCGGAAGGCCGCGAGGTGGTCGAGACGGCCAACGATAACGGCGGCGGCCAGGTGGTGATTTCCGGGCACAAGGCGGCGGTCGAGCGTGCTATAGCGGTGGCCAGGACCAAGGGAGTGCGGCGGGCGATGCTGCTGCCGGTCTCCGCGCCGTTCCACTGTGCGCTGATGGCACCGGCGGCCGATGTCATGGCTGAGGTGCTCGAGAAATCCCCGCCGGCGCCACCGCTGGTGCCGGTGGTGGCCAATGTCTCGGCCGCCAAGGCCACCGACCCGGGCGAAATCGTGCGCCTGTTGGTGCAGCAGGTGACCGCCACCGTGCGCTGGCGCGAATGCGTGCAGACGATGATCGGGCTGGGGGTGGACAGCTTCGTCGAACTCGGCGCCGGCAAGGTGCTGTCGGGCCTGGTTCGCCGCATTGCTCCCGATGTTGCCGCCGTTTCGCTCGCCACGCCCGCCGAGATCGAGCAGTTCCTGAAAACCCTGTAGCGAGAGCAGTGCCATGTTCCGGCTGGACGGCAAAACGGCCCTGGTGACGGGTGCCTCTGGCGCCATCGGAGGCGCGATCGCACGCGCGCTGCATGCCCAGGGCGCGACCGTGGTGCTGTCCGACATGCGGCCCGAGGCCATGGCGGCGCTGGCAGCCGAGTTGGGCGAGCGGGCGCATGTCTGCGTGGCCGATCTGCGCGACCCGGCGGCGCCCGACACGCTGGTGGCCGCCGCCGAGGCCGCGGCGGGACCGCTCACCATCCTGATCAACAATGCCGGCATCACCCGCGACATGCTGGCGATCCGCATGAAGGACGAGGACTGGCAGCTGGTGCTGGACGTTGACCTGACCGCCCCGTTCCGGCTGTCCCGGGCGGCGCTGAAGGGCATGCTGCGCCGGCGCGCCGGGCGGATCGTGTCGATCGCCTCCATCGTCGGGGCCACCGGCAACCCGGGGCAGGCGAACTACGCGGCCGCCAAGGCGGGACTGTCCGGCATGTCCAAGGCGCTGGCCCAGGAAGTGGCCTCCCGCGGCATCACGGTGAACCTGGTGGCGCCGGGCTTCGTGGCGACGCCGATGACCGAGGCGCTGACGGAGGCGCAGAAGACGAAGCTTTCCGAGAATATTCCGCTCGGCCGGCTGGGCCTGCCGACCGACGTGGCGGCGGCGGTTGCATACCTGGTCAGCGACGAGGCCGCGTGGGTGACCGGGGCCACGCTGCACGTCAATGGCGGGATGGCCATGCTCTAGGCGGGTGCCAGCCGGGATACGTGCGGTTGGCCCTGTGTTGAATCCATGCTAAGCGGCGCGCACCCTCGTCCGGGGCGTGTTCGGCGCCGATCGGGTCTGTTCCGTCGGCCGGGCCGGTCCGGCGCACGGGCCGGAGTGGCGGGCGAGGCGGACGACAGACGTTTAGACCAGGAACCGGCAGGCAGGAGTTGAAATTCCGATGAGTGAGATCGCCGACAAGGTGAAGAAGATCGTGGTGGAGCACCTCGGGGTCGAGGAGAGCAAGGTGACCCCGGAGGCGTCGTTCATCGACGACCTGGGGGCCGACAGCCTCGATACCGTGGAACTCGTAATGGCCTTCGAGGAGGCGTTCGGGGTGGAGATTCCCGAAGACGCCGCCGAAAAGATCAGCACCGTGAAGGATGCGATCGAGTACATCGAGAAGCAGAAGGCCGCCTGAACCGGCACCACCGAGCGAACAACGGGCAAGGATGGCAGCGATGCGGCGTGTGGTAGTGACAGGCATGGGCATCGCCTGCCCTCTCGG
>CAYWOW010000252.1:0-4435 GCA_964459005.1 uncultured Acetobacteraceae bacterium
TGCTGTTCGGCCACCACTTCGCCGCCATCGCCGGCGCCGGACCGCTGGTCGGCCCGGTGCTCGCCGCCCAGATGGGCTACCTGCCCGGCACGCTGTGGCTGCTCGTCGGCGTGGTGTTCGCCGGCGCGGTGCAGGATATGATCGTGCTGTTCGTCTCCACCCGCCGCGACGGCCGCTCGCTGGGCGACATGATCCGCTCCGAGATGGGCCCCGTGCCCGGCGTGATCGCCATGTTCGGCATCCTGATGATCATGATCATCCTGCTGGCGGTGCTGGCGCTGATCGTGGTGAAGGCGCTGGCGGGCAGCCCGTGGGGCACCTTCACCGTGTTCGCCACCATGCCCATCGCCATCCTGATGGGGCTGTACGCCCGCTTCTTCCGCCCGGGCCAGATCCTCGAGATGACCATCATCGGCGTCGTGCTGCTGATGATCGCGCTGATCTATGGCCAGACCGTCAGCCAGACGCCGGCGCTCGCCGCCATGTTCACCTACAGCGGCGAGACCTGGGCGCTGGTCCTGATCGGCTACGGCTTCGTCGCCGCGGTGCTGCCGGTCTGGCTGCTGCTGGCGCCGCGCGACTACCTGTCCACCTTCCTCAAGATCGGCACCATCCTGGCGCTGGCCATCGGCATCCTGATCGTGGCACCGCCGCTGCACATGCCGGCGATCAGCCGCTACATCGACGGCACCGGGCCGGTGTTCAGCGGGCAACTGTTCCCGTTCCTGTTCATCACCATCGCCTGCGGCGCGGTCTCCGGCTTCCACTCGCTGGTTTCCTCCGGCACCACGCCGAAGATGATCGAGAACGAGAACCAGATCCGCATGATCGGCTACGGCGCCATGCTGATGGAAAGCTTCGTCGGCATCATGGCGCTGGTTGCGGCCTGCGTGCTGGAGCCGGGCGCCTACTTCGCCATGAACAGCCCGGGCGGGGTGGTCGGCACCACCGTCGTCCAGGCCGCGCAGACCATCTCAAGCTGGGGCTTCGTGATCACGCCTGACACGCTCACCCAGATGGCCAAGGATATCGGCGAGACCACCATCCTCGGGCGGGCCGGCGGCGCGCCGACGCTCGCGGTCGGCATGGCGCACATCCTCTCCGGCGTGATCGGCGGACGTACCATGATGGCGTTCTGGTACCACTTCGCCATCCTGTTCGAGGCGCTGTTCATCCTGACGACGATCGACGCGGGCACCCGGGTCGCGCGTTTCATGATCCAGGACCTGCTGGGCTTCTTCGTGCCGGCGCTGAAGCGGACCGAGTCCTGGGGCGCCAACGTGGTGGCAACCGGGCTGGCCGTCGCGGGCTGGGGCTGGTTCCTCTACCAGGGCGTGATCGACCCGCTCGGCGGCATCAACACGCTGTGGCCGCTGTTCGGCATCTCCAACCAGATGCTGGCGGCGATCGCGCTGATGCTGTGCACCGTCGTGCTGTTCCGCATGAAGCAGCAGAAATACGCCTTCGTGACCATCGTGCCGATGTCCTGGCTGGCGATCTGCACGCTGACCGCCGGCTGGGAGAAGCTGTTCGACCCGACCCCGGCGATCGGCTTCCTCGCCCATGCGCGGGTGTTCGGCGCCGCGCTTGCCGACAACAAGGTGCTGGCGCCGGCACGGTCGATCGTGGAGATGAGCCGCGTGGTGACTAACGATTACGTGAACGCCACCATGTGCGCCATTTTCATGGCGGTGGTCGTGGCCATGCTGGTCTATGGCGTGATCAGCATCATCAAGGCGCTCGGCAATCCGTCGGCGACGACGAAGGAGGTTGGGGGTGAACTGCAGGCTGTGTGACCTCACGCCCGGCATCAAGCTGTTCGGCCGCCGCCTGAAGGAGACGGCGAACCTGATGGTCGGCATGCCGGACTACGACACCTATGCGGCGCACCGGTCGGCCACCCACCCCGACTTGCCGGTGATGACGCGCGAGGAGTTCTTCCGCGAGCGCCAGGCGCGCCGCTACGGCGCCGGTGGCGGCGGCCTGCGCTGCTGCTGAGACCCCGCCGGGCCGGTCAGCCGACCGGTCCGGCGAATTTTGTGGGAGGCGGCCTTGCTCGCGGTCAAGCGCATCTATGAGTCGCCGGATGCGGACGATGGCGCCCGCATCCTGGTCGACCGGCTGTGGCCGCGCGGCATCGCCAAGGACCGCGCGCGGATCGATCTCTGGCTCAAGGACATCGCCCCGAGCCACGACCTGCGCCGGCGGTTCCACGGCAAGCCGGACGACTGGGACGCGTTCCGTGCGGCCTACGCCGCCGAGCTTGCGGCAGAAGCGGCGCAGGCCGCGCTGCAGGAGCTGCGCGCGCGCCTGCGGAAAGGTCCGGTGACGCTGCTCTATGCCGCCCGCGACGAGGTCCACAACAACGCCGTCGCCCTGAAGGCGTGGCTGGAGCGGCGAAAGTAGCGGCGGATCGCGTTTCGCCCCGCCGCCCCGCGCGCTACTTCGCCTGCCCCAACACCTCGCCCACGGTGATCTCCGGCGCGTTGGGCAGCAGATCTTTCAGCGCGGTCCTCTGCACCACCGCGCGGGCCTGCTGGTTGGCGTTTTCGGCGGCCTCCTTGCTGGCGAAGATGCCGATCGACGCGACCGTGCCGTTGCCGGTGTCCACGATCTCGTAGGAACGGAACCCCGCGATCTTCCGCAGCACCGGCAGCAGCTCGGCCAGCGCGACGCGGTTGACCTCCTTGGCGTCCCGACAACCCTGGTATTTTCGGATGGTCACATACATCGTCTTCCCCTCCCCTTCCTGGGCGATGCCAGGCGCCCATTGTAGCCGGGCGTGTCCGTCGGCCGAGGCACCACACGATCTGTTTATGCCAAATCGCACGCCGGGTTTCTCGCATTGCGGCGCCTGACGTGGTCCAGTCCGGCTTCCCGACCTAACCCGAACCGGACGCACGGATGGCAACGACCATGGACAACGCACGCCCCACGATCGCTCCCCTCGCCGAACCCGATCTGCCCGCGGCCAACCGCATCTTCCGGGTGGCATTCGGCACCTATCTCGGCGTCCCCGACCCGGAAACTTTTTGGCGCGATCGCGACTATATCTACGGCCGCTGGCGGGCGCCGCACGTCGCCGCGTTCGGCGCGACCGTCGATGGTGACCTCGCCGGTTCCAACTTCGCCACGCGTTGGGGCAGCGCCAGCTTTTTCGGCCCGGTCTCGGTTCGGCCGGACCTGCAGGAGCGCGGCATCGCCAAGGCGCTGGTCGCCGCCGCCGTGGACCAGTTCGACGCCTGGGGCAGCACGCACAGCGGGCTGTTCACCTTCGCGAACAGCGCCAAACACGTCGCGCTCTATCAAAAGTTCGGGTTCCATGCCCGGTTTCTGACCGCCATCATGGCTGCGCCGGCCACCCGGTCCGAGACGGTTTTCGGCACCTCGCGGTTCAGCGCCCTGACCGATGCGGCCAAGGCCGAGGCGTTGCGCGCGAGCAGGGAAGTCACGGAAACCATCTATCCCGGCCTCGACCTTTCCGAGGAAATCGCCACGGTGGATGCCCAGGGTCTTGGCGACACGGTGCTGGTCGAGGGGGCCGGCGGGCTGGCCGCCTTCGCGATCTGCCACCATGGCCCTCGCAGCGAGGCCGGCGCGGGGTTCTGTTTCATCAAATTTGCCGCGGTCCGCGCGACCCCGTCCGCGCACCAGGATTTTGGCCGTTTGCTCGACGCCGCCGAGGCGTTTTCGGTTTCCGCCGCCATGCCGAACATTTTGGCCGGCGTGAACCTGGCGCGGCACGAGGCCTATCAGCACATGCTCGCCCGCGGTTTCCGCACCGCCATTCAGGGCGTCAACATGCACAGGCACAACGAGCCCGGTTACTGCCGGCCGGGGATTTACGTCATCGACGACTGGCGATAGCGCGGCTGCCCGCGGAAATTCCTGGTCAGGAAGCCTTGCCCGTGGTAGGTTACATGTAACCTGACCGGAGAATTCGTCGTGGCCACAGCATCGGGTCCGAAGCCTTCGCGGGTGAAGGTGCGGGAACACCGCGAGCGTTTGCGCGCGCAGGGTTTGCGTCCCGTTCAGATCTGGGTTCCGGACGTGCGTTCGCCCGCCTTCCGCGCGCAGGCGCATCACCAGTCGCTGGCCGTCGCCGCCAGCAGTTCCGCGCGCGAGGATCAGGCGTTCATCGAGGCGGTGTCGGACTGGGGCGATGCATGAGGCGGGGTGACATCTGGACCGTTGCCGGGGGGCGCGACTATGCGGGCAAGCCGCGCCCCGCCGTCATCGTCCAGGACGACAGTTTCGACGCCACCGACTCCATCACCGTCTGCGCCTTCACCACGGACGCGACCGACGCGCCTTTGTTCCGCCTGCCCGTGGAACCCGACGAACGCAACGGGCTGCGCGTTCCCTGCCGCCTGATGGTGGACAAGATCACCACCGTGGCGAAGACCAAGGTCGGTGCGCGCGTTGGCCGATTGGG
>CAYWOW010000253.1:0-2109 GCA_964459005.1 uncultured Acetobacteraceae bacterium
TTTCGAGACCGTCCCGATCGACCACTCTGGCACCTCTCCGAACCCAGCGGCGCCGCGCCTTATAGGGATTGCCACCGGCCGCCGCAACGGCCATCCCGCTCCGCCCGGCCCGGGTACCTTGCAACCCCCCCCGCCCACGGCTATAAGCCGCCCCTCGTTTGCGCGCCGGGCCTGTGTGGGCATGCCCGGCCGCGACGCCTGCGTCCCGCAGGACAAGCAGTTCAGGAGACCCAAATGCCCAAACTGAAGACCAAGTCATCGGTCAAGAAACGCTTCAAGATCACCGCCACGGGCAAGGTCCTCGCCGGCCCCGGCAAGAAGCGTCATGGCCTCATCAACCGCTCCCAGAAAATGAAGCGCCAGAACCGCGGCAGCCAGACCCTCACCCACGCCGACGGCCTGACCGTCAAGCAGTGGGCCCCCTACGGGCTGGACTGAGGAGAGCGCACATGGCACGTGTCAAACGGGGCGTCACCACCCACGCCCGCCACAAGAAGGTCGTCGACGCCTCGAAAGGCTTCCGCGGCCGCTCCTCCACCAATTACCGCATCGCGATCGAGCGGCTGGAGAAATCCCTCCAGTACGCCTACCGCGACCGCCGCGTGAAGAAGCGCGAGTTCCGCGGCCTGTGGATCCAGCGCATCAACGCCGCCGTGCGCGAACACGGCCTCACCTACTCCCGATTTATCGCCGGGCTGAAGAGCGCGGGGATCGAGATGGATCGCAAGGTGCTGGCCGCCATCGCCTACGACGACCCCGCGTCCTTCGGTGAAATCGTCAAGAAGGTGCAGGCCGCTCTTTCGTAACGCTCCTCCGGGGGCCGGCCGCGACCCGCTGGGTGCCGCGGCCATCGATCACGCAAAGGGCCGCCCGCACAGGGCGGCCTTTTTTGCACGGACAGGACAATGACCGACGATCTGCTGACGCTGAAAACCGAAACCGACGCGGCCCTGGCCGCCGCCGCCGACCTGCGCGCCTGGGACGCCGTGCGCGTCGGCGTGCTCGGCAAAAACGGCCGCCTCACCGCGCTCCTGAAGGAACTCGGCCGCGTCTCGCCGGAGGAACGCCGCACCCGTGGCGCCGCCCTGAACGCGCTCAAGGAGCAGCTCGCCGCGGCCGTCGAAGCCCGCCGCGCCGAACTCGAGGCCGCCGCGCTGAACGCCCGCCTCGCCTCCGAGCGCCTCGACGTCACCCTGCCGCCGCGCCCCTCCCCCGCCGGCCTGATCCACCCGATCAGCCACACCATGGAGGAAATGGCCGCCATCTTCGGTGCCATGGGCTTCGAGATCGCCGAGGGGCCGGACATCGAGAGCGACTGGCTCAACTTCTCCGCCCTCAACATCCCCGCCCACCACGCCGCCCGCGAGGACATGGACACCTTCTACGTGCCCGCCCCCGAGCCGGGCGGCCGGCGTCCGGTGCTGCGTACCCACACCTCGCCGGTGCAGGCCCGCACCATGCTCACCCGCGAGCTGCCGTTCCGCGTCATCGTCCCCGGCCGCACCTACCGCGCCGACCATGACGCCACCCACAGCCCGATGTTCCACCAGGTCGAGGGCCTGGTGCTCGACCGCGACATCACGCTCGGCCACCTCAAGGGCTGCCTGATCGACTTTCTCCGCGCCTTCTTCGGCATCTCTGGTCTTCCCGTGCGCTTCCGGTCCTCCTACTTCCCGTTCACCGAGCCCTCGATGGAAGTCGACATCGGCTGGAACCGCCGCACCGGCGAGCTGGGCGGCGGCGGCGACTGGCTCGAGATTCTCGGCAGTGGCATGGTCCACGCCAAAGTCCTGGCCAACTGCGGCATCGACCCGCGGGAGTGGCAGGGCTTTGCCTTCGGCATGGGCATCGAGCGCGTCACCATGCTCAAGCACGGCATCCCCGACCTGCGGCCGTTCTACGAAAGCGACATCCGCTGGCTGCGCCACTACGGCACCAACCCGCTGGCCCCGGCCATGCTGCACGAGGGGGTGTGACGCCATGAAATTCACCCTGTCCTGGCTCAAGACGCACCTCGACACCACCGCCTCGCTCCGCGAAATCACCGACACCCTCACCGCCATCGGCCTCGAGCTGGAAGGCGTGGAGGATCGCGGCGCCGCGCTGGCG
>CAYWOW010000253.1:2209-4433 GCA_964459005.1 uncultured Acetobacteraceae bacterium
TGTCCGTGCGCGAAATGGGCCTGGGCGACGACCACACCGGCATCATCGAGCTGCCCCCCGACGCCCCGGTCGGCGCGTCCTACCCGCACTGGGCCGGCCTCGACGACCCGGTCATCGACATCAGCGTCACTCCCAACCGCGGCGACGCCCTGGCGGTGCGCGGCGTGGCGCGCGACCTCGCGGCGGCCGGGCTGGGCACCCTGCGCCCCTTCGCGCCGGCGAAGATTCCGCCCGTCTTCGCCAGCCCCCTGCGCTGGCGCATCGACATGCCGCAGGCCTGCCCCTGGGTGCTGGGCCGCACGGTGCGCGGCATCCGCAACGGCGCCAGCCCGCAATGGCTGCAGGAGCGCCTGCTGTCGATCGGGCTCAGGCCGATCAACGCCCTGGTCGACATGACGAACTTCTTCACCATCGACCTCGGCCGCCCCCTGCACGTGTTCGACGCCGACAAGGTCCAGGGCGGCGAACTGATCTTCCGCCCCGGCGCCGGCGAGACCTTCCGGGCGCTCAACGGCAAGGACTACACGGTCGGCCCCGAGGACTGCGCCATCGCCGATGCCGCCGGCGTGCAGTCGCTGGCCGGCGTGATGGGCGGCGAGGCGACCGGCTGCGACGAGACCACCACCTCGGTGTTCGTCGAATGCGCCCTGTTCGACCCGGTGCGGGTGGCGCTCACCGGCCGCCGCCACGGGCTCGCCTCGGACGCCCGCCAGCGCTTTGAGCGCGGCATCGACCCCGCCCTGATGCCGGACGCCGTCGAGGCGGCCACCCGGATGATTCTCGACCTCTGCGGCGGCGAGGCCAGCGAGATCGTCGCCGCCGGCGCCGAGCCGGCCTGGCAGCGCCAGGCCACCCTGCGCTTCTCCCGCCTCCGCGACTTCGGCGGCCTCGACGTGCCCCCCGACGAGGCGGTGGATGCGCTCGCCCGCCTCGGCTTCACCCTCGCCGCCCGCGACGGCGCAACCGTCACCGTGCAGGTCCCGTCCTGGCGCAACGACGTCGCCGGCGGCACGCCCCTGGAGCCCGCCCCCGACCTGCCCCCCGGCCGCGCGGAAAAAGCCGCCGAGGGCCGCGACGCCGTCGAGGCCGAGGCCGACCTGATCGAGGAGGTGCTGCGCCTGCGCGGCCTGGACGCGGTGCCGCCGGTCAGCCTGCCCGGCGCCGCCCCCGTCCCCGGCCGCACGCTCACCGCGCGCCAGACCCGCACCACGCTGGCCCGGCGCACGCTGGCCGCGCGCGGCCTGGCGGAATGCGTCACTTTCAGCTTCCTGGAGCGGCGCGTCGCCGCCTTGTTCGGCCCGGCCCCGGAAACCCTGCACCTGGAAAACCCGATCGCCAGCGATCTCGACCAGATGCGTCCGACGCCGGTGGCGACCCTGACCCTGGCCGCCCAGCGCAACGCCGCCCGCGGTTATGGCGACATCGCCCTGTTCGAGGTCGGCCCCGGCTTCGAGTCCCCCGCGCCGGAAAACCATCGCCTGATCGCCGCCGGGGTGCGCGCCGGCACGACATCGCGTAGCTGGATCGTGCCCGCCCGCGGCGTCGATGCCATGGACGCCAAGGGCGACGCCTGGGCGGTGCTGGCTTCCCTCGGCGTGCCGCTCGACGCGCTGACCGTCACCGCCGACCCGCCGGCCTTCTATCACCCGGGCCGCGCGGGCGTGGTGCGCCAGGGCCCAAAAACCGTGCTGGCCACCTTCGGCGAGCTGCATCCGGCCGTGCTGGCCGCCCTCGACCTCGCCGGCCCGGCGGTCGCCTTCGAGGTGTTCCTCGACGCCATCCCCGACCCCAAGCGCCGCAAGAAAGCCGCCCCCGACCTGCCCGCCTTCCATCTCGTCCGCCGCGACTTCGCCTTCGTCGTGGACGCCTCGGTCACCGCCGACGCGCTGCTGCGCGCCGCCCGCGGCGCCGAGCGCACCCTCGTCGCCGGGGTGACCCTGTTCGACCTTTACGAGGGCGACGGCTTGCCCGCCGGCAAGAAGTCGCTGGCCATCGAGGTGATGTTCCAGCCCCGCGAACGCTCGCTCACCGACGCCGAGATCGAGGCGGCCTGCGCGAAGGTGGTCGCGGCGGTGGGCAAGGCCACCGGCGGCGTGCGGCGTTAAGATAGTGCGAGGCTCTGCCCCGCCCCCCCGCCAAGGGCCGCGAGGCCCTTGGAACCCGCGACTTTTAGGGCTTGAGCCCTGATAAGTGCGTCACGTGTCAGGTGACCTGGGAGTGAAGG
>CAYWOW010000254.1:0-4416 GCA_964459005.1 uncultured Acetobacteraceae bacterium
GCCGCCGAAAGCGAAACGATCTTCGCCGATCTGTGCCATCAGTCCAATACCGTGCGTTTGGGCGGAATAGTCAGGCGGGAAGGCCAGGGCGGAATGCCGGCCTTCGCCATGCTAACGGTCCTCCCTCGGCGGGTCGATCTCCTCGGCGCAGGCGTCGAAGGAAGCGGCCGCGGGATGGCCAACCATCGGTATGATCTTGAGCGCCGCCGACGTCACCCGGCACGGCGCCGCGGCTAGGCCGCAACCCGACAGGGCCAGCAGCACACCGGCCATGACAATGAATCGTCTCATCGTCCTTCCATCTCCTCGCGCAGTAACTCCAGTTCCAGCCAACGCTCCTCGGCCGCGGCGAGCTCCGCCGCGGCTTTCGCCAGCCGCTCGCTGAGGCGGGCGAAGCCGGCCACGTCGCGGGCGTAGAGATCGGGGTCCGCCAGTTTGGCCTGGCAGCGCGCCACCTCGGTCTGGAGCGTTTCGATCCGGCCGGGCAACGCGGCCAGCGCATGCTTATCCTTGAACGACAGTTTTGTTCGCGCTGCGGCGGCTTTTTCTTTCTGGGGCGGCGAGGCTTTGGGTCGCGGCGGTTCCGGCGGGGGTACGGCGGCGCCCATGATGCGCCCGCCCTGCGCCAGCATGTCCGAGAACCCGCCGGCATAGTCCACCCAGGCCCCGTCGCCCTCGGCGTTCACCACCGACGTCGCCACCCGGTCGAGGAAGTCGCGGTCGTGGCTGACCAGCAGCACCGTGCCGGGATAGTCGGCCAGCAACTCCTGCAACAGGTCCAGCGTCTCCAGGTCGAGGTCGTTGGTCGGCTCGTCGAGAACCAGCAGGTTGGAGGGCCGCGCCAGCGCCACCGCCAGCGCCACCCGCCCGCGCTCGCCGCCGGACAGCGTGCCCACCGGCGTGCGCGCCTGCGCCGGGGCGAACAGGAAGTCCTTCATGTAGCCCATGACGTGACGGGCCTGCCCGTTGACGATAACCGTATCGCCGTGCCCGCCGGTCAGCGTGTCGGCCAGCGTCGCCGCCGGGTCCAGGCTGTCGCGGCGCTGGTCCAGCGTCACCATCTGCAGGGCGGCGCCGAGTTTCACCGTGCCGGCGTCGGGGGCCAGCCGGCCGGTCAGCAGGTTCAGCAGCGTGGTCTTGCCGGCGCCGTTCGGCCCGACCAGGGCAACCCGGTCGCCGCGCAGAATTTTCGTGGTCAGCCCGCGCACGATGACGCGATCGCCAAAGCTCTTGGTCAGGCCGATCGCCTCGATGACGATCCGCCCGGAGGTCTCGCCCTCCGCCGCTTCCAGCCGGGCGGTGCCAAGCGGAGCCTGCGCGGCCCGGTGCTGGGCGCGCAACGCGTGCAGGTTGCCCAGGCGGCGGACGTTGCGCTTGCGCCGGGCGGTCACGCCGTAGCGCAGCCAGTCCTCCTCGACGACGATCTTGCGGGCAAGCTTGTGGAGGTCGCGTTCCTCCTGCTCCAGCACCTCGTCGCGCCAGGCCTCGAAGCCGGCGAAGCCGCGCTCCATGCGCCGGGTGGCGCCGCGGTCCAGCCACACCACCGCCCGCGACAGCCGCTCCAGCAGCCGGCGGTCGTGGCTGATCAGCACCAGGGCGGCGCGCAAGGCCGCCAGCTCGGCCTCCAGCCAGGCGATGGCCGGCAGGTCCAGATGGTTGGTGGGTTCGTCGAGCAGGAGAATGTCCGGCGCCGGCGCCAGCACGCGCGCCAGCGCCGCCCGCCGCGCCTCGCCCCCGGACAGCAGCGCGGGGTCCTCCCGGCCGGTCAGCCCGAGCGCTTCCAGTTGGGCGCGGCCGCGGTGCGGGTCGTCGCCCGGTCCCAGCCCGGCCGCCACATAGGCTCCCGTGCTGTCGAATCCGGAAAGGTCCGGCTCCTGCGGCAGATAGCGCACGGTGGTGCCGGGTTGCAGGAAGCGGCTGCCCGAGTCGAACCCCTGGGTTCCCGCGGCGATGCGCAACAGGGTGGATTTGCCGGAGCCGTTGCGCCCCACGACGCACAGCCGCTCACCGGGACTGACCGACAATTGGGCAGAATGGAGCAGCGGTGCCGCGCCGAGCGTCAGCGACACGTCCTGGAGCAGGAGCAGGGGAGGGGCCATGGCGGCTTCCTAGCACCGCCCCGCCGCGACGTCGCCCGCGGCACGGCGCTTGCTATGGCCCCTGCGATGGGAGTTGCGCCGCAATGGGCGTCCGGTCGTCGTGGTTTCCCTGCGTCCAACGGGAGGCAGGCTTGCCAAGACGGCATGACGTTCCCATTCTCCGGCTCGGGCGGCCAGTGGTCCGCCACGCTTGGCAAAAAAAACAGGGGAGATTGACCGCATGCTGACACGCCGTTCCGCATTCAAGGCCGCCGCCGGGATGGCCGCGGTTTCCGCCGTCGGGATCGGCCCCGCGCGCGCCGACCAGGTGGTGAAGGTGGGCATCAACCTGTCCTTCACCGGCGCCGATGCCACCTCGGCCAGCCGCATCGCCAACGGCGCCATCCTCGCCTTCGAGGAGGCGGACAAGTACCACGAGGTGCCGGGCATCACCTTCGACCTGGAGAAATACGACGACGGCAGCGCCACCGCCGGCCAGTACGACCCCGCGCAGGCCGCCACCAATGCCCGCAAGATGGTGTCCGACCGCGCCGTCATCGCCGCCCTGGGGCCGCAGATGTCGGGCGCCGGCAAGGCGATGGCGCCGATCCTGAGCGCCGGCGACCTCGCCACCATCACGCCCTCGTCCACCAACCCCGACATCACCGACCCGAAATTCGCCGCCCAGTACCGTCCGGCCGGCAAGCCGATCTATTTCCGCACCGTCGCCACGGACGCCTACCAGGGGCCGAACATGGCCAACTACATGGCCGAGACCCTGAAGGTGAAATCGGTCTACGTCCTCGATGATTCGGGCGCCTACGGGGTCGGCCTGGCCGATGCGTTCCAGAAGCAGGCCGAGAAGATCGGCATCAAGGTGCTCGGCCGCGACCGGCTCGATCCCAAGGCGGCCGACTACGCCGCCGTTCTCACCAAGATCAAGAGCCTCGATCCGCAGGCGCTGTACTATGGCGGCGTCGGCCAGGCCGGCGTGAAGTTGGCAAAGCAGGCCTACGAGATCCTGCCCAACGTCATCAAGGCCGGAGGCGACGGCATGCAGAGCGCCGACCTGCTCGCCGGCGCCGGATTCCCCGCCGTCGAGGGCTGGTATGCCACCATCGCCGCGCCGCACGTCACCGACGATCCGAAGGTGGCCGATTTCAGCAAGCGCTACGTCGAGCGCTTCAAGATCCAGCCCGACGACTACACGATCACCTGCTACACCGCCGCGCGCGTCATCATCGAGGCGGTGAAGGACCTGGAGGCGAACAAGAAGCCGGTGACGCGCGACGCCGTGCGCGACGCGATTCAGGGCGTGACGATCCAGAACTCGCTGCTCGGTCCGATCGCGTTCGACGAGAACGGCGACCTCAAGAACAAGATCATCAGCGTGTTCCAGATCAAGAAGGACCCGGCCAAGCCGCTCGACAGCCCGGCCGACCAGTACAAATACGTGGGCGTGGCGCCGATGGCTTGAGCCCCGCCGGCGGCGACCGCACTGCAACCGGGCCCGGCGCGGGTGCGCCGGGCCTTGGGATGGGGACATGACGGTAACCGACCTTTTCCTGCAACAGGCCATCAACGGCCTGAGCCTCGGCGCCATGTACGCGCTGCTGGCGCTCGGCTTCACGCTGGTCTACGGCATCCTCGAGCTGATCAACTTCTCCCATTTCAACGTCTTCATGGTCGGCTCGTTCATCGCGCTGTGGGTGTTGCAGCAGTTCGGCGTGTCGGGTCAGGACACCATCCTCTATGGCCTGCCGCTGGTCGGCGTGCTGGTGGCGGCTTTCGCGGTGACCATGCTGGCGACCGGCGTGATCGGCGTCGGCATCGAGCGCTTCATGCTGCGCCGGCTGCGCAACGTGAAGGGGCCGGCGGCGATGATCACCACCATCGGCGTCTCGTACATCCTGTTCAACCTCGTCCTGCTGACGGTCGGCGCGGATTCGAAGAACTTTCCGAATCCGCTGCCCTCGGTGCAGTTCGCCATCGGCGGCGCCGTGCTGCGCCTGCGCGAGGTGCTGATCTGGATCATCGCCACGCTGCTGATGCTGGCGCTGACCTTCTTCGTGCAGCGGACGAAGATGGGCCGCGCCATGCGGGCCACCGCGCAGGACGCCGAGGCGGCGCGCATGATGGGCGTCGAGGTCGATCGCGTCATCATGATGGCGTTCTTCCTCGGCTCCGCCCTGGCCGGGGCAGGCGGCCTGATCTTCGGCCTCTACTACAACTTCACCAGCTTCATCATCGGCTTCAACTCGGGTCTGCGCGCTTTCACCGCCGCCGTGCTGGGCGGCATCGGCAACGTGCCGGGCGCCATGCTGGGCGGCGTCCTGAT
>CAYWOW010000255.1:0-4395 GCA_964459005.1 uncultured Acetobacteraceae bacterium
ATCGGAATCACTGTCCGCCTTCGATTGGAATCAGCGTCCGGCTTCGATTGGAATCGCTGTCCACAATCATCGGAATCCGCAATGTGGTCGCCCCGGCGGCGATGGCGACCGCTAGGAAGCTGTTCGGTATGCAGCGTCGCAGCCCACCAGCAGACCCGCAGCACCTGAAGCGCAGGGCTCGCGTCCCCCTCGATGAACCACGTCCCCGACGGTAGATTCAACGCATCCATGGCCCGCCGCACATCGCTGGCAAGTATCTCTCTCGTAACGTTAGGCTTCCTGCCGGCGCCCTCAGCCCGCTTCCGATCAGCCTGGGTTTGGATGACGGGTGCCCGTGGCGGCGCGGTAGCGGCAACCTGACCTACAGCAAACATCAGATCGTGCGCCAGTTGGGCACTGATCGTGGCGCGGACTGGGTTCGGCTTGGACTGCACCCATGGTGTCAGCCGCAGCGCAAAGCGGAGCCAGCGCTCAGCATCTGGAGGGAGCGTGCCGACTTGCATTTGCACTATTCAGCCTCCACTGCCCGCTGCATGGCCTCCGCCACTTGATCCAGCGCAGCCCGAACTGCGGTCACATCAAGGTGCGCATAGTGCTTGGCGCTGGCGCTGCTGGCATGTGTGAGTGCTCGCTGGATGACAAACGCAGAATGTCCGCCGCCGGCCAGCCAACTGCCGACGGTGCGACGCAAATCATGCGGTCGTAGGTCGGACAGCCCGGCGGCCGTCAGAACGCGTGCCCATGCCTTCGCCACGGTCGCCACGTGGCCTGTCCGCCCGTCACCGGGGAAAACCCATGCCTCCCCTGCCCGCCGTTCTTCGCGCCTGCGCAGGATCGCGAGGGCCGGTTCGGTCAGGGGCAGCGTAGCAGCGCGTTTGTTCTTGGTCTTGGCGGCCTGGAGGTGCCACACCCCTTGCCGCAGATCGATATCATCCCACGCCATCGTCATCACGGCGCCCCGACGTGCACCTGTCCACAGCAGCAACTCGAACAGGTCGGCCCAGGGGTCACCAGCGGCGCGGATCGCCTCCAGTAACTTGCCCACTTCATCAGCTCGCAGGAACCGTTCCCGCACACTCTCGGGGAACCGCTCCAGCCCGTGTGCCGGATTCGGCAGTCCGTGCTTCGCCGTGGCGAAGCGGACAAACGACCCCAGCAACGCGGCCACCCGGTTCGCTGCGATGGGATGCTTGACGCCGATGCCGGTGACCACACGCTGCAGATCTGCCAGGGCCAATTCGGACAGCGCCTTGTGCCCGATCTTTGGGGCAATGGCTGTTTCCCACCTCTTCTTATCGCGCTCCCACGTGCGGTTACCTTTGCTCAGACGGATGCGCTCCAGATAATGTGACCACTCATCGGCCAAAGTGCGCTTGCGCGCCCGCTGTGCCTTGATCTCCTGCACCACGTCGACGCCGGCCGCGATCTTGCCTATCCACTGACGCGCCGCCTGACGGGCTGCCCCAAGCCGCAGCCCCGGAAACCTACCGAGCGTGATCCGCTGTGGCTTGCCATCGACCTTCTTGATCAAAACAAATGTGCGGACACCCGCCGTGGTCACACGTACAGCAAGGCCGGGCTGCTCCGTGTCGTATGCGTAGCTCGACCCGGCGGCAGGCGCCGGCAGCGCGGCAACACGATCCTCGGTGAACCGAATTCGCCCACTCCTTTGTGCTGGCTTGGCGTTGACCGCCGTCGGCCGAAGCGCTACCAAATCGCCCATCGCTTGCCTTCCATTGCTACCCGGTTGCACCCGCCAGGGTCATCCTACGGCGATTCCGGTCACCTTGGAACATAGAAAGTAGTGATTTTTGTGAGGCTTAGGAAGCCCCTATCATCTGCCGGCAACCAGGAGACTGACACTGAAAATCGCAGTGTCGGTGGTTCAATTCCGCCCCTGGGCACCATCTTTAGGGCAATCGAATCAATTTGTTATGTGACGGTCGCCGGCCCGCGGCCCGGCCCCGACGGCGCAGCACTGCGGGTCGGCCCGGAAGACGCGATCCCGCGGTTTCTTCGGGATGGCTATCCGGCGAATCTCGAGTGATATTCTCCTGATGAATAGTGAACCGTCGTTGTAACGTGAGAAAACACCTGGACATCCCCACCCCCATCCCGCCGGTTGACAACAACCGTGTCTCGCATCTGCGCCGGCTGGAGGCCGAGAGCATCCATATTTTCCGCGAGGTGCTCGCGGATTGCCGCGCCCCGGTCCTGCTCTATTCGATCGGCAAGGACTCGACGGTGATGCTGCACCTGGCGCGCAAGGCGTTTTATCCGGGGCCATTGCCATTCCCGCTGCTGCATGTCGACACCGGCTGGAAGTTCCGCGAGATGATCGCCTTCCGCGACCAAATGGCGGCCCGGTTCGGCCTGCGCCTGATCGTGCACACCAACGAGGAAGGCCGGCGGGCCGGCATCAACCCGTTCGACCACGGCAGCGCCTACTACACCCTGGTGATGAAAACCGAGGCGCTGAAGCAGGCGCTCGACCGGCACGGCTTCGACGCGGCTTTCGGCGGCGGGCGCCGCGACGAGGAAAAGTCGCGCGCCAAGGAACGCATCTTCTCCTTCCGCACCGCCAACCATCAATGGGACCCCAAGAACCAGCGGCCGGAATTCTGGAATCTCTACAACGGGCGCACCAACGCCGGCGAAACCATCCGCGTCTTCCCGTTGTCCAACTGGACCGAGCTCGACGTCTGGACCTACATCATGCACGAGAATCTGCCCATCGTGCCGCTCTATTTCGCCGCCGAGCGCCCGGTGGTGGAGCGCGACGGCACGCTGATCGTGGTAGACGACGAGCGCATGCGCCTGCTGCCCGGCGAAGTGGCGCGGCCGCGCCTGGTCCGCTTCCGCTCGCTGGGCTGCTACCCGCTCACCGGCGCCGTCGCTTCCTCCGCCCGCGACCTGCCCGCGATCGTCGCCGAGATGACCGCCGTGCAAAGTTCCGAACGCGGCGGCAGGGTGATCGACCGCGACGAGGCCGACAGCATGGAGAAGAAGAAGCGGGAGGGGTATTTCTGATGCCCGACCTGCTGCGCCTGCTGACCTGCGGCAGCGTCGACGATGGCAAGTCCACGCTGATCGGCCGCCTGCTCTACGACACGCAACTGATCTTCGACGATCAGATGGCGGCGCTGCTGTGCGATTCGGTCCGGCACGGCACCGCCGGCGAGCACATCGACTTCGCCCTGCTGGTCGATGGGCTGGAGGCCGAGCGCGAACAAAGCATCACCATCGACGTGGCCTGGCGGTTCTTCGCCACCCCGCGGCGGCGCTTCATCGTCGCCGACACGCCCGGCCACGAGCAGTACACCCGCAACATGGCGACCGGCGCCTCCAACGCCGAGCTGGCCGTGGTGCTGGTGGACGCCCGCCACGGCGTGCTGACGCAGACCCGCCGGCATTCCTTCATCGCCGCCCTCATGGGCATCCGCCACGTGGTGCTGGCGGTCAACAAGATCGACCTGGTCGACTTCGATCAGGCGCGCTTCGAGGCGATCCGCGACGCCTACCTGCACGCGGTGGCGGAGCTTGGTTTTCGCTCGATCGTCGCCATCCCGGTATCCGCGCGTTTCGGCGACAATATCTGCGGGCCCAGCGCAAACACGCCGTGGTACGCCGGCCCCGCCCTGCTCGATTACCTCGAGACGGTGGATGTCGCCGAGGCGGCGGGAGAAAAACCATTCCGCATGCCGGTGCAATGGGTCAACCGGCCCAACCTGGACTTCCGTGGCTACGCCGGCACCGTCGCCGCCGGGCAGGTGCGGGTGGGCGATGCGGTCACGGTGGCGCCGTCCGGGGTGAGCAGCACGGTCGCGCGCATCGTCACCATAGACGGCGAGCCCGATGAAGCGCGCCAGGGCGAGCCGGTGACCCTGGTGCTGGCGGACCAGATCGACGTCTCGCGCGGCGACGTGCTGGCCACCGCCGCCGCCCCGGTGCCTGCGACCGGCAAGTTCGACGCGCATCTGGTGTGGCTGGCCGAAACACCTCTGTTTTGCGGCCGCAGCTATCTGTTCAAGCTCGGCACCCGCAGCGTCTCGGGCAGCGTCATCCACATCCTTCACCGCGTCGACATCAACACCTTCGCCCCCATGCCGGCCGGCACGCTGGGCATGAACGAAGTGGCGTTGGTCAGCGTCGCGCTGCTGGCGCCGGTCGCCGTCGAACCGTTTCGCATCAGTCCCGCGCTCGGCGGCTTCATCGTCATCGATCGGCTGAGCAATGCCACCGTCGGCGTCGGCATGGTCGAGACGCTGACCGATGACGCTTCCAACATAGTGCGGCACCACCTCTCGGTGGACCGCCACGCGCTCGCCGCGCTGAATGGGCAGAAGCCGACGGTGCTGTGGTTCACCGGCCTGTCCGGCAGCGGCAAGTCCACCA
>CAYWOW010000256.1:0-4335 GCA_964459005.1 uncultured Acetobacteraceae bacterium
CAGGCGCCAAACACCGGTTGCGCCGACACGACGACCACGTTGTCGTCAGTATCGAACGCGGGATTGCCGAGCTTCACGAAAGGCTTCTGGATCGCCGTGACAGACATGGACGTCATCCCTCGGGACACGGAAAGATTTCATTATCCGACGTTTCCCGCATGATCGGGATTGGTCGTGTATATTTCGTTAAAATGGCCGCGCAGTCAACATTTTTGGCACGCCAGGCGCCCGCGACCGGGCCCATGGCGCGGTCAGGCGGCATCGACCAGGACGATTTCAGCACCCTCCAGCGCGACGATGTCGAGCCTCGCGACATCGGTGATCGCCGCGCCGTCGCGCGCCGCGATGCGCACGCCGTTGGCCTCGATGACGCCGCTGGCGGGCACCAGGTAGGCGTGGCGCCGGGGGTCGAGGTCGATGGCGACGTGTTCGCCGGCTTTCACCGTCGCGCCCAGCACGCGGGCGTCGGCGCGGATCGTGAGCGCGTCCCGGTCCGCGGCATCGCCGCTGGCCAGGGTGACAAACCGACCGGACCGGTCCGCCCGGGGGAACGGCTTGGCCCCCCAGGAGGGCGCGCCGCCCCTGGCAGTCGGATGGATCCAGATCTGGAAGATCAGGGTGGTCACCGCTTCCAGGTTGTATTCGGAGTGGCGGATGCCCGTGCCGGCCGACATCACCTGGACGTCGCCGGCTTCCGTGCGGCCCTCGTTGCCCATCGAGTCCCGGTGGGTGATCGCGCCGGCGCGCACATAGGTGATGATTTCCATGTCGGCGTGCGGGTGGAGGGGAAAGCCGCCGCCGGCGGCGATTTCGTCGTCGTTGAACACGCGCAGGCCGCCCCAGCCCATGCGAGCGGGATCGTGGTAGCTGGCGAAGGAAAAGTGGTGCCGGGTCTTGAGCCAGCCGAGATCATCGCCACCCAGGGTTGCGAACGGCCTGCGTTCGATCATGTTTGGGGCTCCGGTTGTCCAGTGGGCGAGAGATGGTGATCGACCGGGCCGGACCAAACAGAAAAAGCGCAACCGCGTGAAGCCAGGAGATGCCGCATGAAACTGACCTTTGTCGGCCTTGGAGCCATGGGCCTGCCGATGGCAGTCAACCTCGCCAGGGCCGGCCACGAGATGACGGTCTTCAACCGCAGCCCGAGGCCGCTCGACGCCTTCGCCGACCGGCCGCCGCGGCTCGCCGCCGACCTGCGCGCTGCCGTGGAAGGCGCCGAGGCGGTGCTGACCATGGTGGCCGACGACAACGCCCTGGAGGCGGTGGTGCGGGGCGGGTTGCTGGACGGGCTGGACGCGGGGGCGGTCCACGTCGCCATGAGCACGGTCAGCGTCGCCACCGCGCGCCGGATGGCCGCCCTGCACGCCGAACGCGACCGCGCCTACGTAGCCGCCCCGGTGTTCGGCCGCCCCGATGCCGCCGCCGCCGCCAAACTGTGGATCGTGCTGGCCGGCGAGGCG
Organism: uncultured Acetobacteraceae bacterium; assembly: GCA_964459005.1. GTDB lineage: Bacteria > Pseudomonadota > Alphaproteobacteria > Acetobacterales > Acetobacteraceae > Rhodovastum. Next base: position 1,461 of record CAYWOW010000256.1, read on the forward strand.
GAGCAGCGCGCCCGGGTGCGCCCGCTGCTGGAGGCGATGGGCCGCGGCATTTCCGAATTCGGCGACGAGCCCTGGCGCGCCAACCTGGTGAAGCTGGGCAACAATTTCGTCCTCGCCGCCATGCTTGAGACGCTCGGCGAGGCGGTTGCCCTGATGCGCAAGGCGGGCATCCCGCCGCAGGATTTCATCGATGCGGCGAACCGCCTGTTCCAGTCGCCGGTCTACGCCAACTACGGCCGGATGATCGCCGAGCGGCGCGACGGGGCGGAGCTGTTCAAGGCGAGCCTCGGGCTGAAGGATCTGCGCCTGTTGCTGGCCGCGGCCGACACCCTGGCGGTGCCGATGCCGCTGGCCGGCCTGGCCCATGACGGCCTGCTCACCGCCATTGCCCTGGGCCGGGGCGATGCCGACTGGAGCGTGCTGGCCCGGGTGGCGCAGGAGCGCGCCGGCTTGGCCTGAGCGGGTTTGACTGGGCCCGCCGGCCTCGGCTACAGGGGCCTGCCCGAACGGGGGAGCCACGCCGCCATGACCAATCGCGCCCGCATCTATCGGCAGCCCAAGACGGCCATGCAGTCCGGCAGGGCCGGTTGCGACGAGTGGATCCTCGACTTCGAGCCCGCCGAGGCGCGCCGGGCCGACCCGCTGATGGGCTGGAGCGGCAGCGCCGACACCCAGACCCAGGTGCGCCTGCGCTTCGATACCAGGGAGGAGGCGGTCGCCTATGCCGAGAAGGGCGGTCTCGCCTACGACATCGAGCTGCCGCAGACCCGGCGCTTCCGTCCGAAGGCCTATGCCGACAATTTCCGCTTCGGCCGGTCGGAAAACTGGACGCACTGAGCGGGGCATGGCGGCGCGGCCGCGGTCGCATTAATATCGCTCCCATACGGCCCCATAGCTCAGCGGATAGAGCAACCGCCTTCGGAAGGAGTAGGAGTGCGCCGCCGGAAACGGCGGACGTAGAACCTGTCAAACTCGGGGAACCCTGCGCCCGCGCGGGCGCTGGCAATCCCGAGCCAAGCCCGGCCCCGGCCGGGAAGGTGTAGAGACCAGATGGCAGGCGCCTGTCGGCCACGCCGGCCCATGGCGAAGGGATGGTCCAGACCACGAACGCCCGCAGGGCGGCGGCGAAAGCCGAAGTGGGATGCTAAGCGGTAGGTCGCAGGTTCGAGTCCTGCTGGGGTCGCCACTCCCGGACAAAACCGGCTGCTCCGCCCGCCCTGGAACCGGCGCGCGCCGCGACCAGGCGTCGGCGAGGGTCGGATTGGCGGTGAACACAATCAGCTTCGGCACCGAAGTTGAACGCGATTATTGGCATGGGCCGGCCGATTTGCCAGGACTACCGAATAGTTGTGCTTCGCGGGACGGCCCGATTTTCCACATTTTCTCGAAAAGACCCGCCCGATCAATGGTTTAGTTCACGCGAAGTCGTTCTTATTAACTTACTGAGTCTATTGATTTTTCTGGCTAACTGCGGAAATTCGCGCTAATCTACACGAGGTGCACCGCGCGTGGCGAGGTGAAGCGCTGGCATAACGGGCCGACCCGGGAAACAATTGCAACGTCAGGGGCTTCCAGCGAGAAATGGAGACGATCCAGCCGCCAGCAGGGGCCCACCAGGCCGTGCATATTGTCATCGTCGATGACTCGACTGCCAATCTCAAGCTTTATGCCAAACTCGCGGAGGGGGTCGGGCCGGAGGTCAGCGTCCATTCGTTCAACGACCCACACAAGGCGCTGGAGTGGCTCGGCGACAACGTCGCCGATCTGGTGATCTCGGACTACAAGATGCCCTCGATGCATGGCGCCGAGTTCACCCGCCGCGTCCGGCGCGTGCCGACCTGCCCCGACGTTCCGGTGGTGGTGGTGACCGCGTATGCCGACCAGAACTTCCGGATCGAGGCGCTGGAGGCCGGCGCCAGCGATTTCCTGCGCAACCCGGTGGACTATCTGGAGTTCCAGACCCGGGCGCGGAACCTGCTGCGGCTCGGTCGTCACCAGCGGCTGATGCGCCACCACGCCTTCACCCTCGAGCGCGACCTGAAGGAGAGCGAGAAATCGCGCCACCAGCTGCTGCGCGACAGCGAGGCCCGCCTCGAGCGGGCGCAGGAGATCGCCCAGATCGGCAGTTGGGAGATCGACATCGCAACCGGCGAGGCGGTCTGGTCCAGGCAACTCCATCGCCTGCGCGGATTGCCGCTCACCTTCAAGCCGACGCTCGGAAATCTGACCTCCCACTTTCATCCCGCCGACATTCAGCCGCAACTGGACTGGTTCGCGGATCTGGCGGACGGGCGGCAGCGCGAACCCATCGAGATCAGGGTCAGGCGTCCGGACGGTGAAGAGCGCGTGAACCTCATCGAAGGCCGTCCGGTGGCCGATCCCGATGGCGTCATCCGGCGTGTCGCGGGAACCGCCCAGGACATCACCGAGCGCCGGCTGATCGAACGCACCCTCGCGCAATCGCAGAAGATGGACGCCCTCGGCCAGCTCACCGGCGGCATGGCGCACGACTTCAACAACATGCTCGGCATCATCATCGGCAACCTCGATCTGCTGAAGCCGCTGGTCGGCGCTGACGCCTTGGCGTCCGACCTGTGCGCGGAAGCGCGCGATGGCGCGGTCCGCTGCGCCGACCTGATCCGCCGCCTGCTCGCTTTCGCCCGCCGCCAGTCGTTGCGGCCAGAGCAGATGGACGTGAACCTCCTGGTCAGCGACGTCTCCCGCATGCTGCGCCGCACGCTCGGCGAGCACATCGCGCTGACACTGGACCTCGATGCCGCGCTGTGGCCGGTGCAGGTGGACGCGGCCCAACTGGAGGCCGCCCTGATCAACCTGGCGACCAATGCCCGCGATGCGATGCCGAAGGGCGGGCAAC
>CAYWOW010000257.1:0-4328 GCA_964459005.1 uncultured Acetobacteraceae bacterium
AGCAAAGGGGCCCTCGGTGGTGATCATCACAACTTCTTTCGTTCCTTCGCCTGGGCTGGCGGGGCCAGCACGGCGGGGAGCGCCACCGCGGCGGCGGCGCCTGGCAAAGTCATTGCCTTCACATCAGGGTCCCCTTGCTTCGAGTGGGCCGGAAGCCGCGGCATCGGACGGACCTTGCAAGCTGGTGAGAACGATCGGGAGGGAATTTCCGACCTTTTTCAGATCACCGGATGGTCGCCTCGACGGCGGCGCGCTGCTCCGGGGTGATCTCGGGCAGGATACCGAACCAGGCCTCGAACGACGGGCGGGCCTGATAGAGCAGCATGGTGAGCCCGCTCTCCGTCGGATTGCCGCGCGTCCGCGCCGCCGTGAGCAGCGGGGATTCCAGCGGGTTGTACACGAGGTCACAGACCAGGGCAGCGCGCGGCAGGTCATCCAGGCGCAGGTCGAGCGCAGGCTCGCCGGTGGTGCCCAGGCTGGTGGTGTTCACCAGCAGGGCGGCTCCGGCCAGGGCCGACTCGCGCTCCGCCCAGTCCAGCACACGCACGGGGCCGCCGAACTCGGCGGCAAGGTGCTCGGCACGGTCGCGGGCGCGGTTGGCCAGCCGGATTTCCGGCGCTCCTTCGTCCAGCAGGCTCAACACCACACTGCGCGCGCCGCCGCCGGCACCTAGCACCACCGCCGGGCCGGCATCGCCGCGCCAGTCCGGGCGGTCGTGGCGCAGGCTCTGGATGAAGCCGTAGCCGTCCGTGTTGGAGCCGCTGAGCGATCCGTCGGGCTGCACCACAATCAGGTTGACCGCGCCCACGCGCTGCGCCAATGCATCGGTGTGATCCACCAGACGAGCCGCTTCCTCCTTGTGCGGAATGGTGACGTTGCAGCCGGCGAAGCGGAGCGCCGACAGCCCCCGCAGCGCCACCTCCAGCCGTCCGGGCTGCACCGCCATTGGCACGTACACCCCGGAAATGCCGTACTTTTTAAGCCACCAGGTGTGCAGGACAGGCGAGCGCGATTGTGCGACCGGCCAGCCGATCACGCCGGCGGCGCGAAATGGTTTCGGACGGCTCATGCGCAGGCACCTTCTGTCCTAGCGGTTGCGGCATTTTAGCCTGGCCCCCGCGATAATCCGCACACGGTGCACCATCATCGGCTCCGTAACACGGACAGAGATGCCTGGGTATAGGCAATGGGGGGGAAATGGGTGCGTGTGGCTGTAGCTCAGCGCCCAATCGGAGCTCTGCTGCGCGGCGACAATCTGGGTGAATGTTGAGGCTGTCAGGCGGCCCGCGGGCCGCCTGACAGCTTCGGCGGTGTCTTGATCGGTACACCACATGCGCCGTGGGGTAAGGCCCCGAGGGCCCGAAATGATAATTATTTCAATTTTATACGCGTCACTGGTGCCCTCCGCCTGCGCCGAGATTGATGGGGTGGACGGCGCACGCTCCCGGCATTGCGAGGTGCCAATGTAGTCGCTGTAAAGCGCCATCAACGAGGGAAACCGTCCACCATGTATCCTACCACGATCGGCCTTGATCTGGCCAAGAACGCTTTCCAAGCCCACTGCGGCTTGGCGCTTCACAACATCGCCGGCGCGCCCGACACGGTGCGGCCGGCCGCACTTTCCGGCGTGGCGGCGACGGGGCGCCCGTCACGGCGGAGCTGGCACCCGCATCATGGAACCTGCTCCGGTTTGGCCCGGCCTGGGGTGGTGAACACGCTCACCGTCGGTACCCCCAGCGGTCATGGTGCTCTATCAGTCGGCTCCGCCGCCAGGCGTCAGTCCACTCAAATTCCTCAGTACTGACGAAGAGCACTGAAAGAGAGACATCCTGCTCAGCGGGATCGCCAGCGAGCAAGCAGTCGTGGGCACGACATCCGCTCGGGAATCCGGCCAAGTTGGCAGCGCGTACGCGCGTTAAGTATCAGAATATCCTGGCCCCGGGACCAGTCTTTGCCGAACTCGTCATACGGCGGAGCGGAAGAGATTCGCACGCTGGGGCTTGGCTCGGGCGTACCGGGGATCAGCCAACCAGCAGCAAGTCACGATGGTTGCGTGCCCCCGCAACCACCGATAGCAAGGGCGTCAACGGCATCGCGGGGTGACGAGGATTGCTGTTCGGTATAAGCGTGTCCAGGCCCCTGGCCGGTTGAGGGCAGCGCCCCGCCTGCTTAGGAGCCCGGCGTGGCGATGCAGGACGCCTGTGGCGCCGCCGACGGGTTCTGTCCGGCCAGCGCCGTGCGCAGGCGCAGCAGTTCCTGCGCGTTGTCGCAACTCCGCATGGCCTGGCGCCAGATCCAGGCGGCCGCCGCGTCGGACAGCGTCCAGTTCAGCGGCAGGTCGGCCTCGGGCGGAGCGTGCAGGTAGAAGTGGAAATAGGCCTGCCCCGGATGGCCGGCACGCGGGCACCAGGCATCCCGCACCTGCCGCTGCAGCAGCCCCGCGTGATCGCCGCCGGGCGCGGCCGGGCCGATCACGGCGGTCAGCATGGACGGGCGGGCGCCGGCGGCGCCGGCAGCCGACGGGTCGTCCTTTGGCAGGCCGCCGCAGCGCACCACGCTCTCGCCGCCCACCGCGCGCACGCCGTCGGCGCTGGCCTCGATGATGATCGGCTCCACCGGGCGGTCGCCGGCGGCCTGCCTGCCCTCCGCGCCTCGCAGCCATTCCGCCAGCTCGACCGCCGTGACCAGGCCGGTATCGTCGAAGTAGCCGCCGTCGACGACGGATGTCGGCCGCTCATGGTAATGACGGTCGGTGAGATCGCGCGGCCGGCGCAGCGGCACCAGCTCGCCTGCGGGCAACAGAAAGGCGACGCGGGCCGAGTTGTCGATCGCGGTCGCGATGGGCAGGTCGGCGCCGAGCAGCGCCAGCGCGTCGCCGGTGTCGCGGAACGGCCATTGGCGGGGATCGTCGCTGGTGAACGCGCTCGGCACCACGCGCCGCCCGGCCACGCTGTCGGTGGCGTTGGGCAGCCACAGCGGCATGCCGGTCCGCGGTTCCCCCCTGGCGCCATAGAAAAGGTCCAGGAAGCCGCGATCGAACGACATCGGGCGCTGGGCGGGGTCGTCCGAGGCCCGGACGCCGCCTGCGTGCCACAGACGCTCGAGGCCGCGCTCCAGGGCTTCGGCGCGATCGCCGCCGCGCGACGGCGGGGCGCCGGTCGCCAGCGGGATCCAACCGAACAGGGCGCGCGGAACATCGTCGATGAGCATGCCGGTCAGCAACGGTGACAGCACGTCACCGCCCAGCGTCGACAGCGCCCGGTCGGCGCGGGTCACCCCATCGCCCAGCGGCGGCACCGCGGTGGGGTCGGTGCGGCAGCGCTGGCCGTCGGGCTGACCGGCGATCGTACTGATCCAGGCGCCGGCCCCGAGCGATCCGCCGGACACGCTGCTGACCGCAAAGATGGCGGGGGTGCCGGGCTCGGGCGGCGGCAGCGCGGTCTCGACGACGCGCAGCACGCGGGCGGCCCACAAGGCCCCGCCCGAGGCCTCGCCGGAGACGGCGACGATCACCGGGCGGACCACGTCCTTGTCGCCGGGCGCGCAGGCCTTGATCCAGTTGGCGAACAGCTCGCCGAGCGGCTGGCGGACGGCCGGCCCGAGGGCGGTGCGGGAAGGCGGGATGATGCGCACCCCGTGCAGCGGCACGACAGCGGGCACGGCCGCGACCAGCAGGACGAGCGGCAGGAACACCGGCGGCCGGCGGATCAGTCTGCCCCAGCACGAGGGCAGGCGCAGGCCGTCGGCGACGAAGGCCAGCGCGGTGGCCACCGGCAGCGCGAAGGCGGTCGCCACGAACAGGCCGCCGGGACCGGGGAACCCGGTGCCGAGCAGTACCGCCAGGCCGGGCCAGGCCGGCACCGCGCCGCGCACCGCCTCGGTGCCGAACCCGAAGGCCGCCAACGCGCTGCCCAGCAGCATGGCGATGCCCAGGCCCATCCAGAGGCCGGCCAGCCCGGCACCGCCGGGTGCGAGACGCAGCATCTGGCCGAAGCGCATGCCGATTTCCCAGCGGAACGCCCAGCCGTCCTGCACCCTCAATTGCGGGGCGAGGTCGTCGCGCGCGCCGAAGGCGCGGCGGCGCATGACCAGCCCGAACAGCAGCAGCCCGGACCACACCAGCACCAGGCCGGCCTGCAACCACGCCGCGCTGCGCAGCGCCGCCACCACGCCGGACGCGGCGGCAGCCAGGAACAGAATGCGTGGCAGCCATGCCCAGGCCACCGCGTCAACCAGCGCGACAGCGTCCCCCCCGTCACGCAGGTTGGGCATTACCAGTTCGGGGAAACGGGCGGCGAGGACGGCGCGCGACCAGTACCAGGCACTGA
>CAYWOW010000258.1:0-4325 GCA_964459005.1 uncultured Acetobacteraceae bacterium
CGGCCCGGCGCCACCTCGCGCAGCTCCGGGGTTTCCTCCCGGCAGTTGGCGGTGGCGTGGCGGCAGCGCGGGTGAAACGCGCAGCCCGGCGGCGGATTGGCCGGATCGGCGATCTCGCGCTCGAGGATGATGCGGTTGCTGGCCATCCCCGGCATCGGCGCCGGCGCGGCCGACAGCAGCGCCTCGGTGTAGGGGTGCAGCGGCGCCGCGTACAGCGCCTCGGTCGGCGCCACCTCGACGATGCGCCCGACATACATCACCGCCACCCGGTCGCTGACGTGCTTCACCACCGACAGGTCGTGGGCGACGAACAGATAGGTCAGGCCCAGCCGGTCCTGCAGGTCGAGCATCAGGTTCAGGATCTGCGCCTGCACCGACACATCGAGCGCGGAGACCGGCTCGTCGGCCACCACCAGCCCAGGGTTGAGCGCCAGCGCGCGGGCGATGCCGATGCGCTGGCGCTGGCCGCCGGAAAAGGCGTGCGGGAAACGGTTGAGGGTGGAGGGCGGCAGTTGCACCAGCTCCATCAGCTCCTGCACGCGCCGGCGGCGTTCGGCGTGGTTGCGCATGCCGTTGATCAGCAGCGGCTCGCCGATGATCTCGCCGACCACCATGCGCGGGTTCAGCGAGGCGTAGGGGTCCTGGAACACCATCTGCATGTGCCGGCGCAGCGGCCGCAGGGCGCGCCGGGGCAGGGTGGCGAGATCGACTACCCGCTCGCCCAGATGGAAATGGATGCTGCCGGCCGTCGGCACCAGCGCGCGCAGGATGCAGCGCGCCGCGGTGGTCTTGCCGCAGCCCGATTCGCCGACCAGGGCCAGCGTCTCGCCGCGGCGGATGAAGAACGACACGCCGTCCACCGCGCGCACCTGGCCGACGACGCGGCGCAGCAGCCCCTTGCGGATGGGGAACCACTTGCGCAGCCCGCGCACGTCCAGGATGACGTTCTCCGTCACGGCGCCCCCCCGTGCAGGAAGCAGCGCACGTTGCGCGGCCCGTCCACCACCGGCGGCGGCTGGGCGGTGGCGCAGACCTCGCCGAGCACTTCGGTGCAGCGCGGGCTGAAGGCGCAGCCCACCGGCCGCGCCGAGGGCAGCGGGATGGAGCCGGCGATGGTGGGCAGGCGGGTGCGCGGCCTGGCCAGCACCGTCGGGATCGAGCGCAGCAGGGCGCGCGTATAGGGGTGGTGGGGGCTGGCGAAGATGTCGGCGACCGGTCCGGTCTCGACCGCCCGGCCGAGGTACATGACCGCGACGTCGTGCGCCATTTCGGCGATCACCCCCATGTCGTGGGTGATCAGGATGATGGCCAGTCCGCGCTTGGCCTGCAGGTCGCGCAGCAGATCGAGGATCTGCGCCTGGGTGGTGACGTCGAGCGCCGTGGTCGGCTCGTCGGCGAACAGGATGCGCGGGTCGCAGGACAGCGCCATGGCGATCATCACGCGCTGGCGCAGCCCACCGGAAAGCTCGAACGGATACTCGTCCACCCGCCGCGAGGGCTGCGGCACGCCGACCATGTCAAGCAGTTCGATCGCCCGCGCCCGCGCCGCCCGCTTGTCCAGGCCCATGTGCAGCCGTATCGACTCCGTGATCTGGTTGCCGATGGTGTAGTACTGGCTGAACGAGGACATCGGTTCCTGGAAGATCAGCGCGATCTCGGGTCCGCGGATGGCGCGATAGGCCGCGCTGTCGGGCGCCAGCTTGCTCAGGTCCACCTGCCCGCCGGCCTGCGTGCGCAGCAGGATCTGCCCGCCCACCACCCGGCCCGGCGCCTCCACGATGCCCAGCACGCTGCGCGCGGTGACGCTCTTGCCGCAGCCGCTCTCGCCGACCAGGCCGAGCGTGCGGCCCTCGTAGACGTCGAAGTCGATGCCATCGACGGCGCGGATGGTGCCTTCCGGGGTGGTGAAGTGCGTCTGCAGGTCACGCACGGACAACAGCGGCTCAGCCATAGGGATCGGCCGCATCGCGCAACCCGTCGCCGAGGAAGTTGAAGGCCAGGATGACGAAGATCACCGGCACCGCCGCCGACAGCAGCCACGGCGCCAGCGCCAGGGTCTGGATGTTCTGCGCGTCCTGCAACAGGACGCCCCAGGAAATCGCCGGCGGGCGCAGGCCGAGGCCGAGGAAGCTCAGCGAGGTCTCGCTGATGATCATCGCCGGCAGCGCCAGGCTGACCGCGGCGATGATGTGGCTGGCGAAGGAGGGCAGCATGTGGCGGAAGATGATCCGCGCCTGCGACGCTCCCGCCAGTTCGGCGGCGAGGACAAAATCCTCCTCCTTCAGCGACAGGAATTTCCCGCGCACCACCCGGGCCAGGTCGGTCCAGGCGAGCAGCGAAATGATGATGGTGATGGCGAAGTAGATCTGCGTCACGCTCCACGAACTCGGCAGCGCCGCCGCCAGCCCCAGCCACAGCGGGATGGTCGGCATCGAGCGCACCACCTCGATGAGCCGTTGCACGATGAGGTCCACCCAGCCGCCATAGATCGCTGAAATGCCGCCCAGCACGATGCCCAGGAACAGGCTGATCGACACCCCGGTGAGCCCGATGAACAGCGACACCCGGGTCGCCACCATCAGCCGCGACCACAGATCGCGGCCAAGCTGGTCCGTGCCGAGCAGGTAGATGCCGTCGCCGCGCTGCGGATTGCTGAGACCCACCAGATGCAGGTCGGACCGGAAGCCGAGCACCGACCAGGTGTAGTTATGCGCGAGGAATTGCAGATAGACCTTGCGGGAGGTGTCGACCGTGTAGTTCAGCTTGAACGTCCGCAGGTCGCGCACGCCCTTCAACCCGTAGATATAGGGCCGGAAGCTGCCGTCGTCGTCGCGCCAGTGGATCGCCTGCGGCGCGATGTAGCTGGTGGCGGCGTTGGTGTCGTGCGGGTCCGTGGTGGTGAGGAAGTCGGCCATGATCGCCATGCCATAGGCGAGCACCAGCACGACCAGGCTGACCATGGCGAGCCGATGGCGGCGGAACCGCCACCAGGTCAGCTGCAGCTGCGTGGCCGTGGCGTAGCGTTCGGCGGCGGAGACGGCCCGGCGGCGTTGGAATGGGAGTCGCATGCGTCAGTCCATCTGCCGGCGCAGGCGTGGGTCGACCCACATCAGCACGAGGTCGGAAATGAAGGTGCCCGCCACGGTCAGCACGCCGAGCAGCAGCACGATCGTGCCGGCCAGGAACATGTCCTGCGAAATCAGCGACTCCACCAGCAGCGGCCCGACCGTGGGCAGCCCCAGCACGATGGAGATGATGACGCTGCCCGACACCAGGTACGGGAACAGGTAGGCGATGTTGCTGGCGAACGGATTGAGCGCCGCGCGCACCGGGTATTTCAGGATCACCCGCCGTTCGGTCAGCCCCTTCGCCCGCGCGGTCACCACGTAGGGCCGCCGCAGCTCATCGAGCAGGTTGGCGCGCATGATGCGCACCAGCTGCGCGGTGCCGCCCAGGGCGAGGATCACAGCGGGCAGCGGCAGGTGCCTCATCAGGTCCCACACCTTCCCCAGGCTCCACGGCAGCAGGGTGTACTCGGCGGAGAACAGGCCGCCGACGCTGGCGCCGAACCATCGGAAGGCGAAATACATCACGCCCAGCGCCAGCAGGAAATTCGGCACCGCGATGCCGATGAAGCCCACCAGCGTGAAAGCGTAGTCGCCGAACGAGTACTGCCGCACCGCCGAATAGATGCCGATCGGCAGGGCCAGCCCCCAGGTGATGATCAGCGCCGAGAAGGACAGCAGCAGGGTCAGCCAGAGGCGATCGCCGATGACCTCCATCACCGGCCGGCGCCATTCCATCGACTCGCCGAAATCGCCCTGCACGACACGCACGATCCACTTGGCGTACTGGACGTACATGGGCCGGTCCAGTCCGTAGAGCTGGCGCATCGCGTTGGCCGCCTCGGCGGAAACCTGGCTGCCGGAAGCGGCCATCTGGGCGATGTAGGTGTCGACGAAATCGCCCGGCGGCAACTGGATGATCACGAACGACAGCACCGAGATCAGCCAGATCGTGACGATCGCCAGCAGGAACCGCCGCACCAGGAACGTGATCATCGGCGCGCCGGCTCCGGCAAGGATCCAGGGGGCGGCGCCCCCCGGATTTCGCGTCTGTCACTCACGTTTTGAAATACCAGGTCTCGGGATGCGACGTGCCTGGCGTGCGGCAGTGCTGGGCGATGCAGGCGCGGCCTGGAATGTTGCCCAGCCTCCGGCTGACAATGCGAACGCCGAACTGCGCCGGCGACTGGCCGACCGTGCCGATGGAGTACTGCTGCTCGACGATGATCTTCCAGATCTCCTGCGCCGTCTTGTTGCGTT
>CAYWOW010000259.1:0-4320 GCA_964459005.1 uncultured Acetobacteraceae bacterium
GGCGAACAGGAGTCGTTCCACACGTCGGTCGCGGTGGTCGATACGGTCTTGAGCAAGGGGCTGGGATGCCCCCCGCTCGTCGGTGCGTCGTTCATGACCCGATCCTCACGGTTTTTCCGCTGTGCGAGCTTTCGAGCGCGGCGTTGGCGAGGCGGAGCGCCTCGACGCCCTCGGCGAAGCCGGCGATCGGCGGCTTCTTTTCGCGCAGGCAGGCGACGAAGTGCTCGACCTCGGCGGCGTAGGCTTCCTGGTAGCGCTCGATGAAGAAGTTCAGTACCACGTCGCGCGCACCGCTGTGGCGGTCGTTCGATGCCTCGACCGTGGTCGCCGTGCGGTTGGCGGCCTGCAACATGCCGCGCGCGCCGAACGCCTCGATGCGCTGGTCATAGCCATAGGCCGAGCGCCGCGAGTTGTTGATGTGCACCAACGCCCCGCTTGCCGCGCGCATGGTGACCATGGCGGTGTCGATGTCGCCGGCCTCGCGGATCGCCGGGTCCACCAGGTTGCCGCCGGTCGCCTGCACCTCGACGATGTCGCCGACCAGGTAGCGCGCCATGTCGAAGTCGTGGATGGTCATGTCGCGGAACAGGCCGCCCGAAACCTTGACATAGGAGACCGGCGGCGGCGCGGGATCGCGGCTGCTGATGAGCACCAGCTCGGGGGTGCCGATCTCGCCCGCCGCGATGCGGTCGTGCACCGCCTTGAACGACGGATCGAAGCGGCGGTTGAAGCCGATCATCACCGTCGGGTTGAGCGGCGCGATCTCCTTCCAGCAGGCCTGCACGCGCGCCATGTCGAGGTCGATCGGCTTCTCGCACAGCACCGCCTTGCCCGCCTTCGCCGCGGCGATCAGCAGCGGCACATGGGTGTCGGTGGGGGTGGCGATCAGCACCGCTTCCACCGACTTGTCGGCCAGCACGTCCTCGACGGAGGCCGCGGCCTTCACGCCGAGCGCGCCCGCCACCTCCTGGGCGACGCCGGCGAGCACGTCGAACACGCTGACCAGCTCCACCGACGGATGGCGGGCGAGGTTCCGGGCGTGCATCCGGCCGATGCGGCCGCATCCGAGCACCGCGAAGCGAACCATGTTGTCGTTCCTTTCCGCTAATTCACCAGCCGAGGAAGGCGTGCTCCGGGGCGAGCGTGAAATGCCACTGCCGCACCGGGCCCGCCATTGTGTTGAGGTAGTAGAGGTCAAAGCCGATCGGCGCGCCGACCGGGTGGTAGCCCCTGGGCACCAGCACCACATCGCGGTCGGTCACCGCCATCGTCTCGTCGAGCGACAGATCGTCGGTATAGACGCGCTGGACGGCAAAACCAGGGCGGACGAGACGGTGATAGTAGGTCTCCTCCAGATAGGTCTCGCGCGGCGGGGCGTCGGTGTCGTGCTTGTGCGGCGGATAGCTCGACCAGTTGCCGCCCGGCGTGATCACTTCCACCACCAGCAGCGTCTCCGCCGCCGCGCTGTCGGGCAGGATGTTGCGCACGTAGCGCGTGTTGGTGCCCTTACCGCGCGTCTCCTGGCCGACGTCGGTGGGCGGGATCAGCCGCGCGGGCAGCCGGCCCTCGGCGGGCGAGGAACACACCGCCAACTCCACCGGGGTTTTTGCCACCACGCGCCATTGCGCGCGCGCCGGCACGTAGACCGACCACGGCGCGCCCTCGAATGGGCTGCTCCGCTCGCCAATCGTGCCGAAATCCTGCCCGCCCGCGCTCACCTCGGCACGGCCGGAGAGCAGCACCAGGCAGACCTCCCGGTCTCCCGTCGGCTGCGCCAGCGCCTGCTCCGCGGCGAGGTCGAACACCTCGAAGCCGACATAAGACCAGCCCGCCGATTCCGGCGTGATGCGATGCACCCGGCCGTCCGCCGCGCCCCGCGCGGGCTTGATGAGCAGCGGCGACATCAGCGCAACCCCGTCCCGGTCAGCACCCGCAGCAGGTGCGCGTAGCCTTTCGTCGTATAGACCAGCGGGTTCGCCTTCGCCGGGTCCTGCTCGGCCTCCAGCACCACCCAGCCCGAGTAGCCCGGCAGTTCGCGAAATACCGCGGCGAAGTCGATCATGCCATCGCCCGGCACCGTGAACACGCCCTCCACGACGCTCCTGAGAAAGCTCCAGTCCATGGCACGGCTCAGCGCCATCATCGGGGCGCGCACGTCCTTGGTGTGGACGTGCCCGATGCGGCCGCGATAGCGCCGGGCCAGTGCCACCGGATCGGCGCCGGCGAAGGTGGCGTGACCGGTGTCGAGCAGCAGATGCACCTCCGGGCCGGTCGCCGCCATGAAGGCGTCGATGTCGGCCTCGCTCTGCACCACCGTGCCCATGTGGTGGTGGTAGGTCAGCCGCACGCCTTCCGCCAGCGTGGCCGCCGCCACCTCGGTCATCCTACGGCCAAACTCCTTCCAGCCGCCCGCCGGCATCACCGGCCGCTGCGACAGCGGTTTGGCCACGTCGCCGTGGATCGCATTGGAAGTCTCGGCGAACACCAGGGCCGTGCAGCCCATCGCCTTCAGGAGGTCGAGGTGCGGACGCAGCGCGACCAGTTCCGCCGCGGCGTCGCGCACCAGCAGTTCCGAGGAATACCAGCCCGACACGAAGGCCAGCCCGAACGGCGCCAGCGCGTCCCGCAGCGCGGCGGCCTGGCGGGGGAACTTGTGCCCCATCTCCATGCCCTGAAAGCCCACGGTGCTGGCTTCCCTGAGGCAGGTCTCCAGCGAGATGTCGTCGCCCAGTTCCTGCATGTCGTCGTTCGACCAGCAGATGGGGTTGGCCCCGATGCGGACAGTCATGGGGATCTCCTTCAGTCCATCATGAATCGTCAGTCGATCGCCGCGCGCCGGGCGGTCGCGTCCTCGTAGCGGGCGCGCGCCTCGGCCACCTGCGGGCGCGGCGAGACCTCGGGCACCGCCACGTCCCACCAGGCGCCGCCGGCCTCCGTGCTGGCGACGGCGTCGGTCTCGATGACGATGACATGGGTGCGCGCGCTCGCCCGCGCCCGCGTCAGCGCGGCCTCAAGATCGGCGATGCCGGAGACTTTTTCGGCGATCGCGCCCAGGCTGCGCGCGTGGGCGGCGAAGTCCAGTACGGGCAGTTCGGCGTGCAGCGTGTGGGTCAGCAGGTTGTTAAAACTCTCCCCGCCGGTCGCCCGCTGCAGGCGGTTGATGCAGCCGAAGCCGTGATTGTCCAGCACCACCACCGTCAGCTTCTGGCCGAGCAGGACCGAGGTCGCCAGTTCGGAGTTCAGCATCAGGTAGCTGCCGTCGCCCACCATCACGATGACGTTGCGGTCGGGCAGGGCAAGCTTGGTGCCGATGCCGCCGGCGATCTCGTAGCCCATGCAGGAGAAGCCGTATTCCATGTGGTAGCCGAGCGGCTCCTCGGCGCGGAACAGCTTGTGCAGTTCGCCGGGCAGCCCGCCCGCGGCGTTGAGCACCACATCGCCCGGCCGCAATTGGCGCTGCACCGCCCCGATCACCTGCGCGTCCGACGGCAACCCGGCGTTGGAGGCGGCGGTGTAGCGTTCCGCGAGTTCCTCCCAGGCGGCCTTCTCCTGCCGCGCCCGCCCGGTCCAGGCGGCCGGCGCCTGCCAATGGGCGAGCGCCGCTTCCAGCGCCTCCAGCCCGACCAGCGCGTCAGCCAGCAGCGGCGTGCCGCCGTGCTTGGCGGCGTCGAAAAGCTGCACGTTGAGCCCGACGATGCGGTGTCCCGGCGCCGAAAACAGCGCCCGCGAACCCGAAGTAAAATCCTGCAGCCGCGTGCCCACGGCGAGGATGACGTCGGCCTCGGCGGCGAGCGCGTTCGCCGCCCCGGTGCCGGTGACGCCGATGCCGCCCATGTTCATCGGATGCGACGCCGCAAGCGAGGATTTGCCGGCCTGGGTTTCGGCCAGCGGCAGGCCATGCGCGGCGCAGAAATGCGCCAGCGCGGCCTCGGCCTCGGCGTAGAGCACGCCGCCGCCGGCCACCACCAGCGGCCGCTGCGCCCCGCGCAGCAAGGCGGCGGCATCGGCCAGTTCGCGCTCGTCCGGGCGCACCCGCCGCCGGCGCCACAGCCGCGGCTCGAAGAAGCGCGCCGGGTAGTCGGCGGCCTGGGTCTGCACGTCCTGGCAGAAGGCCAGCGTCACCGGGCCGCACTCCGCCGGGTCGGTGAGCACCTGCATCGCCCGCTCGAAGGCCGGCACCACCTGTTCGGGCCGCGTCAGCCGGTCGAAGTAGCGCGACACCGGACGGAAGCAGTCATTGGCCGAGAGCGTGCCGTCGCCGAAAGCCTCGATCTGTTGCAGCACCGGGTCCGGCCGGCGGGTGGCGAACACGTCGCCGGG
>CAYWOW010000260.1:0-4291 GCA_964459005.1 uncultured Acetobacteraceae bacterium
ATCACGAAAACGCCGCGCCACTTGCTGGTCTGGGTCAAGATCGATCCTCCGGTTGAATGTCAGCCCTTCACGGCGCCGCCGGTGACGCCCTGGATGAAGGCCCGTTGCAGAAAGGTGAATAACAGCCCGGCTGGCAGCAGGGCGAAGATGGTCGCCGCCATCATCGGCCCCCAGTCGATGCCGCCCTCGGTGACGAAGGCCTGCAGCCCGACCTGGAGCAGGCGGTGCTCGTCGCTGAGCGTCAAGGCAAAGCCGATCAGGAAGTCGTTCCAGATGGTCACGAACACCAGCACCGCGGCGGCGCCCAGGCCGGGGCGCAGCAACGGCAGCACCACCAGATAGAAGGCGCGCAATTTCGTGCAGCCATCGACCAGCGCGGCCTCCTCCAGTGAAGGCGGGATCGCGGCGACGAAACCGCGCAACAGCCAGATCAACGTGGGGATCAACCAGGCCGCGTACACCAGCACCAGCACGGCATAGGTGTCGTACAGGCCGACATCGACCGACAGCGTGTAGAGCGGCACCACCACCGATACCCCGGGGATCATGATGGTTGCCCAGATCAGGAACAGCAGCACGTTCTTGCCGAAGAACCGCCGCCGCGCCACGGCATAGGCGGCGTGCACGGCCAGCCCGACGCTGAGCGCCAGAGTCGCCGCGGCCACCAGCAGGCTGTTGGCGATATAGCGCTGGAATTTCGCCCCGAGCGCGCCGCCGAGGTAATTGTGCAGGGTCGGCGCATGCGGCCACCAGTGCGGCCCGGCATGGATCTCCTGCGGCAACTTCACCGAGGTCGACAGCGCCCACACGATCGGCAGCAACACGAAACCGCAGGCCAGCAGCAACGCCGCGTAGGTCACCACGTCGGCGACCCCGCGGCGGGTCCGCGCGCGCCGGCCCGCGCTCATTCCGGTTGTCCCCGCAACACCCGGATAAAGGCGGCGCTGGCCAGGATATTGAGGCCGAAGATCACCACCGCGATCGTGCAGGCGACGTCCATGCGATAGAACTGGAAGGCCTCGCTGAACACCCGCATGCCCAGCACGTCGGTGGCGCCGACCGGCCCGCCGCCGGTCATGGCGAGCACCAGAGTGACGCTGTTGAAGCTGTGCAGCGTGGTCAGCACCAGCGCGACGAGCACGGAACTGCGGATCAGCGGCAGGGTGACATAGCGCAGGCGCTGCCACTCGTTGAGGGTATCCAGCCGCGCCGCCTCCTGCACATCCACCGGCACGGTCTGTAGCGCGGCGAGGGTGAAGATCATCACCAGCGGATAGGCGCGCCAACTGCTGGCCAGCACCACGCCGGCCAGCGCGGTGTGCGGATCGCTCAGCGGGTTCGCCAGACCGAAGCGGGAAAACAGGTCGGCCAGCGGACCAAGCCGGCCGTCGTAGAACCACATCCACAGATAGCCGGTGACCAACTCGGAAACCACCCAGGGAAAGGCAAGCACGAGGCGAAAAGCGGTGCGAAATCGGATCGGCCGGGCCAGCAGCAGGGCCAGCCCGATGCCGAGCGGCACCGCCAGCGCCAGCGTGCCGGCGACGAACAGCAGCGACACCGACAGGAAGTGCAGGCCGCCGCCGGTGGCGAACAGGGTGATGAAGTTGCGCAGGCCGACGAAGCCGCCGAGTTCGAGATAGTCGGCCCGGTGCAGGCTCTGGCGGATGGCATAGAACAGCGGGAAGAACGACACCGCCGCCACCAGTGCGAAGGCAGGGTAGAACATCGCCGCCGTGCCGGCCGCCTCGCTGCGCCGGCGCCGTCGCGCGGCACGCGAGGCCGGCCCTCCCAGGGTGGCGGCGACGGCGTTCATGGCACGCGCAGATCAGCCGCGGCGGCGCTGCGCATAGTCGGCCTCGGCCCATTGCAGGCCGCCCCGCGCGTCGAGCTCCTGGTTCAGCACGCGGCCGAACATGCGCACCCAGGTGTCGTAGAGCGCCGAGGTATTGACCGGGAAGTCGAAGTGCATCGGGTGGTCGGCGGCATATTCGGTGGCGAAGCGGATGATGCGCGCCTGCGGCGCGTCGAAGAACGGGTCCTGCAAGGCGCTGCGCCGCGCCGGCACGAAACCGGCGATCCGGCAGCCCTCCACCTGCTCGGCGGTCGAGGTCCAGTGATCGATGAACTCCCAGGCGAGATCCGGCGATTTGGCTCCGATCGGGATGGTGAGGTTCCAGCTCTGCACCAGCGCAGGCGCCGGCACGGCGGCATCGTCGGTCGGGTAGCGGGTCATGCCGATGGCCTCGAAAGGCAGGCCGGACTGCGCCAGCAGGCGCGGATGGCGGTCCGACGAGGACGGCAGGAACACCAGGCGGCGCGCGCTGAACAGGTCGTGTTCTTTTTCGCCGTCCTGCAGCGCGACGTCCAGCGGCAGGGTGGGCGGATTGCGCCCGTGCACCTGCTCGAACACCCATTGCACGATGCGTTCGGCCTGCGGGCTGGCGAAATCGGGGCTGCCGTCGGCTTTGAGCACGCCCGCGCCCAGGCCAAGCTGGGTGGTGAGGAACCAGCCCGCCGCCACCGAGGCGGCGCCCGGGTTGAAACCGAGCGCCATGCCGACCACGTCGCCGCCCTGCGCCGCGGCGGCCGCGTCGGACCACTCGGCGAGGGTGCGGGGCGGCTGGCGACCCACCTTCTCCAGCAGGTCGGCGCGATAGAACAGGCCGGACGTGCGCACCTGCCAGGGCAGGCCATAGATCACGCCGGCGGCGTCCTGGGCCTGGCGCAGCCGCAGGATGTCGGCGCGCTTGTCCTCCGGCCAGTCCGTCATGAAGCCGGTCAGCGGCATCACCGTGCGGGCATCGATCTGCACCGGCAGATCAGGCGAATAGAACATCGCCACATCGGGGACCCGGCGCGCCCGGGAGGCGCGCAACAGCGTCGGGCTGAGCTGCTGCCAGGGCATGCTGGTGATCTTCAGCTCGACCCCGGGGTGCACCGCCTCGAAGCCCTTCACCACATGGGCGATCGCCCGCGCGACGACGTTGCCATCGCCCGGCGATTCAAGGCTCCACACCTCGATTGCACGGGCCTCGGCGATGGCGGGGCGGGCAGCCATGGCGAAGGCGCCGGCGCCGCCGCCGAAAGCCACGGATCTGCGCGTTATCATCCGATCCTCCCGGACCAATTGCGAACCAATTTTTGTGGTCTCCGCCCAATCTTGTACGGTGTTTGCTTGATCGAACCTTAGGCCTATGACTGACAGGGCTGTCAAGCGTCCGATTGACAAACTTGCTAGCGGTCGATAAATTGGTTCTGATTTGGATCGTGAACCGCCATGACCAACAACGATTTTGCCACGCTGTCCGCCGTCGTCATTCGCCAGCGGATAGACGCTGAGGGCCTGAGCATGCGGGCGCGGGCGCGTGCCTTGCAGGACGGGGTGTACGCTTGGCTGCGCAGCGCCATCGTCACCGGCGCGCTAGTGCGCGGCAACCGCATCCCGACGGAGCGCGCGCTGGCGCAAGAATTCGGGGCCAGCCGCAAGACCATCCGCGATGTACTCGATCAGTTGGAGCGCGACGGCTTTCTTATCCGTCGGGTGGGCAGCGGCAGCTACGTGGCCCAGGCGGCGCAAGCACCTTCGGAGGGGCAGCTGTTCGCGACGCCGAGCGTGAGCCCGCTGGATGCCATCGAGGTGCGGCGGGTGATTGAACCGAACTGCTGCGACCTAGTGGTGGCGCGTGCCACCGAGGAGGACTTCCTGCGCATGGCTGAACGGCTGCGCGAGATGGACGCGGCACGCGACCAGGTGGCGTTCAAGGAGGCCGGCTTCGCATTCCATCTCGAAGTGGTGCGGGCCACGCGCAACCCACTCCTGGTGGCTATGTACGAGATGCTGGTGGCGGCGCGCGCCAAGGCGGGTTGGGGCAGGCTGATCCCGCTGAACGACCGCAAGGAGCAGCGCGACGCTCAAATCGCTTACAACCGCTCAATCTACGAGGCGCTGCGCGCGCGCGATGCCGAGCTGGCGCGACGGCTGTCCGGCGAGCACCTGACCGACATGGTCAACACAGTGACGGCGTTTCCGCTGAACGCGTAGCGCGAGTGCCGTCACGCCAAGGATGGGATATGGTTGAGCGCTGAACTGGGATCCCGCCCCCAAGCGTGCAGCGGTCAGGCGGTGGCGCTGGTCGGACGCTTGGCGATCTTTGCCACAGTTGCCCGGCTGCACCCGGTTGCGGCCTGGATTTGCGACCACGAGACGTCCTTGGCCAGCATGCAGGCGATACCGGCATTCCGCTTCACATCGGCTGGATGTCAATCAGCCCCGAAGTTGGACCCTTGT
>CAYWOW010000261.1:0-1348 GCA_964459005.1 uncultured Acetobacteraceae bacterium
TCGACGAAGATGCAGGTGAGCTGGTCGCCGATGGCGGCGTGGATCAGCACCGCGGCGACCGAGGAATCGACGCCGCCCGACAGGCCGCAGATGACGCGCCCGCTGCCGACCTGCTCGCGGATGCGGGCAATCTGGGCGTCGCGGAAGCCGGCCATGGTCCAGCCGCCCGAACAGCCCGCCACCTCGTGGGTGAAGTTGCGCAGCAACTGCGCGCCGTGCGGGGTGTGCACGACCTCGGGATGGAACATCAGGCCGTAATAGCGGCGGCGGTCGTCGGCGAAGGCGGCGAAGGGCGCGCCCTCGCTGGTGGCCACGGCGCGGAAGCCGGGGGGCAGGCGGATCACCCGGTCGCCGTGGCTCATCCACACCTGTTCGCGCGCGCCCGGCGCCCAGATGCCGCGGAACAGCGCGCAGGGCTCCTTCACATCGACATGGGCGCGGCCGAACTCCCGGTGGTCGGAGGATTCCACCTCGCCGCCGAGCTGGGCGCACATCGCCATCTGGCCGTAGCAGATGCCCAGCACCGGAACGCCGGCGTCGAACACCTCCATCGGCGCGCGGGGCGAACCGGCATCCGGCACGCTGGCGGGGCCGCCGGACAGGATGATCGCGCGCGGGTTGAAGCCGCGGATGCGGCCGGGATCGGCGTTGAACGGCCAGATCTCGCAGTAGACGCCACTCTCGCGCAGCCGGCGGGCGATGAGCTGGGTCACCTGGCTGCCGAAATCCAGGATCAGCACGCGGTCGGCGGTGGGCGGCGTCATCGGTGCACCTCCAAGCGAATCGGTTCCAGGGGCGGAGACCCTGGCCTTGCCTATCCCGTAAACGAAGCGGCCTGTTCCAGTTTCTCGATGTCCGGCCAGACATAGGCGGTCTGCACGACCATCCTACCGGCCACCCGCACCGTCGCCTCGGCCGCCACCCGGCCGCCCAGGCGTTGGTAGAACCAGCGGCTCGGGTTGTCGCGCAGCACCCAGACGAACGCCGACTTGCAGCCGGCCGCCGCCAGGTGCGCCGCCGCGGCGCGCATCAGCCGCCGGCCCAGGCCGCGTTCGCGCCAGTCGTCCAGCACGTAGAGCGTCTCGATCTCGCCATCGCCCAGCCGGTGCGCGCCGGGCCGCGCGGGGCCGCCGGTGACGAAGCCGACGACCCGCGCCGGACCGCCGGCGGGGCCGGCATCCGCGCCGGAGGCGGTGGCGACATGCACGCCGAGGCGGTTGCGGATCGTCGCCTCGTAATAGGCGGTCTGGCGGCGCGCCGACAGGCGGGAGAGGAAGGCGTTGGGCAGCATGCCCGGGTAGGTGCTGCGCCAGGCCGCCACGTGCACCGCCCCGATCGCGGCGGCGTC
>CAYWOW010000261.1:1448-4260 GCA_964459005.1 uncultured Acetobacteraceae bacterium
CCGGGTAGGTGCTGCGCCAGGCCGCCACGTGCACCGCCCCGATCGCGGCGGCGTCGCTCGGACGGGCGCGGCGGATGGCGATCACCCACGCCGCTCCAGCACCGCGGCGAAGAACCCGTCGGTATCGTGCGTCCGCGGCGTCAGCAGCAGGTACGGCCCGGGACCCGGCGGGGGACCTGGCAGGTTCCAGGCCCGGTCCAGCGGCACCGGCGCGAAGGCGGCATTCGCGGCAAGGAAGGCTTCCACCTGGGCCTCATTCTCGTCGGTCAGCAACGAGCAGGTAGCGTAGACCAGCCGCCCGCCCACGCGCACCAGCCGTGCCGCGTGCGCCAGGATCATGGCCTGTTTGCCGACCAGTTCCGCCAGGTCCTCCGGGCGCAGCCGCAGGCGCGCGTCGGGATTGCGCCGCCAGGTGCCGATGCCGGTGCAGGGCGCATCCACCAGCACGCGGTCGAAGCTGCCGGCGCGCCGCTTGGCCCATTTGTCGCCGGCCTCGACCAGGTGGCGCTCGACATTGTGCACCCCGGCCCGGCGCAGCCGGCGCACCGCCCCCTCCAGCCGCGGCGCCGAGACGTCGCAGGCCGCGATGTGGCCGCGGTTGTCCATCGTCATGGCCAGCGCCAGCGTTTTCCCGCCGGCCCCGGCGCACCAGTCCGCCACCCGCATTTCCGGGGCCGCCCCGACCAGGGCCGCCACCAGTTGGCTGCCCTCGTCCTGGATCTCGACCAGCCCAGCCGCGAACGCCGCACCGGAGGTGACCGGCCGGCGGCCCGCGAC
Organism: uncultured Acetobacteraceae bacterium; assembly: GCA_964459005.1. Lineage (GTDB taxonomy): Bacteria > Pseudomonadota > Alphaproteobacteria > Acetobacterales > Acetobacteraceae > Rhodovastum. The sequence continues at coordinate 2,226 of CAYWOW010000261.1, forward strand.
GCGCAGGCCCCACGGCGAAATCGGCGTCGGCACCGATTCGATGCCCTCGGCCGCCAGCGCCACCCGCACCTGGTCACGCGTCGCCTTCAGCAGGTTGACCCGGAGGTCGAGCGGCGCCTCGCCCTGCATCGCCGCCATCTCGGCGGCCAGGTCGCCGCCGAAGCGCGCGCTGAGGTGCGGCAACAGCCAATCCGGCACGTCCAGCCGCACCGCCTCGGGCATGTCGGGGTGGTCGAGCGTGTGCCCTTCGAGCCCGCGCAGCGCGCCGGCCTCGGCGGCGAGCAACCGCTCCGGGGCGAACCGCCCACCGGAATAGGATTTTTCCACCCCCTCGAACGTCCAGCCCTCCAGCAGCAGCGAGGCGGCGACCAGCAGGCGCGGCACCGTCGGGGCACCGCCGCGCTCCAGCCACCAGGCCAGCCGCCGGCGCGTGCGCAGGACCCGCCAGGTGCGCTCGGAGACCGCCCGGCGGTCGCCGGAACCGATGAAGCGACGATCGCGGAAAAATCCGTTCGCCACCGCGTCGGCCGGCTTGCGCGGCGCCGCCTCGACGGCGGCCAGCAACTCGACCGCCGCGGCCAGGCGCGCGGCGGGCGTCACAGGGGGGGCGGAGCCGAGCGGCCCGCCATCAGGTTTCGTGCCGGTAGTTCGGCGCCTCGCGGGTGATCGCGACGTCGTGGACATGGCTCTCGCGCAACCCGGCGCCGGTGATGCGGCGGAACTGCGCATGGCGCTGCAGGTCGTCGATATTGGGGCTGCCGGTGTAGCCCATGCCGGCGCGCAGGCCGCCGACCATCTGGTGCAGCACCGCCGAGACCGGCCCCTTGTAGGGCACCCTGGCCTCGATGCCTTCCGGCACCAGCTTCATCATGTCCTTGATGTCCTGCTGGAAGTAGCGGTCCGCCGAGCCGCGCGCCATGGCACCGAGGCTGCCCATGCCGCGGTACGACTTGTACGACCGGCCCTGGTAGAGGAACACCTCGCCCGGCGACTCATCGGTGCCGGCCAGCACGCTGCCGACCATCACGGCGTCGGCGCCGGCGGCGATCGCCTTGACGATGTCGCCCGAGTTGCGGATGCCGCCGTCGGCGATCGCCGGCACGCCGTGTTCGTGGCACACCACCGCGGTCTCCAGGATGGCGCTGAACTGCGGCACGCCGACGCCGGCGACGACGCGGGTGGTGCAGATGCTGCCCGGTCCGATGCCGATCTTCACCGCGTCCGCCCCGGCGGCGATCAGCGCCCGCGCGCCTTCCGGCGTGGCGACGTTGCCGGCGATCACCTGGACCGCGTTGGACAGCGCCTTGATGCGTTCGACCGCCGCCAGCACGCCGGCGGAATGGCCGTGCGCGGTGTCCACCACGATGACATCGACCTCGGCGGCGATCAGCGCGCGGGCGCGGGCCTCGCCGTCATCGCCCACCCCGGTCGCCGCCGCCACCCTGAGCCGGCCCAGCGCGTCCTTGTTGGACAGCGGGTTCGCCTTCGCCTTGTCCATGTCCTTGACGGTGATCAGCCCGACGCAGCGATAGGCCTCGTCGACCACCAGGAGCTTCTCGATGCGGTGCTGGTGCAGCAGGCGGCGGGCCTCGTCCGGGCCGACGTCGGTGTCGACCGTGATCAGGTTTTCCCGCGTCATCAACTCATAGACCTTGAGCGCCGGGTCGGTGGCGAAGCGCACGTCGCGGTTGGTGAGGATGCCGACCAGCCGGACGGTATCGCGCTCGACCACCGGAATGCCGCTGATGTGGTAGTGCTCCATCAGACCCCGCGCGTCGGCCAGGGTCTGGTCCGGGTGGATGGTCACCGGGTTGATGACCATGCCCGACTCGAACTTCTTGACCTGGCGGACCTGGACGGCCTGCTCGTCGATGCCGAAGTTCTTATGGATCACCCCGATGCCGCCGTGCTGGGCCATGGCGATCGCCATGCCGCTCTCAGTCACGGTGTCCATGGCCGAGGAGATCAGCGGGATGGCGAGCGGGATGGTGCGGGTCAGCCGGGTGCGGATGTCGGTGCTGGCCGGCAGCACCTG
>CAYWOW010000262.1:0-4252 GCA_964459005.1 uncultured Acetobacteraceae bacterium
CGACATCGACCAGTTGGCCGTTGATCTGCGTCTTCACCGTCACCGTGGCAAGCGACGTGACCGTGCCGAGTTCGTTCAGCACGATGCGGATATCGCCCTTGTCGATGGTCGCGGCGCCGACCGGCTGCGGCGGCACCTGACCGGCGCGCCCGGCGGATGGCGGCGCGGTCTGGGTCCACCAATACCAGCCGGTAGCCAGCCCGGCGGCGATCAGGACGGCCAGCAGGATGACCCCCCGGCGCCGATGTGATGAGACGGGGAGCGGCTTTTCCGGCGACAGCGGGGCCTGTTCGACCCCCGGTGTCGTCCGATCGACGCGTTCATCCATGGCGCAATACCCGACCTTCTTGAATCACGGTGCCGCCGGACCCGGAGCGGGTTCGGCGAGCCTTCGGCATCGGGCACATCATACGGGGTCTCGGTATGCGAAAACTACCCAGGCCGCACGCAAGTCATGTGCCAAGCCGGAGGCCGCCAAATCCATGCACGTCGCAGTTGTGCCGCGCTGTACCACCGCCGAATCGTCCCGTTCGGCCCAGCCGTCGCGGCCCAAGCTGTCCGCGAAGCGGACGGGCCTGTCAAGAAAGCGGACGCAGCCCGCGATCTGCCGGACAATTCGACAGCTCCTGCAATAACGAGCATCCGGCGGGGCGGCGGCGGTTGCGGCGCCGCCGTGTGGACATGGGCAGCCCCCGCGAGTAGGTTCACGCCATGGTGATGTTCGCCACCATGGTGTCGGCCGGGAGGCGACGCGATCGCGGGGCGGCATCGCCATGACGGTGAAATACAAAACTGGTCATTACTTTGAGCGCCTGACCATGATCGGGCGGATGTCCGGCGACGCCGGACGCCATCCGTGGCGGGTCGCGGCGCCGGATGGGATGGAACGGACATGACAACGGGCGCGGAGTGGCTGGCGCGGGCGATTGCCTCGACCGGCGCAACCCATGTGTTCTTCATGGAAGCGGTCTTGCGGCGAACGCTGTTGGCGCTGGAAGCGCAGGGCGTGCAGCGCATGTCGGGGCACAGTGAAAAGGCCGTGGCCTACATGGCCGACGGCTACGCGCGCATGTCCGGCCGCCCGGGGTTCTGCTTTGCGCAATCGGTGGGCGCGGCGAACCTGGCGGCGGCGTTGCAGGACCCCTGGCTGGGCCGCAGCCCGGTGGTGGCGCTGACCGGCCGCAAGCAGCCCGTGCTGCAGCACCGCAACGCCTACCAGGAAATCGCGCACGCGCCGTTGTTCGCGCCGGTGACCAAATTCAACACCGCGGTCGAGGTCGCCACCGATCTGCCGCGGCTGCTGCGCCAGGCCATCCGGGCGGCGGTCTCCGGCACGCCGCGGCCGGTGCATCTCGATCTCAACGGGGTGCAGGCGGAAATCGTCGAGACCGGCACGGTGGATGAGAGCGCGGAGATCGGCGAGGCGGCGTGCCGGATTCCGCCGCACCGGCCGGTGCCGCCCGATGGCGATATCGCGCGCGCCGCCGCCGCGTTGCGCGGGGCCGCGCGGGTGGCGATCGTGGCGGGCGAAGGGGCGCTGGCCTCCGGGGCGGGGCCGGAGGTGCTGGCGCTGGCGGAAGCGCTGGCGGCGCCGATCGCGACCTCGTTGGGCGCGCATGGGCTGGTGCCAACGCGGCATTTCCTCTCCGCCGGCGTGTCCGGCTTCTACTCGGCGCCACCGACCAACCGCATCGTCCACCGCGCCGACCTCGTGCTGTTCGTGGGCTGCGACACCGGCGACCAGACGACGAATACCTGGCGCACCCCCGCGCTCGGCACGCCGATCGTGCAGATCGACATCGATCCCGAGGAACTGGGGCGCAGCTATCCGGCGACGCTCGGCCTGATGGGCGATCCCAAGGCCACGCTGGTCAAGCTCATCGAGGCGGTGGGCACGCCGCGGCGCGACCGCGCCTATGCCGAGTGGGCCGCCGAGCTGCGGGCCGGATGGCGTGCGGAGATGGCGCCCTACGCGACCAGCGATGCCGCGCCGATCCGGGTGGAAAGACTCTGCGCGGAAATCACGGCGGCGCTGCCGGAGGATGGAATCCTGCTGGCGGACACTGGCTTTTCCGGCATCTGGACCGGCACCTGCGTGGACCTGAACGGCGCCGGTCAGAGTTACCTGCGCGCGGCGGGTTCGCTGGGCTGGTCCTACCCCGCCTCGCTCGGCGCCAAGCTGGCGGCGCCGCACCGCAAGGTGGTGTGCTTCTCCGGCGACGGCGCCTTCTATTATCACCTCGCGGAACTGGAGACGGCGCGCCGGCGCGGCATCGCCACCGTCACCGTCGTCAACAACAACTCGGGCTTCGGCCAGTGCCTGCCCGAAATTCTCGACATCCAGGGCAACCAGCCCGGTCACCCGGAGCAGATCATGCGCTTCGGGCCGACCGATTTCGCGGCGGTGGCGCGCAGTTTCGGCGTCCAGGGCATTCGCGTCGAGCAACCCGGCGAGATCGGCCCGGCGCTGCGCCGGGCGCTGGCGATGGACGAGCCCGTGGTGGTCGACGTGGTCACCGACATCGTGCCGCGCGCGCCCGAGCCGTGGGCGCCGAAGGGAGAATGACCATGCGTGTCGCGATTCTCGGCGCCGGCCTGATGGGCCATGCGCTGGCGCTGGTGTACGCCCTCGGCGGCCACCAGGTGCGGCTGACCGACAACGATCCGGGGACGCTGGAGCGCTCCGGCGCCCTCATGGAGAAGGCGCTGGCGACCCTGCGCGAGGCCGGCGAGGTGGAGGCCGACTGGACCAACGCTCGCCTCCACGCGGCGGTGACCCGAGTCGCCTCGCTGGCGGACACCCTCAAGGAAGCCGAACTGATCGTCGAGGCGGTATACGAGGAGCCGGAGGCAAAACGCGCGCTCTACGCCGAGGTGGACGCGCTCGCGCCGATGGAGGCGATCATCGCCAGCAACACCAGCCGTCTCGACATTTTCCCGCTGGTGCCGCAGCGGCGGCAGGCGCGCACGCTGATCGCGCATTGGTACACGCCGCCCTACCTGGTCGATCTCTGCGACGTGGTCGGCAGCGAACGCACCGATCCCGCGGTGATCGAGACGGTGCGCGATGTGGTGGCCGCGATGGGCAAGATGCCGGTGGTGATGAAGCGCTTCATCCCGGGCTATATCGCCAACAACATCCAGGCGGCGATCGGGCTGGAGGTCAACCGGCTGCTCGACGAGGGCTACGCCACGCCGGCCGACATCGACAACGCCATCATTTACGGGCTGGCGTTGCGCATTCCGGTGGTCGGCGTCATGGCCAAGGCGGACTTCACCGGCCTGATGCTGATGCAGTCGGAGCTGACCAACCGCAGCTATCAGCCGCCGCCGGTGCGCGGCTTCAGCACCACGCTGGACAAGCTGATCGCCGAGGGCCGCACCGGCGTGATCTCCGGCAAGGGGTATTTCGACTGGGGCGGGCGCAGCGCGGAGGAATTGCTGGCCGAACGCGACCGCAAGCTGCTGGCGCTGAAACGGACGCTGCGCGAGATCGCCCCGATGCGGGGTGAGGGATGATGCGCTTCGATCTGACCGGAAAAGCCGCCCTGGTCACCGGGGCGGCCTCCGGCATCGGGCTGGCGACGGCGACCATGCTGGCGCGGTTCGGCTGCACGGTGGCGATGAACCACCTGCCCGACGACCCGCGCGGGCCGGAGGCGGTGGCCCGCCTCGCCGGCGAGCGCCTCCACGTCATCGCCGCGCCGGGCAATGTCGGCATCGCCGGCGACGCCGAGCGCATGGTGCGGGCTGCGGTCGAAAAGCTCGGCCGGCTCGACCTGCTGGTGAACAACGCCGGCACGCCGGGGGTGCGCGCGGCGGTGCCGCCGGATGATTTTGCGGCGATGACCGAGGCGATGTGGGAGACCATCCTGCAGACCAACCTGCTCGGCGTGTTCCGCTGTTCGAAGGCGGCGGTGCCGGCGCTGCGGTCGGCGCGCGGCGCCATCGTATCGGTGGCCTCGATCGCCGGGGTCAGCGCCCAGGGCAGTTCCGCGCCCTACGGCGCCAGCAAGGCCGGGGTGGTGAACCTGACGCGCAGCCTGGCCCGCGGGCTGGGGCCGGAAGTGCGGGTGAACGCGGTGGCGCCGGGGTCGGTGGACAACGATGCCTGGCCGATCGCCTGGTCCGACGCCTATCGCCGCGAGGCCGCCGACAAGGCGGTGCTGAAGCGCCGCTGCGCGACGGAGGACATCGCCGAGGTCATCGTGTTCCTCGGTTTCGGCGCCGCCATGGTGACCGGCCAGACCGT
>CAYWOW010000263.1:0-4246 GCA_964459005.1 uncultured Acetobacteraceae bacterium
GACGGCGGTGTTCATGGCGCCTAGGATGGACATGCGGGTCTCCTGACGGTTGGGCCGGGGCGGTGGTGCGCGCAGCACGATGGCTCCCGATTGGCACCCGTTTGGCATGAACCGTGCCAGTCGCGCGGCGGCGCGGCGCCAAGGGTTGGCGGCCGGCCTGGGGCGCCACCCGGCACGTCGGACCCGGCACGATCTGCCGGCCTGCGCGGTTCGCCGGCCCGATCGGGGCGGTCCGTCCGCCGGTTGCGCCAGCGGACCTGAGATGCCGCCCTGGCACGACGGATGCTTAAGCGTGGACAGCACCGCCGCGGCCAGGCGCGCAGCGCTCGCGCCGCCCGATCAAGGATTTTCGATGCCCGCTCTCGCCGTCCCCACCGTGTCCGCCGTGCCTGGTCCGCCGTCCGCGGCAGCGATGCCGGCGGCGGCCGTCCTTGCCGTGCCGTTCGCGACGCGGCTGGCCGGCATCCTCGATGCCGCGCTGACGCCCGCCGCCGGTGCGGCCGGGGCGGCGCCGCACGGCGCTGACGCCGCGCCAATCGCCGGATGGGCGCGGCGCGTCCCGGCCGACGGCCAGGGCGCGCCCGCCCGATCGACCTGGACCCGGGTCTCGCTGGTGGCGCACCAACAGCAGCGCCCGGCGGCGGCTTCCGCTGCCACAAGGAAGGCCGAGGCAGGTTCGGCCGCTCGCACCATCGGGCTGGCCGGGGCGAAGCCGGGCGGGCGGGAGGCGGGGGGACCCGCCACGGCCGCCGCGCCGCCGTCCGGTGGCAACGGCCGTACGCAGCCCGGCGCCGTGAAGCCAGCGGGCAACCCGGCCGCGGAACAAGTACTGCCCGAGGTCACCGCCAGCGCGTCGCCGCCGTCGCCGCCGGCAACCCGGCCCCTCCGCCGGGCAACTCCGCCGGACGCGGGCCCGACCGCGCCCAGCGGCGGCGAGGATGCCGCCACGCCGCTGGCCGGGGCAGACCCGCCCGATCCGAAGGGGGCCGGCAAGGCCGCCCCCGCCGTTCCGTCAGTGCACGGCTTGCCGTCCGCCACCGCCGGCGGCGGCGGCGTGGACGACGCGCCCGCCGCAAGCCGGACCGGCGACGCCAATGCCGCCGTGTCCGGGGCCGCCGTCCCTGCCGCGCCCAGCCCGGCAGTCCGCGCCGCCACCAGCGACATCCGCCCGGCGCCGCGGCCGGCCGAAATACCCCCGTCCGCTACGACGGCGGCCGCGGACACTCCGGCTGGCCGCCCCTCCCGCGGGCCCGTGCCGGGCAGGACGGATCATGCATCGGCCAGCGCGGCTGACACCGCGCCCGCACCGCAAAGCGATCCCGCCACCGCCGCCGCGCCGGGAACGGCCCGCCGCGCCGATCCGGCAGTGCCGGATGCGACGGCCTTGACGTCGCCTGGCCCCGCCCCGGACGCCGCCGCCGTGCCGGGCACTTCCGGCCCCGCCGATCCGCCAGCGCCGGATGCGGCGGCTGGACGCGCCCGGCCGGACGCGACGGCCCTGACGTCGCCTGGCCCCGGCCCGGCCGCCGCCGCGCTCCCGACCCCGGCGGCGGCCGGCCCCACCGACATCGCGGCCGCGGCCGCGCCCGCGTCGGCCGACCTGGCGCCCCACACCGCGACCGCCACGCCTGCCGGCCCCACGGCAGCGACCAGATCCGCGCTGGCCGCGCCATCGGACGCGCCGACGCCGGCCCAACAGGCGGTATCCGCCCTGGTGTCGCTCGGCGGCGGTCAGGGCGCCCGGCAGGTGACGGTTCGGCTCGACCCGGCGGAACTCGGGCGCCTGCAGATCCGGCTGGTCCAGCCGAAGGACGGCCCGGCGCAGGTGACGGTGACCGCCGAGCGGCCGCAAACGCTGGATCTGCTGGTGCGCGACGAGGTCCGGTTGAGCCGGGCGTTGGACCAGGCCGGGGTGCCGGCCGACGGGCGTTCGGTCACCTTCCACCTCGCCGCGGCCGCGCCCGGGACCGCCGCGGACCCGTCGCGCAGCGCCCCGTCACCCGCCACGCCAAGCCCGCATTCGGCCGGCACCGGCGCCAGCGACGCCGGCAGCGGATCGAACCGGGGGACGCAGCGCGACGGCTACGCGGCCGGCCAGCGGCGCCTGGCTGACGGATCGGACGCGCTGGAAGACGACACAACCCGCACGGTGCGCTGGCTGCGCACCGGCATCAACATCACGGCCTGAAGGAAACCTCCCCATGAGTATTGCCGCTGCCAGCACGGCCGCCAGCACCAACACCGCGTCCAGCCAGAACGCGCTGGACTCGCTGTCCGGCAACTTCCAGGACTTCCTGGGAATGCTGATGACCCAGTTGCAGAACCAGGACCCGACCAGCCCGCTGGACACCAACCAGTTCACCAGCGAGCTGGTCGAGTTCTCCGGCGTCGAGCAACAGATCAACACCAACAACGCCATGACCCAGCTGATCTCGCTGACGCAGTCCGGCCAGTTGCTGCAATCCTCGGCGATGGTGGGGAAAACGGTGGCGGTCTCCACCAGCCAGATGCCGTTGCAGAACAGCAGCGGCTCGCTGACCTTCACCGACCCCACTGCCGGCACCGCGGAAATCACCATCACCAACGCCGCCGGCACCAAGGTGCTGGACACCACCGTCGCCGCCACCGCGGGCAGCAACACCTGGACCTGGAACGGCCAGGACTCGAAGGGCAACACCCAGCCCGACGGCGCCTACAACGTGACCGTGACCGGCACGAATGCGGCCGGGACCGCCGCGTCGCTGCCGTTCACCGTATCCGGCACGGTCACCGGCGTGGTCGAAAACGGCGGCACGCTGGATGTGCAGATGGGCGCCCAGACCGCGGCGTTTTCGACGGTGCAGTCGGTGTCGAACTAGGTTTGCGGTCAGGCCGGGGGCAGCAGCCGCCAGAACCGGGCGATCTCGACGGAGGCGTCGATGCCGGCATCGAGCACGAAGGGCTCCGCGCTGGCATGCGCCACCGGAAAACCGTGCGCCATGCCGTCGATGGTCCAGCTTTCCACGGCGTCCCGCCAGACCCGCCGGTGCACGCCCGGGCGCGGCGACAGATCCCGGGTGGGGGTGCTCCCCTGCCCGTGCAGCGCCACCCATTGCGCCGCCAGCTTGCCGGCGTTGGCGGGATCGACCACCGGATCCGCCAGGCCCTGCCAGATCGCCATGCGCGGCCAGCGGCCGGCGTAGCCCGGCGGCGCCAGCGCGCGTGCCCGGTCCGCCCAGCCCGGCCCATCCAGCTCGGCCCCGGCGCCGGCCATGCACGCCATCGCCGAGCGCACGTCGCTGGCGCCGCCCGCCGGCAGACCGGCCACCACCGCGCCGGCCGCGAACACCTCCGGATAGGCCGCCAGCACGGCCGCCGCCATGGCTCCCCCCGCCGACAGGCCGGCGACGAAGACCCGCTGGCGGTCGCAGCCCCAGCGATCGATGACAGCCTGCACCATCTGCCGGATCGACGCCGCCTCGCCGGCGTCGCGGGCGATATCGCCGGGCTCGAACCAGTTGAAGCAGCGGCCCTGGTTGTTGCGGGCGGTCTGCTCGGGCAGCAGCAGCGGCGCGCCGAGCCGGTCGGCCAACGCCATCCAGCCCGCCGCGGCGGCGAAACTCGTGGCATCCTGGCCGCAGCCGTGCAGCAGCACCAGCAGCGGCGCGCCGGGGCGCGGCGGGGATGGCGGGACATACAGCTTCATGGTCAGGCCACCGGGATTGGTCCCGAACCGGGGCACCTCCAGGGCCTGCCCGCCCGGCGGGGCGGGCGGCAGCGGGGGATACGGCAGGTCGGCGCCATCCGGGGCGTGGCGGAGGCGCCCGAGCAGATGGCCGAACAGAGTCTCGAACATGCGGTTCCGATCGAGTGGTGTCGGGCTGGGCGCGCGGCATCCGGTGCCATCCCGGCTTCGGGACGGAGGTTAGCAGACCTCGCTGGCGCACGCCCGCACCCGTGGTGGGATGAGAATGATTATTATTGTCGGCCTCCGCGTATTTCCTTTCAAACGGTCCCACCTCCTATGTTAGGATTTCCGGGCTCACGGGTGGTTGCACATGAAAACAATCGGGGACACCCACGCCGACGTCGCCGGAAGCAATGCCGGTGACGCCTCGTCCAACAGCAGTGGATTTCTGCTCGAGGAATTCCTGCCCTATGAGCTGGAGGTTGCGGCTGGCCGCACGTTGCGCCTGTTCGCCCGCCGTTACGAGGCGGGGTTCGGGCTGAGCGTCGCGGAATGGCGGGTCATGGCCGTGGTGGGACG
>CAYWOW010000264.1:0-2636 GCA_964459005.1 uncultured Acetobacteraceae bacterium
GTCGGCGACAAGATGGAAATCATGGTCGAGTTCCACTGCCTGTGGAACCTGCCGATGGCCAAGCAACTGGCGAAGGCGCTCGAGCCGTACAACCCGACCTGGTTCGAGGACCCGATCCGGATGAACTCGCCGCAGGCGCTGGCGGAATACGCCCGCTCCACCAACGTGTGGGTCACCGCCAGCGAGACGCTGGGCTCGCGGTTTCCCTTCAAGGACATGCTGGATCGCGATGCCATGCACATCGTGATGGCCGACCTGTGCTGGACCGGGGGCCTGACCGAGGGCCGCAAGATCGCCGCCCTGGCCGACACCTACCATCGCCCCTTCGCGCCGCACGACTGCACCGGGCCGGTCGGCTTCGTCGCCTCGGTGCACACCTCGTTCAGCCAGCCCAACACCCTGATCCAGGAATCGGTCCGCGCGTTTTACACAGGCTGGTACAAGGAATTGATCACCGTGGTGCCGACGATCAAGGACGGCTATGTGCTGCCGATGGAAGGCCCGGGCCTGGGCACCGAGCTGTTGCCGGCGGTGTTCGAGCGGCCGGACCTGACGGTTCGCCGGTCGGAGGGTTGAGGCGATGGCCAGCCAACTGTTCGACCTGACCGGCCGTACGGCGCTCGCCACCGGGGCGTCGCGTGGCCTGGGCCGTGCCATGGTGGAAGGCTTTGCCGAGGCGGGTGCCGCGATCGTGCTGAATGACGTGCATGCAGGCCGGCTCGCCGCCGCCACAGCGGAGATGCGCACGGCCGGCCACCAGGTGCAGGAGGCACTGTTCGATGTCACCGACGAAGCCGCCGTCGTCGCCGCTTTCGAGCGGCTCGATCAGCAGGGAATCGCCATCGATATCCTGCTGAACAATGCCGGCATCCAGTTCCGCCGTCCGATGGTCCAGTTGGACACGGCGGATTGGCGCCGCGTGATCGAGACCAACCTGACCAGCGCCTTCGTCGTCGGACGCGAGGCGGCGAAGCGGATGATCCCGCGCGGGCATGGCAAGATTATCAACATCGGATCGCTGACCAGCGAAGCCGCGCGCGCCACGGTCGCGCCCTACACGGCGGCAAAGGGCGGCATCAAGATGCTCACTCGCGCTATGACCGCCGAGTGGGCCGCGCACGGCATCCAGGCCAACGCCATCGGTCCGGGCTACATGTTGACCGACATGAACGAGGCTCTGCTGGCCGACGCGGCGTTCAACGCCTGGGTGATCGGGCGGACCCCCGCGCGTCGCTGGGGCAAGCCGGAGGAGCTGGTCGGCACCGCGGTGTTCTTGGCCTCCCCGGCATCGGACTACGTGAACGGGCAGATCATCTATGTGGATGGCGGCATGCTCACAGTGCTCTGAGGCCGCCGCATTCTTTGGTGGCTGACAACAACAAACCAAGAAATCGAGGAAAACCAAAATGACAAGCATCCATCGCCGCACTCTCCTGAGCGGCAGCGCCATGCTACTTGCCGCTCCCGCGCTGGTTGGGCGTGCCCGGGCGGCGACAACGCTGAAGATTTCGACTTCGTTCCCGAACGATCCGCAGTATTCCACGGCCCGTATCTGGTACGACCTGTTCCTGCCACGGTTGAAGGCGGCGACTGACGGTCAGGTCGCCACGCAATTCTTTCCCGACAACCAGTTGGGACAGGAAGCGGATGTCGTGGGCCAACTTAAGGCCGGGGTCGTGGACCTCATGCTGGTGGGCACGTCGATCTGGACCAACGTCGTGCCGGAATTCGGCGTGTTCGATCTGGGCTACGTCTTCGAGGACTACGATCACATGCTGCGTGCCGCCGCCACGCCGGCCGCGGCCACCTTGCAGGCACTGCTCGTGCAGAAGGCGGGCGCTCGTTTCCCGGCCTTTGGCCGCAACCTCGGGTCGCGCAATTTCATCACCAAGTTCAAGTTCTCCGATCCCACTGGCCTCGCCGGACGCAAGATCCGGTGCCTCCCGAGCCCGGTGGTAACCGAGACAGTACGGCTGATGGGTGCGGCGGCAACCCCGATGGCATTCGGCGAGATCTACACCGCGCTGCAGGCCGGCGTGATTGACGGCATGGAGCACGACGCGCCGACGATCCTCTCCGCCAAATTCTATGAGACAGCGAAGTTCTTCACGCTGACGCGGCATATCCATACTCCATTCGGAGCCTTCGTCAGCGAGCGCACGCTGGGCCGCTTGCCGCCGGCTCAGCGGGACGGTCTTTTGCAGGCCGTGCGCGAGGCGACGACCGACCAGTTCAATAAGGCGGCCCAGGTGGAGACCGATGCGATCCAGGAGCTGAAGGCGAAGGGAGTGACTGTGGAGGACTGCGACCGCGCGGCTTTCCGCGACCGCGTGAGTCCGATGTGGGACCGTTTCGCGCAGGCGACACCGGGCGCGAAGGCCATGCTCGAGGCTATCCGACAGACCGAGAAGGCGTAATCCAATGGCCGAAGCCCTCCCCCACGGGCATCGGCCCGTCCTCAGACCGGCCATCTGGGCACAGTCGGTCCGTGGGCTGCTGAATGCGGTCGAGTTTCTGGCGGCCACGTTGCTGATGGCCGACCTGCTGGTGGTGGTTGGCTCGGTCCTGGTGCGCTTGCTGTTCGCTGCCCCCCTGGTGTGGAGCGACGACGTCGCCCGTATGCTGCTGCTGGCCGT
>CAYWOW010000264.1:2736-4166 GCA_964459005.1 uncultured Acetobacteraceae bacterium
GCGGCGACGATGACGGTATTCGCGTTGGATGGCTTGCTGCGGCATCGCCTTGCGGACCTGTTGGCGGGAGGTGGCATCCTCGCCGCGGTCGCGGCGCTGTGGCTCTGCTGGTCGACGTTTGCGCCGGACTCGCTGCCGGGTATGCCGGCCGTAATGGGCGTCACCTTCGTGGTCAGTCTGGTGGCGGGGGTTCCCATCGCCTTCGTGCTGGCGCTGACGACGCTGGTGTTCGTTTGGGGGGGCGACGTGCTGCCGGGCGAATTCTTCGCCCAGCAGACCGCCCGCGGAATAGACAACTTCGTGTTGCTGGCGGTGCCTTTCTTCATCCTTGTGGGCTACCTCATGGAGGCGAATGGTATGTCCGTTCGCATCATGAGCCTGCTGCAACGTGGCGTCGGGCGGCTGCGTGGCGGGTTGAACGTCGCCATGATCCTCAGCATGGTGGTGTTCTCCGGCATCTCCGGCTCGAAGATGGCCGACGTGGCGGCCGTCGGATCGGTTCTGGTTCCGGCGGCGCGCCGGTCCGGGCACAAGCCGGGCGATGCGGTCGCGCTGCTGGCTGCTTCCGCCGTGATGGCCGAGACGATTCCGCCTTGCGTGAACCTGATTATCCTCGGCTTCGTTACCAACCTGTCAATCGGCGGCCTGTTCATGGCCGGATTGGTCCCGTCCGCGATCATGGCCCTGGCGCTGATCGTGACGGTAGTCCTGTTGGGCAAGGAGTCCGCTTCTCCGGTCATCGTCGGGACGGAGTCGGCCAGCGTATCCGGCATGGCCGGCGGCGGAATTGCCGCCTTCGGCCTCATCGCCCTCATCTTCGGAGGCTTCCGGTCGGGGTTCGCCACCGCCACGGAGATTTCTGCATTCGCCGTCATCTATGCGCTGCTGGTCGGCGGCGCGCTGTTCCGCGAGATGACGTGGCGAGGCGCCGCCGGCGCCATCCGCAACGGCGCAGTCAAGTCCGGTATGGTACTGTTCATCGTCGCGGCATCCCAGGCGCTGGCCTACGTGCTGACCCTGCAGCAAGTGCCCCATTTCATCGCCGAGGTACTCATCGCGCTATCCACGGCGCACGGAAGCTGGGTGTTCCTGGTGCTGTCGATGCTGATCCTGATCGTCATGGGATCGGTCTTGGAAGGAGCGGCGGCGCTGATCATCTTCGGGCCGTTGCTAATGCCCGTCGCCCGCCAATTGGGCGTCGACCCCCTGAGCTACGGCATCATCCTGGTTATCGGCATGGGCATCGGAGTGTTCGCGCCGCCGCTTGGCGTGGGTCTCTATGGGTCCTGTCTGATCGGCGGAGTGACGCTGGAAGAGACCGTGTGGCCGGTACTGAAATACCTCGGCATTATCTTTCTGTGTCTGCTGCTGATCGCATTCGTGCCGGAGATTACGACCTGGCTTCCACGGATGTCCGGCTATTGATGCGC
>CAYWOW010000265.1:0-4163 GCA_964459005.1 uncultured Acetobacteraceae bacterium
ACGGCCGAACGGCCGCCACAACCGGCGCCACTGGCGCATTCATCGCTGCGTCCTCTCTCACGGCTCAACTACGCCGGGTCACGACGTAGTCGGCCAACGCGCGCAGCAGATCGGCCTTGGACCCGAAGCTCTCCAACTGCGCGGAAGCTTGGACGGCGAGCGCCTCGGCCTGAGCGCGCGCCCGTTCCACCCCGAGGGCGGCCACCAGGGTCGCCTTACCGGCGGCGGCATCTTTACCAGCCGTCTTGCCGGTTTCCTCCGTTGTCCCCACCGCGTCCAGTAAATCATCGGCGATCTGGAAGGCGGCCCCGAGGTCGCGCCCGTAGGCCGCCAGCAGGTGGCGCTGCGCCATGCCGGCACGGCCCAGGATGGCGCCCGCCTCGGCGCTGAACTGAATCATCCGGCCGGTCTTGAGCGCCTGCAGCCGCGAGATCTGCTCGGCGGTGAGCGTCTGACCCTCGGCGAGCATGTCGATCATCTGCCCGCCGACCATGCCGCGGGCACCGGCCGCACGCGCCAGGGCCGCGACCAGCTCGCACCGCGCGTCCGGGTTGGAATGCGTGTCAGGCTCTGCCAGAATCTCGAATGCACGGGTCTGCAACGCATCGCCGGCGAGGATCGCGGTGGCCTCGTCGAAGGCGCAATGACAGGACGGCCGGCCGCGCCGCAGATCGTCGTCGTCCATCGCCGGCAGGTCGTCGTGGACCAGCGAATAGGCGTGCAACATTTCGATGGCGGCGCCGACGCGGGCGGCGCAGCGGCGATCGACGCTGAACAGCGCGGCGCTTTCCATCGCCAGAAAAGCGCGCAAACGCTTGCCGCCGCCGAGGGTGGAATAGCGCATGGCCTCGGCCAGCCGGCCCTCGGCCCCGGTCACCGCGGGCAACAAATCATCGAGAGCGGCCTCCACCTCGCCGGCGACGCGCGACAGGGCGGCGGAAAGCGATGCTTGCATGGCGGTATCCTGCTCAGTCGGACGGACGCAACGAAAGGGAGCCGTCGGCGGCGGCGACGATCGCCTGCACGCGCGCCTCGGCCTCGGCCAGCTTGGCCTCGCAATGGGCGCGCAACGCGGCCCCGCGCTCATAGGCGCCGATGGCGTCCTCGAGCTTCTGCTGGCCGCCCTCGAGACCGCGCACGATCTTCTCGAGCTCAGTCAGGGCTTCCTCGAAGGACAGTGACGCCACCGCCGGATCAGCCGGGGAAGCGGTTGCGGGGGTCTGCCGGGTACCGGACATGGTCGCGCTCCTAATCGTCGCATCCGTCACCGAATCACCGCGTTGGTAACGCGCCCGGCGGCGGACGCCAACCCCTCATGCAACGTTCCGCGTTATCCATGCAACAAGGCGCGAACATGCGCGGCACTGCACGCGGCCAGCGCGTCGAGGTCGTAGCCGCCCTCCAGCAACGAGGCCAGGCGGCCGCCGCAATGGCGCCGCGCCACTTCCAGCAGCCGCTCGGTGAGCCAGGCGAAATCCGCGGTCTCCAGGCGGAGCTGGGCGAGCGGGTCGGCCTTGTGGGCGTCGAAACCGGCGGAAACGATCAGCAGCTCGGGGGCGAAGGCGTCCAGCGCCGGCAGGATGACGTGGTCCCAGGCCCACCGGAATTCGACCCCGGTGGCGCCCGGGGCAAGGGTGGCATTGACGATGTTGCCGGTTGAGCCGCGCTCGCCCGCCTCCCCGGTGCCGGGATAGCACGGGAACTGGTGGCTGGAGGCATAGAACAGGTCGGCAGCGCCGCTGAAAATATCCTGCGTGCCGTTGCCGTGGTGGACGTCGAAATCGACCACCGCGACGCGCCGCAGCCCCCAGCGCGCCTGCGCGTGGCGGGCGGCGATGGCGGCGTTGGAGAACAGGCAGAACCCCATGGGCTGGGCCCGGCCCGCGTGGTGGCCGGGCGGGCGGATGGCGGCGAAGGCATGGCGGGCCCAGCCCTCCATCACCGCATCGACCGCATGCACGGCGCCGCCGGCCGCGCGCAGGGCGGCCTCGGCGCTGCCGGCGCTCATCAGCGTATCGGCGTCGAGCGCCACCTGTTCGCCCGGCTCGGGGCGGATGGCGAGGATCGCCGCTACGTAGTCGGCGGGGTGGACCCGGATCAGTTGTTCCTCGGTGGCGGCCGGCGCGGCCTCGCGCAGCAGCGGCAGGAATTCCTCGGCCTCCAGCGCGCGCAGCACGGCGCGCAGGCGGTCGGCACACTCGGGATGCCAGGTCCCGGTGTCGTGCTCCAGGCAGGCCGGGTGGGTGATCAGGGCAACCGACACGCCGCGCCTCCTCCGCTTCAGTCCGCTTTCTTGCGGATCACGAAGCTGAATATCCCGGCTTCCTCGCTCCATGCCAGCAAGGCGTGACCGGTTTCGCGGCAGAACGCCTGGAAGTCGGCGACCGCGGCGCGGTCGGTGGCGAGCACGCGCAGGTGGGCGCCGGGGGCGAGCCCGCGCAAGGCGCGGTTGGCGCGCAGCACGGGCAACGGGCAACTCATGCCCTTCACGTCGAGCAGCATCTCGTTCATCGGCCCATCCTGCGCGGCCCCATGGACGGAAAGCAAGGTCGGGGCCGCTCACCCCGCCTTGCCTGACACGGGCCGCGAATGGGCGGTGACGGGTTCGAACCGCCGGCCCTCTCGGTGTAAACGAGATGCTCTACCGCTGAGCTAACCGCCCGCGCGGACGGGATAACGCAGGGCACGGCGCCGATAAAGCACCGCTTGGGCGGAGAAAGAGCGGCGGCGTCAGCCGACCGAGTCTTTCAGGGCCTTGCCGGCCTTGAACTTCACCGAGGTCGACGCCTCGATCTGAATCTGCGCGCCGGTCCGCGGGTTGCGGCCGGTCGATGCCTTGCGCTGCACGGTCTCGAAGGTGCCGAACCCGACCAGGCGCACTTCCCCACTGTCCTTCAGCCCGGCCTGGATAGCGTCCAGCACCGCATCGACAGCCTCGGCTGCCTTGGCACGGGAAAGGTCCGCCGTCTCCGCCACTTTGGCGACGAGATCCATCTTGTTCACTGCAAAGCCCCCTGCACTGACGTTACCACGGATATATGCCACGACCGGCCGATTCGCCGCCCGATCCGTTCGACACTAGAGGCCCATTTTCCGCGGCGTCAACGAAACCGCGACAGAAATCGCCGGAAATCGGCGATTTTTGCTGGCGGTCCGGACCGGAACGGCCCGCCCGGGCGTTCCGGGCGGGCCGCGGGAGGTCAGTGCGGCAGCGGCGCGCCGGCGACAGCCGGCGAGGGCACCACCGCGGGCTGGTCGGGCGGCTCGGGCGGCTCCACCCATTCGATCGGGTCCGGCTTGCGCACCAGCGCCTGGGCGATCACCTCGTCGACATGCGCCACCGGCACCAGCCGCAGGTGCTTCTTCACGTTGTCCGGGATCTCGGCGAGGTCCTTCTCGTTCTCCTTGGGAATGAACACCGTGTTGATCCCGGCCCGCAGCGCGGCCAGCAGCTTTTCCTTCAGCCCGCCGATCGGCAGCACCCGCCCGCGCAGCGTGATTTCGCCGGTCATCGCCACGTCTCGGCGAATCGGGATGCCGGTGAGGATGCTGACCATGGAAGTGGCCATGGCGATGCCGGCCGACGGCCCGTCCTTCGGCGTCGCCCCTTCCGGCACGTGCACGTGGATGTCGCGCTTCTCGAAGATGGTCGGCTTGATGCCGAAGGTGATGGAGCGGCTGCGCACGTAGGACAGCGCCGCGGAGACGCTTTCCTGCATGACATCGCCGAGCTTGCCGGTGTGCTTCACGTTGCCCTTGCCGGGCAGCAGCACGCTCTCGATGGTCAGGATCTCGCCGCCCACCTCGGTCCAGGCCAGGCCGGTGACCACGCCGACCATGTCCTCGGTCTCCAGCTCGCCGTAGCGGAAGCGCCGGACGCCGGCATATTTCTCCACGTTCTTGAGGGTGACCGCGACCTTTCTGGCCTTCTTGGTGACGATCTCCTTGACCACCTTGCGCGCCAGGCCCGCGATTTCGCGCTCGAGGTTCCGCACCCCGGCCTCGCGCGTGTAGTAGCGGATCAGGTCGCGCAACGCGTCCTCGCTGATCGACCACTCGTCCGCCTTGAGGCTGTGCGCCTCGGTCTGCTTGGCGATCAGGTGCCGCTTGGCGATCTCGACCTTCTCGTCCTCGGTGTAGCCGGGGATGCGGATGATCTCCAT
>CAYWOW010000266.1:0-4157 GCA_964459005.1 uncultured Acetobacteraceae bacterium
GACGGCGACAACGGGGCGGGCATCCGCTACCAGGGCGGCAACCTGACGCTGACCAACGATTACATCTACGGCAACCAGGAAGGCATCCTGGCCAATCCGGCGGTCCAGGGGACCGGAACGATTACGATCACCAGCAGCGAGTTCGCCGACAACGGCAACAGCAGCGGCCCTGGCAGCGGCTACACCCATAACATCTACGTGGACCAGGTTGCGCTGCTGGACATCAGCGACAGCCTCATCACCGGCGCCCTGGTCGGCCATGAGATCAAGAGCCGCGCGCTGGACACCGTCATCACCAACAATGTCATCGCCGACGGACCGACCGGCACCGCCAGCTATGACATCGACCTGCCCAACGGCGGCGATGCCACGATCACCGGCAACGTCATCGAGAAGGGACCGGACGCGCAGAACGCCTATGTCATCTCCTACGGCGAGGAGGGGGTGACGAACCCGGGTACCGACGTCACCATCGCGGACAACACCATCCTCTATGACCTCAGCAGCGGCTCGGCCACCGGCGTGCAGAACGACAGCACGTCCGTGATCGCGTTCACCGACAACTCGGTCTACGGGCTGACCGCGGGTCAACTGGTCAACGGCCCCGGGACGATCTCCGGCACCAATTTCCTGACCACCGAGCCGGCGGTAGACTACACGCCGCCCTGGACGCCGCCCTGCTTTGTGACCGGCACCCGCATCGCCACCCCGCGCGGCGCCTGCGCGGTGGAGCGGCTGGCCGTCGGCGAGCCCGTGCTGACCGCGGACGGCCGCGCCCTGCCCGTCACCTGGATCGGCCACCGCGGCGTCTCATGCGCGCGCCATCCGCGTCCGCACGATGTCTGGCCGGTACGTATCCGCGCCGGGGCCTTCGATGACGGGCTGCCGCGGCGCGACCTCTGGCTGTCGCCCGACCATGCCGTGTTCGTCGACGGCGTGCTGATTCCCATCCGCTACCTCATAAACGGCTGTACGGTCGCCCAGGTGCCGCGGCAGGCCGTCACCTACTGGCATGTCGAACTGCCCGCCCATGACGTGCTGCTGGCCGAGGGCCTGCCCGCCGAGAGCTATCTCGACACCGGCAACCGCGGCGCCTTCGCGGGCGGCGGCCCGACCATGCTGCATCCGGATTTCGCGCTGCGGATCTGGGCGAGGCAGGCCTGCGCGAAGCTGGTGGTCGATGGCCCCGAACTGGTGGCGGCGCGAAGCTGGTTGCTGGCCCGGGCGGAAATGCTCGGCCATCGCCTGACCCGCGCGCCCGCGCTGCGGCTGCGCGCCGGGACCGACGCCGTGACCACCAGAATCGACGGCGCCCGCTACCGGTTTCACCTACCGCCGGGGGCGCGCGGCCTGCGCCTGCAATCGCGGACCGGCGTGCCCGCTGAGACCGACCCCGAGAGCATGGACTGCCGCGCCCTCGGGGTCGCCGTACGCGCGATCGCACTGGACGGCATCGCGGTCGCCCTCACCGACAGCCGGCTCGGTGCGGGCTGGCACGCGGCCGAACCGGGCTGGCGCTGGACCGACGGCAACGCCGCCATCGCCGCCGGGGGGTCCCGCACCGTGGAGATCGAACTCGCCCCGTGCGGGCTCAACTACTGGGATCGCGACCCGGCGGATCGGCTCGCCCGAACCGCGTGAGGCGATCAGCCCCGCGTCATTCGTCCCGCACGGTCTTCAGGATCGCCGCCATGCGCCCGACCGTTGCGTCGTCCACCTCGGTCATCGGGCTCTTCGAATAGCCGCAGTCGCGACCCAGCAGTTTGGCGGCCGCCTTCATGCGGGCGGGGAACTGCGGACCGCGGACGATCTTCCACAGCGGGTACAGGCGGTTCTGGATCTTCAGCGCCTCGTCGTGACGGCCGGCGCCGGTCAGGTCCCACATCTTCACGCAAAGCCGCGGAAACAGCGACAGAATGGCGGAGATCGCCCCGTCGGCTCCGGCGGCGATGCAGGAGTAGATCATCTCGTCGCAGGCGGCGAAAACCATGCCGCGCTCGCCGCACATGACCTTCATGTCGTACATCGCCATGATGCCGCCGACGCTTTGCTTGACCCCGATGACGTTGTCGATGTCGAGCAGGCGCGAGAACAGCTCGGATGAAACCTCGTTCTGCGGGATCACGTTGTAGATGATGATCGGCAAGCCGACCGCCTCGGAGATGGCGCGGTAGAATTTCTCGTTGCCGTTATCGTCGGGAACCAGGACGTTGTAGAAAGTCGGCGTCACCATCAGCGCATCGGCACCGGCGTCCTTCGCCCGCAGCGCGGTGGCGATCGCCGCCTGGGTCGAGCACCGGGCCACGCCGGAGACGATGGGAATGCCCTTCCGGTTCTCTTCGCGGATGACGCGGATCAACTGCACGAGTTCATCATCCGAGAGCGCGGCATTCTCGCCCGTGCTGCCGCCCGGGCTGATGCAATGGACCCCGGCGTCGAGAAGGTAGCGAACTTCCCTTCTGTACAGCGCGGTGTCGATCTTCTCGTCGCGGGTGAAAGTCGTCAGCACCGGCGGCGTGATGCCCCGGAAGCCTTCGCCCTTCTTCATCGATTGTCTCCTTCCCCGTTCGTCGCGGCGCCTGCCGCGACGAACGGCGGTTGCGGCTTACAGCAGACCGAAGGCGACCATCGCCTTGCGAACCTCGGCGATTTCTGCCGGCGTGCCGGGCGTCAGCGGCCGGCGCGGAATGCCCGCGTTCACACCCAGCAGCTTCATGGCGTCCTTCCACAGCGGCGCCGGATTGGTCCGCCCGTTCTGCCCCATGATCTTCAGCAGCGGGTACAGCTTGCGCTGCATGGCGGCCGCCTCGGCGATCCTGCCGGCCAGGAAGGTCTCGATCATCTTGCGGATGAAGGGCCCGACCGCATGGGAGGCGCCCGAGATCACGCCGCCGATCCGGGCATCGCCGCCCTGGGCGTAGGCCTCCAGGATCATCGTGTCGTCGCCGTTGTAGATGATGAAGCTCTCCGGTGTGGCGTTGAGGAACCCGGTGATCTGCTTCGGATTCAGCTCCGCCTCTTCCTTGACGCCGACGACGTTGGGGAATTTGGCGAGCGCGCCGAGGGTCGCCGGGTCGATGTTGACGCCGGTGAAGATCGGGATGTTGTAGACCAGGATATCCAGCGCCGGCACGGCCTGGGCGATCTCGGCGTAGTGGGCATAGAGTTCCTGCTGCGCCGGCTTCGTGTAGTAGGGCGCGACGATCATGGCGGTTTCGAAGCCCATCTCCAGGGCCTTCTTCGCCAGCGCGATCGTCTCCATCGTCGAAGTACAGCCGACGCCGGCGATCATCTGAGTGCGATCGCCCACCGCTTTCTTGACGGTCTCGAAGATGGCGACCCGCTCGGCGAACAGTTGCGTGTGGAATTCGCCAGTGGTGCCGCTAAGAATCAGAGAATCGGCCATCTTGTTGTCGAGCAGATAGGTCGCCAGACCCTTCAGGGCCACATGGTCCACGCTCTGGTCGGCGGCATAGGGCGTGAGGATGGGCACCAGAATCCGGCCATACTTGGCTTTGTCGAACATGTCTCTCTCCTTGTCGGTCTAGGTATATGTCGGTTTGGGGGAACCGCTTTCAGCCTGTCGATCCGTTGAGGTCCGCCATCTCCAGATCGAGCGACTTGCCGGCCCTCTCGCGCATCGACAGCAGGCAGCCGATCGTTATCAGGCAGCCCACCAACAGGAACACGGAGATGATCCACGACTTGCCGCCGGACTGCGTGAGCAGCCAGGTGCCGATCAGGGGCGTCAGTCCGCCGATGATGTTGGCGAACTGGAAGCCGAGCGAAATGCCGGTGTAGCGCACGCCGGTCGGGAACGCTTCGGAGAAGAAGGCCGGCTCGACCGCGAACATCACCCCGTTGCCACAGGCGAAGGTGAAGGCGACGGCACAGAGGAACAACGGATAGCTGCCGGTATCGGTCAGCCAGAACATCGGAAAAGCCATCACCGCGGCGACGCAGGCGCCGAACAGGAAGACCGGCCGCCGGCCGACCAGGTCGGAGATGTAGCCGGCCAGCGGCACCGTGATCATGTCCACGACGCTGGCCGTGAGAATCACATAGAGAACCTGGGTGGAATTGAAGCCGAGGTTGCGCGTCGCGTAGGACAGCAGGAAGCCGATCACCAGCCAGCCCAGGATGATCTCGCCGGTGCG
>CAYWOW010000267.1:0-4155 GCA_964459005.1 uncultured Acetobacteraceae bacterium
TCAGTCGAACCCCAAAAACCCCGGCATGCCGCTGATCGGCGGCGCCGCCTTCAGTTTCGCCAGATCCGGCACCGGCCGGGCGGTGCGCGCGTCGCCGGCCAGCAGCGCCTCCAACTCGGCGGCGACCGAAAGAACAAAAGCGTCGCCACCGCGCGGTCCGACGATCTGCAAACCGAACGGCAGGCCGTTGCGGTCCGTGCCCACGGGCAGGCTCACCGCCGGATGGCCGGCCAGCGTCACCGCATAGGCCAGCGCCAGCCAGTGGAAATAGGTCCGCGTCGGGGTCCCGTCGATCTCGGCCGGATAGAGCTCGCTCCACGGCCGCGGGCTGATCGTGATGGACGGCGTGAGGATGATGTCGAACCCATCGAAGAAGTCCTGCCAGCGCCGGTAGAGCGCGGTCTGCAACACCTCGGCGCGGGCGACGTCCTCGGCGGTGTAGCGCAGCGCCTCGGCGACGTTGGCGCGCACGTTCGGACCCACCATGTCGGGCCTGGTGCGCACGCGCTCCAGTTGCGTGGTGAGGAAATTCACCCCGCGCAGCACCTCGAACGCCTCGTCGGCGCCGGCGCAATCCGGGCTCGCCTCGTCCGCATGGGCGAAAACATGGCGGAACAGGCCGCATTTTTCGGCAAAAACCTCGCGGATGTGGCGCTCGGTGGGGGCAAAACCGAAATCCGGGGTGATCGCCACCCGCAACCCGCACAGATCGACGCGTTGCGGCGGATAGAACTCCTCCGCCGTGCGCACGCGGCGGCCGTAAATGGTGGTGGCCAGCGGGTCGCACGGGGTGTTGGCCGCCATCGCCGACAGCAGCAGGCAGGCGTCGGGCACATTGCGCGCCATCGGGCCGAGCACCGGCAGCGGCGACCAGCCCGCCAGGCGCTTCTCGCTGGGCACCAGCCCGGGGGTGGGGCGGAAACCGACGACGCCGTTGAAGGCGGCGGGGTTGCGCAGCGACCCGCCGGTGTCCGACCCGGTGGCGAGCGGCACCATGCCGGTGGCCAGCGCCACCGCCGAGCCGCCGGACGAACCGGCGGCCGACCGGGTCGGATCGAACGGGTTGCCGGTGGCGCCATAGACGGCGTTGCGCGTGTTGGCGCCGGCGCCCCATTCCGGCGTGTTGGTCTTGCCCAGCACGATGCCGCCGGCGCGCTTCACGTGCGCCACGATGAGCTGGTCGCGCGCCGGCACGTGGTCGCGGTAGATCGGGCTGCCCCAGGTCGTGCGCAGGCCCGCCACCTCCTCGAGGTCCTTCACGCCGAACGGCAGGCCATGCAGCGCCGGCAACTCGTCGCCCAGCATCACCGCCAGCTCGGCCGCCTTGGCCGCACTCCGGGCGCGCGCGAAATCGGTCGCCACCACGGCGTTCACCGCGTGGTTCACCGCCTCGACGCGGGCGATGCAGCTTTCCATCAACTCGACCGGCGACAGCGCCTTGCGGCCAATCAGCGAACGCGCCTCGCGCGCGGTCAGGTCACAGGGTTCCATGGTCATCCCCTCAGGCGGCCGCGCTGGGCCGCGCCTTCATGCGGGCGTGGTGCGCCACGATCGCGGTGAGCGCCGGATTGATGGGCTGGCCGCGTTCCGCCCCGAATTCGAGGAAGCAGTACAGCACGATGTCGGCCAGCGTCAGGCGCTCGCCGCAGACGAACGTTTTCCCGGCGATCAGCCCGTCCAGCCAGGTCAGCTTCTCCTGGGTGATCTGCTTGAGGTCGTCGGCGGCCTGCGGGATGCAGTGGATGCGGCTCTGAAACATCGGCAGCCCCTGCGAGTAGCGATACCCGTAGGACATCGGCTCGGCGATGTTGAGCGTGATGCGGCTCGTCCACATGCGCGTCTCCGCGCGCTCGCGCGGGGTGCCGCCGATCAGGGCGGGCGTCGGGTACAGCTCCTCCAGGTAGTCGCAGATGGCGGTGACCTCGGCGAGATGGAAACCGTCGTCCAGTTCCAGGCACGGCGTCTGGCCGGCCGGGTTCAGGGCCAGATACGCGGGCCGGCGGTTCTCGCCGCCGCGCAGGTCGACCGCCACCCGGGGGATCTCGATCCCCTTCTCGGCCATGAACATCCGCACCACGCGCGGGTTGGGGCTGGGGGAGTCGTAGAGTTTCATGGCGGGGTTCCTTCCTCAGTAACCGAGCGCGCAGCCGTCCTTGCGCGGATCGGAGGCGCCGACCAGGCAGCCGCGGGCGCGGTCGATCCAGATCGCCTGGCCGCCGCCATGCGTCCGCTCCACCGGCTCGATGACATGGCCGAGCCGGGCCAGCCCCTCGCACAGCGAGGCCGGCACGCCGCGCTCCACCTGCACCGTGCCCTGGTACGGCAGCAGCCGGCACAGATCGATCGATTCCTGCAAGTCCAGCCCGTAGTCGAAATAGTTGGTCAGGAAGCTGGTCTGCCCCATCGGCTGGTAATGCCCACCCATGACGCCATACGGCATCACCGCCTCGCCATCGCGGGTCACCATGCCGGGGATGATGGTGTGCATCGGCCGCTTGAACGGGGCGATGCAGTTCGGGTGGCCGCGCTCGACGCGGAACCCGAGGCCGCGATTGTGCAGCATGACGCCCGACTTCTCGGCCAGGATGCCGGAGCCAAAACCCTCGAACAGCGAGTTGATGAAGCTGCACGCGTTGCCGTCGCGATCGACCACCGACAGATAGACGGTGTCGCGGTGCTGCGGCATTTCGGTCTCGCCGGGCGCCGGCAGGACGGCCATCGCCGCATCGTCGCGGATCAGCCGGCGCAACCCGTCCAGGTAGGCCGGACTGGTCAGCTTCGCCACCGGCACCTCGGCCTGCAGCGGGTCGGCGAGGAAGGCGTCGCGGTCGCGATAGGCCAGCCGCGCCGCCTCGATGTGGCGGTGCCAGCGGGTGACCCCGAGCGGGCCGTCCGGCGCCGGGCCGAAGCCGCCCAGCATGCCGAGCAGCATGAGCGCCACCATGCCGGACCCGTTGGGCGGGCACTGCCAGACCTCAAAACCGTTCCAGGCAATGTGGATCGGCTCGACGAAATGCGCGGCGGTGCGGCCCGAGGCGAAATCCGCCTCGGTATGCAGCCCGCCCCGGCCGCGCAGCGCCGCCACCATGTCGGCCGCCACCGCGCCCTCATAGAACGCCCGGCTGCCATGACGCGCGATGCCGCGCAGCGTGCCGGCCAGTTCCGGCTGCACGAAGCGGTCGCCGAACAGGGGCGCCTTGCCGCCGGGCAGGAAACGCCACGCCTCGTTCTTGCGCAGCTTGTCCACCGAGCCGGCCCAGGCCTTGCCGATCACCGACGAGATGAAGAAACCCTCCTCGGCATAGGCGATGGCCGGCCGCAGCAACTCGTCCAGCCCCTTGGTGCCGTGCGCGTTCAGCAGCTTCTCCCAGGCCGAGACCGCGCCGGGCACGGTGACGGCGTGCGGCGAGGTGTTTTCCAGCGCGCCGATGCCCTGCGCCTCGAACCAGTCGATGGTGGCCGCCGCCGGCGCCCGCCCGGAGCCGTTCAGCGCCACCACGCGGCGCTGCCCGGCGGGGGCATAGAGACAGAAACAGTCGCCGCCGATGCCGGTGGACATCGGCTCGACGACGCCCAGCACGGCGACGGCCGCGACCGCGGCATCGAGCGCGTTGCCGCCGGCGCGCAAAACGTCGAGCGCGGCCAGCGTTGCCTGCGGCATGGAGGTGGCCGCCATGCCATGGGCCGAAAGCACCGGGCTACGCCCCGGGAAATGCAGATCACGCACGCGCCACTCTCCTCATTGAACGGGCCGTCTACCCTATTGCGCCGTCCGGCCGCCAGCGACAAGGTAGCCGGCGGAGCCGACGGGGGACTGACGTGGCGACGATCGAGGATTTCGAAAGGCTGGAAATTCGCGTGGGCACGGTGGTGGACGCGCAACCCATGTCCGGGGACGGCAAGTCGTACATCAGGTTGTGGATCGACTTCGGCGCGGCGCTCGGGGTCAAGACGTCCGCCGCGCAGATCACCGTGCACTACAAGTGCGACCTGCTGATCGGCCGGCAGGTGCTGGCGGTGACCAACCTGCCGCCCAAGCGGGTCGCCGGGTTCGACAGCGACGTGCTGATGCTCGGCGTGCCGGACGAGGACGACGTGGTCGTGCTGCTGAAGCCCGACTTCAAGGCGCCCAACGGCGGCCGGGTTTTCTGATGG
>CAYWOW010000268.1:0-4143 GCA_964459005.1 uncultured Acetobacteraceae bacterium
GTTTGCGCGTGGGCGGCGGCCTCGGCCAGCGTCTCGCCGTGCAGCACCACGCGCGCCCCCCAGGTGCGGGTGCGCGACACCTTGGTCAGCGGTGTGTGCTGCGGCATCACGATCACCGCCGTCATGCCCAGCAGGTGGGCGTGCCGCGCGACGGCCTGGGCGTGGTTGCCGGCCGACATGGCGATCACGCCGGCGGCGCGTTCGGGCGCGCTCAGCAGCGCCAGGCGGTTGGCCGCCCCGCGCTCCTTGAACGCGCCGGTCACCTGCAGGTTGTCCAGCTTCAGGCTCACCCGCGCCCCGACGGCGAGCGAGATCACGTCGCAGGCCACCGTGGGCGTGCGCATCACCCGCCCGGCGATGCGCTTGGCAGCGGCGCGGACGTCGGCGAGGGCGATCACCGGGCTAGCGGAACTGAACGGAAAGGATTTCGTAGCTGCGGTCGCCGCCGGGGGCGGGCACCGAGATGTTGTCGCCCACCTTCCGCCCGATCAGCGCCTTGGCCAGCGGCGAGGAGATCGACAGACGCGCCGATTTGATGTCGGCCTCGTGTACGCCGACGATCTGGTAGGTCGATTCCTTCTCGGTCTCCTCGTCGAGCACCTTGACGTGCGCGCCGAATTTGACCTGATCGCCCGACAGCAGCGAGGGGTCGATCACCTCGACCGCCGAGACGATTTCCTCCAGTTCGGCGATCCGCCCCTCGATGAAGCTCTGGCGGTCGCGCGCCGCGTTGTATTCGGCGTTTTCGGCGATATCGCCATGGGTCCGCGCCTCGGCGATGGCGCGGATCACCGCCGGCCGCTCGACCGATTTGAGCTTTTTCAGCTCATCTTCCAACCGCTGCAGGCCGGGGGCGGTCATCGGAAACTTCTGCACGGCTCGGGACCTCGGAAAAGCAAGGTTGCGATTGTCGTCAAGGCTCGCCCGGGCGCCTCGTGGCCACGGCGGCGCCACAAAAGCGACCGCCGCGCCCCGGGTCACGGCAACCCCCCCGCGCTCTCGCGCAAGGGGGGGTTCCGGGAACCGGGCCCGCGACGGGGCTTAGAACGAACCGCGAAAATAGGCCTGAAGCGGCGCGACTTCAAGGGTACCGGTTTTCAGCGCCACAATCGCGTGCGCCGCCGCCCGGGCGCCGGCGATGGTGGTGAAGTGCGGCACCCCGTGGGTCAGCGCGCTGCGGCGGATGTCGAAGCTGTCCGAAACCGACTGCGCCCCGTCCACGGTGTTGATCACCATCTGCACCTCGCCGGAGCGGATCGCGTCCACGCAGTGCGGCCGCCCCTCCAGCACCTTGTTCAGGGTGCGCACGTTGAGCCCCGCCTCGCGCAGCCGCTCGGCGGTGCCGCGGGTGGCGACGACGGCAAAGCCGGTGTCCAGCAGCCGCCGCGCCACCGCCACCACCGAGGACTTGTCGGTCTCGCGCACCGAAATGAACACCGTGCCGGCCGCGGGCAGCCGCACGCCGGCGCCCAGTTGGCTTTTCGCGAACGCCCGCTCGAAGCTGGAATCGAGGCCCATGACCTCGCCGGTCGACTTCATCTCCGGCCCCAGGATGGTATCGACGTTGGGGAAGCGGTTGAACGGGAACACCGCCTCCTTCACCGCGACGTGGGCGGCGATCGCCTGGCCGTCGAGGCGGAAGTCCGACAGCCGCGCGCCGGCCATGACGCGCGCGCCGATCTTGGCCACCGGCACGCCGGTCGCCTTGGCCACGAACGGCACCGTGCGCGAGGCCCGCGGGTTCACTTCGAGAACGTAGATCTCGTTGCCCTGAATCGCGTACTGCACGTTCATCAGGCCGACCACGCCGATCGCCTTCGCCATCGCCTCGGTCTCGGCCTTCAGTTCGGTCACCATGGCGGGCGACAGCGTATAGGGCGGCAGGGCGCAGGCGGAATCGCCGGAATGGATGCCGGCCTCCTCGATATGCTCCATCACCCCGGCGACATAGACCGTCTCGCCGTCGGCGATGCAGTCGACATCCACCTCGATGGCATCGTTCAGATAGCGGTCGATCAGCACCGGGTTGTCGCCCGACACCCGGACCGCCTCGCGCATGTAGCGGTGCAGCCCCTTCTGGTCATAGACGATCTCCATCGCCCGCCCGCCCAGCACGTAGCTCGGCCGGATCACCACCGGGAAGCCGATCCGCTCGGCCACCGCCACCGCTTCCTCGGTCGAACGCGCGATGCCGTTGACGGGCTGGCGCAGCGCCAGCCGGCGCAGCAGCAACTGGAAGCGCTCCCGGTCCTCGGCGAGGTCGATGGCGTCCGCGCTGGTGCCGAGGATGGGAATGCCGGCCTTCGACAGGGCCTGGCTGAGCTTCAGCGGGGTCTGCCCGCCGTACTGAACGATGCAGCCCAGCAGCTTGCCGTTCGATTGCTCGCGGCGCACCAGCGCGATCACGTCCTCGGTGGTGAGCGGCTCGAAATACAGCCGGTCGGAAGTGTCGTAGTCCGTGCTGACGGTTTCCGGGTTGCAGTTGACCATGATGGTCTCGAAGCCGGCTTCCTTCAGCGCGTAGGCCGCGTGCACGCAGCAATAATCGAATTCGATGCCCTGGCCGATGCGGTTCGGCCCGCCGCCGAGAATGATGATTTTCTCCCTGTCCGTCGGGTTGGCCTCGCACACCGGAGTCCCGAAACCGCCCTCGTAGGTGGAATACATGTACGGCGTGGCGGAGGTGAATTCGGCCGCGCAGGTGTCGATGCGCTTGTAGACGGGCTGCACGCCAAGCCGCGTCCGCAATGCCGCGACCGCCGGCTCGTCGACGCCGGCGAGCGTGGCAAGCTGGCGATCGGAGAAACCGAGCGCCTTCAGCCGCCGCAACGCGCCGGCCTCCTGTGGCAGCCCCGCGGCGGCGACTTCGCGCTCGGCGGCCACGATGCGGTCCAGTTCGCGCAGGAACCAGGGATCGAATTTGGTCAGCGCATGGATGTCTTCCACCGCCATCCCGGCGCGCAGGGCCTGGGCCGCCATCAGCAACCGATCGGGCTTCGGTTGCGACAGCGCGGCCCGGTAGGCGTCCGCGCCGCCATCGCCGGGCGGCTCGATCGCATCGAGGCCGTTGAGCCCGGTCTCCATGCTGCGCAGGCCCTTTTGCAGCGCCTCGCAGAAACTGCGGCCGATCGCCATTGCCTCGCCCACCGACTTCATGCTGGTGGTCAGCATGGCCGGCGTGCCGGGGAACTTCTCGAAGGTGAAGCGGGGCACCTTCACCACCACGTAATCGATGGTCGGCTCGAAGCTCGCCGGTGTGGTGCGGGTGATGTCGTTGGCCAGCTCGTCGAGCGTGTAGCCCACCGCCAGCCGGGCGGCGACCTTCGCGATCGGAAAGCCGGTGGCCTTCGACGCCAGCGCGGACGAGCGCGACACCCGCGGGTTCATCTCGATGATCAGCATGCGCCCGTCCGCCGGATTGAGCGCGAACTGCACGTTCGACCCGCCGGTATCGACGCCGATCTTGCGCAGGCAGGCAATGGAGGCATCGCGCATGCGCTGATATTCCTTGTCGGTCAGCGTCAGCGCCGGCGCGACGGTGACCGAATCGCCGGTGTGGATACCCATCGGATCGACGTTCTCGATGGAGCAGACGATGATGCAGTTGTCCGCCCGGTCGCGGACCACCTCCATCTCGAATTCCTTCCAGCCCAGCACGGATTCTTCGATCAGCACCTCGGTGATCGGCGAGGCGTCCAGCCCGCCCGCGACGATCCGTTCGAATTCTTCCCGATTGTAGGCGATGCCGCCGCCGGTGCCGCCGAGAGTGAAACTCGGGCGGATCACGGTGGGCAGGCCCACTTCCGCCAGCGCCGCGCGCGCTTCCTCGGCGCTGTGGGCGATCGCGCTGCGCGGGCTCTCGATGCCGATTTCGGCCATGGCGTCACGGAATTTCAGCCGGTCCTCGGCGCGCTCGATGACGTCGGCCTTGGCGCCGATCAGCTCGACGCCGTATTTCTCCAGCACCCCGGTGGCGGCCAGCGTCATGGCGATGTTCAGCGCGGTCTGCCCGCCCATGGTAGGCAGCAGCGCGTCGGGTTTTTCGCGGGCGATGATCTTTTCCACGATCTCCGGCGTGATCGGCTCGACGTAGGTGGCGTCGGCCAATCCCGGGTCGGTCATGATGGTGGCCGGGTTGGAGTT
>CAYWOW010000269.1:0-4138 GCA_964459005.1 uncultured Acetobacteraceae bacterium
CGCATGTCGCTGGAACAGGCGATCGCCTACATCGAGGAAGACGAGCTGGTCGAGGTGACGCCGGCGGCGATCCGGCTGCGCAAACGCTACCTCGATCCGCACGAGCGCAAGCGCTTCGAGCGGCGCATCGAGAACGAAGAGGCGGCCTGAAAGCATCGGGGCGCTGCCCCGAACCCCGCCAGAGGCTTTGCCCCTGGACCCCACCAAGGGCCAGGGGCCCTTGGAACCCGCACGGACATGCGGTGCTGCTGTTGCATTTCCGGGTCATTAGTTTCATTCTGACGATGATCAGATTGGCTCTGCGCCCGGTGCGGCCGGGGACGGGGAGGTCAATATGAACCGGCGGCAACTATTCGAATCAACGGCAAAGGCAGAGCTGGCGGCGTCGTTCGGCGGTCCGTGGATGGCGGACCAGGCCAGCGCGCAGACCAGTGGCTCCGGCGCGGTGGCCTCCGAGAAAGGCGTGATGCACGGCCCAGCCGCCGCCGCCGACAAACCCAACATCGTCTTCATGCTGATGGACAACCTGGGCTACGGTGAGCCGGGCGTCTACGGCGGCGGCATTCTCAGAGGCGCGCCGACGCCGCGTATCGATGCGCTCGCGGCGCAGGGAACGCGCCTGCTGAACTTCAACGTCGAGGCCCAGTGTACGCCGACCCGATCGGCGTTCATGACCGGTCGGTTCCCGATCCGCTCCGGCACCTACGCCGTCGCCGTCGGCGGCATGCCTGACGGATTGACGCAATGGGAGGTCACCATTGCACAATTGCTGTCAGCCCAGGGATACGCCACTGGCGTCTGGGGTAAATGGCACCTCGGCAGCATCGAATCCCGGTTCCCGACGAATCGGGGGTTTGACGAGTGGTATGGCATCCCCCGGACCTATGACGAAAGCCTATGGCCGTCGACGAACGAGACGAACGGTCTCTGGCCGTCGGTTGGCGCAAAGCAGGGATGGAACGAGGACATCGTCCCGCCCGAATACATCTACGAGGCCCGTAAGGGCGAACAGGCAAAGCCGCTCGTGGCGCTCGACCTGGAGCAGCGGCGGCTCATCGAGGCGGAAATCACCAGCCGCTCCATCGATTTCATGCGGCGTCAGACCGCGGCTGGCACGCCGTTCTTTGCCTATGTCTCCTTCTCGCTGATGCACCTGCCCACCCTGCCGAACCCGGCATTCGCGGGCAAGACAGGCAACGGCGACTGGGCTGACTGCCTCGCCGAAATGGACTACCGGGTCGGGCAGATTCTGGATGCCATCGAGGAACTGGGCATCGAAGACAACACGCTGGTGGTCTTCGCCAGCGACAACGGGCCGGAGGCGACGCATCCGTGGGAAGGCTGGGGCGGACCGTGGCGCGGCACGTATTTCACGGCGCTTGAGGGTTCGCTGCGCACGCCGTTCATCATGCGTTGGCCAGGCAAGGTGCCGGCCGGACGCGTCAGTAACGAGATCGTCCATATCGTGGACATGTTCACCACCCTGGCACACCTGGGCGGCGCGGAAGTTCCGCAGGACCGCCCGATCGATGGCGTGGATCAGCTGCCGTTCTTCCTGGGCCAGCAGGAACACTCGAACCGCGACGGCTTCCCTGCCTACGTCGCTGATCGCCTGACCGCCGTGAAATGGCGCAACTGGAAGATCCATTTCATCCGGCAGGATAACATGTACGACACGCCTCAGTTCCTGCCGGTGCCGAAGCTCGTCAACCTGCTGGTGGACCCGAAGGAGGAGCGCGACGGCGACGTCTTTCTGCAGAACTCCTGGGCCACCGTGCCAATCTTCAAGATCCTTCACGATTTTCAGGCCAACCTCAGGAAGTACCCACCGATCCCAATGGGCACGCCGGACCCCTATCGCCCGCCCGAAGTGAGCGACAGCCCGGCCTCCCACGGTTCGGGAGAGGCGGATCAGAAGAACGTCGACTTCGCCGCCCTGTTCCAGCCGCTCACTCCGGCGACGGCGCGTCCGATGGATTGACGCTGTGCAAAGTCGCCATTGCCCACTTGCCGTCAGCCCAGGGGATGGAACGATTACCGACCTTGTTCCGCAACGAAGAGCCCTCATCGTGCGGCACCACCCGTCGTTACGAAGCAAGCCGACCACGATAGGAGGACAGTCTTGTCGTTCCTGAAGCTGGTTTTGAGCTTTGCGCCGTGGATCGCCTTTCTGGTCATCGCTCAAGGCAGCCTGTTCCGACTGGAGCTCGGGCTGACGGTGGCCCTTGCGCTGACTGTTGGCATGGGCGTGGCCCGGCTGCACCGTGGGGTCATCCTGTGGACGGGCCTGCTCTTTTTCACCTATGCAACGGTGGCTGTGTTGGCATTCGGCGACATGTGGACGGTGCGCCACATGGGCGTGCTGGCGAATGGTGCCTTGGCGGTCGGGTCGTGGCTCACCATCGTCATCGGCAAGCCGTTCTCCCTCGATTATGCGCGGGCACATACCGATCCGGCGCTGTGGAAAGACCCCCTCTTTATCCGCACCAACGTTATCATCACGGCGACCTGGGCCGCGACCTTCACGGTGAACGCCGTGCTCGCCTGGGGAAAGATGGTGCAGTTCCTGGCGCCGCAATGGGGATACGAGGTCCTGTCGTACGCTTTCCTTCTCGGAACGGCGGCGTTCACCAGTTGGTACCCAGACCATCTTCGCCGCCTGCGCCTCGCCCGACAGGCGGCAAGCGCAGCCCGGAATGCCGAAGCGCCGTAGCAATCGTAGCCCGCATTAGCGTAGCGTAATGCGCGTATAGCAAGTGTAACCCGGAACACTCATGCGCCGTAACCCCGGATCATGTTGCGGGTCCTTGCGGTGGTGCGCACCGTCGAGCAAAAATACCAGCATCGAGATGCCAGCGACCGGCTTGGTTCCCCCTCCTCTTGAGGGGGCGATCATGCACTTCGCAAACACGGCGCCGGATTGAGGTGATAATCCGGTGTCGCCCCCCGGGCCGGCGGAGCCCACGTTTCGAGACAGCGAACGACGACGACCGCTGTAGCGTCTGCTGGCGCGTTTTCGAACCGCGGGATTTCGCCGGGGTCATGTTCGATATGCAGGCCTTCCCAACTGGCACCGCCTCGATGCCGGCCAAGGCGAAGGACTGCACGCGCGCCATGGTCATTGCGGCACGGCACCGGTTCCGTCCGGCCAGCGGAAGGCCGGTCAGCCGCCGCTCAGTAGATCTCCGGCACGAAACGCTGGCTGGTCATCTTCGGGCGCTTGTAATTCCCGTCCGACTGGCGCGGCGGCAGTTCGATCTCGATCGGTCTGAGGTCCTGGTACGGCACCTGCGACAGCAGATGCGCGATGCAGTTGAGCCTGGCCCGCTTCTTGTCGTCCGAGTTCACCACGTACCACGGGCTTGTCTTGGTGTCGGTGTGGGCGAACATGTCGTCCTTGGCCTTGGAATAGTCCGCCCAGTGCCGCCGCGACTCGATGTCCATGGCGCTCAGCTTCCAGCGCTTGATCGGGTTGCGCATGCGCTCCTGGAAGCGCGTCTCCTGCTCCTCGTCGTTCACCGAGAACCAGTATTTCACCACGATGATGCCGGAGCGGATGAGCATCTCCTCGAACAGCGGGCAGGCCCGCAGAAACTCTTGGTATTCCGCGTCGGTGCAGAAGCCCATCACGTGCTCGACGCCGGCGCGGTTGTACCAACTGCGGTCGAACAGCACGATCTCGCCGGCCGAGGGCAGTTCCGCCACGTAGCGCTGGAAATACCACTGCCCCCGTTCCTTCTCGGTCGGCGTGGCCAGGGCAACCACCCGGCAGACCCGCGGGTTGAGCGGATCGGTGATGCGCTTGATGACGCCGCCCTTGCCGGCCGCGTCCCGCCCCTCGAAGATCACGCACATCCTCAGGCGGTTGTACTTGATCCACTCCTGCATCTTGATCAGCTCGATCTGAAGCTGCGTGAGCTCCTCGACGTAGCTGTAGTGCTCCGGCGGCTTGCGCGGTTCGGAGCGCTTGCCCACAACCCAGTACTGTTCGCTCTTCGCTGTTTCCGTCGCCATCTCGTAGACTTCACCTGCCGGCTTTCCCGGTTTGGTCCTGGTTGCCATGCCGCCAAGCCTCCTGGCGCGTAATTCTGCTGTGCTCTCGAAAGGTTAAGAAGGCATCTCACCCGAACTGTCCCAT
>CAYWOW010000270.1:0-4131 GCA_964459005.1 uncultured Acetobacteraceae bacterium
GGGAGTGTTGCGATGACCTTCGGAGCCCTGTTGCTCGCCGTGCACGTGCTGGGCGCCATTGCCTGGGTCGGCGGCATGTTCTTCGCGCTCGCCGTGCTGCGCCCCAGCATGGCGTTCCTGGAAAGCCCGCTGCGGCTGGCGCTGCACGAGCAGGTGTTCCGCCGCTTCTTCTTCATCGTCTGGCTCATCATGCCGGTGATGCTGGTAACCGGCGCCGTCATGGAATTCCTGTTCTACGGCGGCTTCGCGACCACGCCCTGGCCGCTGCAGGTGATGACGGGGACCGGCGTCGTCATGTCGCTGCTGTTCGTCGCGATCGTCGTCGGACCCTGGCGGACCCTGCGCCGGTCGCTGGCGAAGGGCGACACGCCGCAGGCCGGCGAGGCGGTGCGGCGCATCCGCCTGCTGGTGACCATCAACCTCGGCCTCGGCGTGTTCACCGCGATCGCCGCGATGCTCGACTTTTGAGCCGGTCCGGCGACCGGGCGGGCTGCCGCGGTCAGCCCGGCTCGGCGGCGATGGCGGTAGCGCTGGTGACGCTTCCCTCGGTGATCATTTCCATCCGGCCGCTGATCTGACCGCCATCCTCGACCTGCAGGCGGCGGCAGCGGGCGGTGCCGAGCAGCTTGCCGGTGGCCCGCACGATCAGGTTGCCGCGCGCGGTCAGGGTGCCGTCAACGGTGCCGGCGATCTCGGCATCCTCGACCTCGATCTCGCCCTTGAACATGCCGCCCGGCGAGACCGCGAGCTCGGTGGCGTGGATCATCGTGGCCTCGACCATACCCTCGACCACCAGGCGCTCGGCGTCCTGCACCATGCCCTGCACCGAGATGCCGCGGCCCACCACCAGGGTGCGGCGCTCGACGGGCTCGAGGACGGCCGGGCGACCCGGCATTGCCCCGGGCCGGGGTCCGGCCTGCCCGGTCACGGGCGGCGTGCCGGAGGGAGCGGGGGCGGTGGAGAACGGCGGACGGTTCATCGGTGAAGCCTCCTTCGGAGGGGCGGGACGGAAGGGCGGCACACCCAGCCCGGAATCGGTCGGACGCCAGGCTGTACCCGGCTCCCCGCGACCGGCGATGCCGCCCGGCGACAGCACATCCTGGCTACCGGGCGGGGGGTTCGGTTCGCTGACCGGCGAATCTTCGGGTTTGCGGCGCTTGAACACGGGCGCTCCGTTTCATTCGATGGGAACTGGCCGCTCTGGCCTAACACGCAAGGTGCGGGGCGAACAACAGGGCCGGCCGGATAGAATGGATCTCGCAACGATCTCGCGCCGCCGCGGGTTGCCCGATCGCGACCAGGGTGATAGGCGGGCCGGCCTCGCAGGAGAAGCCCATGACCGCCCCCGCCGGAAAACCCCGCCTCGACATTCTCGGCATCGGCAACGCGATCGTCGATGTGGTGGCGCCCGTGCCGGAGGCGTTCCTGACCCGCCACGGCATGCACAAGGGAGCGATGGCGCTGATCGACGCCGCCACGGCGGAGCGGCTGTATGGCGACATGCCGGCCGGCCAGGAGAGCAGCGGCGGGTCGGCGGCCAACACCTGCGCGGTGGCGGCGGCGCTGGGCGTGCGGGTGGGCTTCCTGGGCCTGGTGGCCGACGACCAGCTCGGCCGGGTGTTCCGCCACGACATCGCCGCCGCCGGCGTGCATTTTCCTACCCCCCCGCTGGTTGGCGGCGCCCCCACGGCACGCTGCCTGATCGCGGTGACCGCGGACGGGCAGCGCACCATGAACACCTATCTGGGCGCCTGCGTCGCGTTCGGCCCGGACGCGGTGGACGAGGCCCTGGTGGCCACGGCGGCGGTGACCTACCTGGAAGGCTACCTGTTCGACCCGCCGGCGGCGCAGGCGGCCTTCCGCCGGGCGGCGGCGGCGGCGCACGCGGCCGGACGCGAAGTGGCGCTGACCCTGTCGGACGCCTTCTGCGTCGCCCGCCACCGCGGCGCGTTCCGCGATCTGGTGGCCGGGCACGTCGATATCCTGTTCGCCAACGAGGTCGAGATCTGCGCCCTCTACGAACGCGACAGCTTCGCGCTCGCGGTGGCCGATGCGCGCCAGGACGTGGCGCTGGCGGCGTTGACCCGCGGCGAGGCCGGCAGCCTCATCTTCCGCGGCGCCGAGACGGTCGAGGTGGCGGCGGCGCCGGCGCGGCTGGTCGATACCACCGGCGCGGGCGACGCCTATGCCGCCGGGTTTCTCGCCGCCTACACCGCGGGCCGGTCGCTGGCCGCCTGCGGCCGCCTGGGCGGCATCGCCGCGGCCGAGGTGATTTCCCATCTCGGCGCCCGGCCGTTGCGCGACCTCGGCGGCGAACTGGCGGCGTTGGTCAACTGACGGGCTGACCTGAGCAAAACGGCCTCGAAAATCGGCCGCCGACCGCTTATGTGTGCGGCGCAGCATGGCGGGCTGCTCCGGGATATGCCTGGGGCAGCCCTTGCCGTGTCACCACACCCCGGCCCGAAGGCGTCCCATGGACATCCGCAACATCGCGATCATCGCCCATGTCGACCACGGCAAGACCACGCTGGTCGACCAGCTGTTGCGCCAGTCCGGCAGCTTCCGCGACCACCAGGTGGTGGTCGAACGGGCGCTCGACCGCAATGACCTGGAACGCGAACGCGGCATCACCATCCTGGCCAAGTGCACCTCGGTGGTCTGGCACGACACCCGCATCAACATCGTCGATACCCCCGGCCACGCCGATTTCGGCGGCGAGGTGGAACGCATCCTCGGCATGGTGGACGGCGCCCTGGTGCTGGTGGACGCCGCCGAGGGCGTCCTGCCGCAAACCAAGTTCGTCGTCCACAAGGCGCTCGAGCGCGGCCTGCGCCCGATCGTGGTGGTCAACAAGATCGACCGCCAGGACGCCCGCCCCGACGCCGTCCACGAAGAAATTTTTGATCTTTTCGCCGCTTTGGGCGCGACCGACGAGCAGCTCGACTTCCCGATGCTTTATGCCTCGGGCCGGCAGGGCTGGGCGGTCGAGAACCTGGCCGACGAGCGACTCAACCTGGCGCCGCTGTTCGACCTGGTGCTGCGCCACGTGCACCCGCCCGTGGTCGACCGCGACGCCCCCTTCGGCATGAGCGCCGCGATCCTGGACTACGACAACTACCTGGGCCGGGTGCTGACCGGCCGCGTCGAGCAGGGCCGCGCCCGGCTCAACATGCCGGTGCGCGTGCTGCGCGACGACGGCACGGTGGTGGAAACCGGCCGCCTGACCCGGCTGATGTCGTTCCGAGGCCTCGACCGGGTGACGGTGGAGGAAGCCGAGGCCGGCGACATCATCGCCGTCGCCGGGCTCACCGAGGCCACCGTGCCGGACACCATCGGCGGCCTCGACCTGGCCGGCCCGCTGCACGCCCTCCCCGTCGATCCGCCGACGCTGGCGATGACCTTCCGCATCAACGACGGCCCCCTGGCCGGGCGCGAAGGCACCAAGGTGACCTCGCGCCAGATCCGCGACCGCCTGCTGCGCGAGGCCGAAGGCAACGTGGCGATCAAGGTCACCGAGAGCAACGAGACCGAGGCCTTCGAGGTCGCCGGCCGCGGCGAGTTGCAGCTCGGCGTGCTGATCGAGCAGATGCGCCGCGAGGGCTTCGAGCTCACCATCGGCCGCCCCCGCGTGCTGACCCGCCAGAACCCGGAAACCGGCGAGCGCGAGGAGCCGATGGAGGAGGTGCTCGCCGACGTCGACGAGCCCTATACCGGCATCGTCGTCGACAAGATGAGCATGCGGAAGGGCGAGTTGCAGAACATGCAGCCGTCCGGCGGCGGCAAGGTACGGATGACCTTCCGGATGCCGAGCCGCGGCCTGATCGGTTACCATGACGAGTTCCTCACCGACACCCGCGGCACCGGCGTCATGAATCGGATCTTCTCGGGCTATGGCCCGTGGAAGGGCCCGATCGAGGGCCGCCG
This sequence comes from uncultured Acetobacteraceae bacterium, assembly GCA_964459005.1. Classification (GTDB taxonomy): domain Bacteria; phylum Pseudomonadota; class Alphaproteobacteria; order Acetobacterales; family Acetobacteraceae; genus Rhodovastum. The sequence continues at coordinate 3,925 of CAYWOW010000270.1, forward strand.
CAACGGCGCCCTGATCAGCACCGAGAACGGCGAGGCGGTGCAGTACGCGCTGTTCTACTTGCAGGAGCGCGGCGCCCTGTTCGTCAATCCGGGCGAAAAAGTCTACGTCGGCATGATCCTCGGCGAGCACTCCCGCGACAACGACCTGGACGTGAACCCGATCAAGGAAAAGAAGCTCACCAACGTCCGCGCCGCCGGCAAGGACGA
>CAYWOW010000271.1:0-4131 GCA_964459005.1 uncultured Acetobacteraceae bacterium
CGCGGGTGGCCAACCGCGAGGCGCCGATCGTGCCGCTGTGGGTGGCCAGGCGCTACGGCGTGGTGACCGCCAACGTGAAGAACTTCGTCTGGACGCCCGCGCCGTCCGGCGGCCCCTTCGACCAGCGCGCCGAACTGTGGTCGTTCGGCTGAGCGGCGCCGCCCGCTACCCTTGATTGCGTGATCCGATCCTGCCGGGTCGCGAGCGTCAGGATCGGATCCCTGTTCGCCGGCCGCTTACGGGACAGCAGCCGCCAGCGGCGATAGCGCATCCATGTCCTTGGCCGTGATCGGTTCCGCGACGATGAAGCAATAGGAAACCGCCGACGCAACGCCCATCAGCGCGCCGACCACCAGCGCCGGCGCGAAGGACCCGGTCCCCTGAACGATCAGCCCGGTGACGGTAGGCGCCAGCGCGCCGCCCAGATAACCGCCGAAATTCTGCATGGCGCCGATCGAGCCCGTGCAGTTCGCTGGCACCGTGACCGAACTCAGCGCCCAGGCACAGCTGACGCAGACATAGACGAGGAACAGCGCCGCCGAGATGAAGACGATCGCCAGCGCGTTGCTGGCGACATAGGCCGCGGCCACCGTGCAGGCCGCCGTCCCGAGGAGGGCAATCGCGGCGGGATACTGCCGGCTCTTGACCGGCGAGACACCGTGACGTGCCAGGACATCGGAGAGGTGTCCCCCCAGAAGGGCGCCGACCACGCCCCATACGAACGGAATAGCCGCCGCCCAGCCGGTGCGTGCCACGGTCATGTGCCGCTCGATCTCGAGATAGCCGGGCAGCCAGGCCAGGTAGATCCAGTTCAGATAGATGCAGCCGAAATAACCGAGGATCATGCCCCAGGTCGTCCGGAAGCGGAACAGCATCTTCCACTCCCGGAAGGTGACTTTCGTCCGCTGGCCGGGCGGGTCGCCCTGCGTCCGGTAGGTATTCTCCTCCGCCGTGAGCGCGACCTGGGCCGGGTCGCGGTAGATGAAGTACCAAAGTGCCGCCACCGCAAGGCCGGCGACGCCCATGACCATGAACATCGTGCGCCAGCCGAACGACAGCATCAGGAATGTCAGCAGCGGAACGGCGACGACGCTGCCCAGGGACGGAGCCGCGGAAGTCGTGATGCCCGCGGCGAGGCCGCGATCCCGCTGGTTGAACCAGTCCCGCACCACCCGCGCGCAGGTCGGGAATTGCGGCGCCTCGCCGATGCCGAGCAGGATGCGGGCGCCGACGAACTGGCCGAACCCCTGCACCAGCCCGCCCAGGACCTGCGCGCAGGACCACAGGGCAAGGCCCAGGGTCAACAGGATGCGCGGCCCCAGCTTGTCGACCATCGCGCCGGTCGGCAATTGCGCAAAGGCATAGACCCAGAGGAAGGCCGAGAGCAGATACCCCATGTCCGCGATGGACAACCCCAGATCCTGCCGGATGAGCGGGTTGCCGACCGCCAGGGTGGCACGGTCGATGATGTTGACCATGGCTGCCACGACCAGCAGGACCAATGCGGTACGCTGTATCGACTTCACGCGAGGTGTCACGCTCAACGTCTCGGACATTATTTTTCCTCCGCCATCATTTGTTTTGTTAAGCCTTGCCCTTGGCACGCGTCTCCGGCGGTCCCGCCGTCCGCCGGGCTCACCAGCGGGACAGCATGACCTGCTGCTCGAGGTCGGCGGCGAGCGCGCGGCTGCGGCGCGCCATCTCCTGCTGGCGGCCTTTGTCGTCGTCCACCACCGCTGTCCAGCCATCCCGCGGGGCGTAGCCGATCACCCGCTTCGTTGGCTCGAGGTCCCATTTCATGCCCGGGTTGTCGCTCTCCAGATTGAGCACGGCGAAGTCCACCCCTTCGGCCAGCACTGCGCGCTCGAAGCCGTGGCAAACGTCGCGGTCGGACAGCCACAACTGCTGACCCCAACTGCCATATGACATGTGCGGGCCTGGCAGGTTGCCCGGGGTCTGCTGGCACCAGCCGATGCGCAAGGCGATGAAGCTCAGCCCCCGCGCCGCCGCGTCGCGGCCCATCCGCTCGCCGACCAGTTTGGAGACGCCATAGGGATTGAGCGGATGCGGCTCCATGTCCGGGGTGACAGTTATGCCGGCGAAGCGGTAGCCGATCATGATCCAATGAGAACTGGCAAAGATCACCCGGCCTGCCCCGCGTTCGCGCGCCGCGCGCAGCACGTTGGCGGTCATGTCCATGTTCTCGCGCGCCTGCGTCCAGCTGCTCAACGCCGAGGCATAGCCGGCCAGGTGGATCACCGCGTCGGCGCCGGCAAAGGCCACGGTCCAGGTGCCGTCGGCTTCGCGCAGATCGGCGGTCTCCACGCCGGCATCGGCAACAATGTCGAGCAGACGCAGCGTCCAGCCCAGCCCGGCCATGTGGGCCCGCAACTTGCGCCCGATACTGCCGGACGCGCCGGTGATGACGACGGTCTTGCTCATGCACTGGTCTCCTTGTCGGCAGAACTCTTTCGGTATGTTCCCGTTCAATAAAAATCCACCTGCCGGAAAACGATCCGCCCCTCGAGGATCGTCATCTGCGGCACGAACTGCCGCGGGATCACCATGGTCTCGTCGAGCAGATTGCGCAGGCGACGCTCCTTGTTGCTCAGGCCACGATCGGCGCAACGATGGCGCCGAGCGCCTGTTGGACGTCCTTCGGGTCGAGGCGAACCTGCAAGCCCCGCTGGCCGCCGTTGACGAACACCAGCGCCTCCGCGAGCGCCGCCGCCTCGATGGCCGCCGGCACCTTCCGTCGCTGGCCGAACGGGCTGATTCCGCCGACCTTGTAGCCGGTCAGCCGCTCGGCGTCGGCGGGTCGCATCATCTGCGCCGACTTGCCACCGAAAGCCGCCGCGAGCCGCTTCATGCTGACCTCGCGATCGGACGGCACGATCGCGCAGACCGGCCTGCCGTCCACCTCCGCCATCAGCGTCTTGAGCACCCGCCGCGGGTCCTCGCCGAGCGCCTCGGCCGCCTGCAGGCCGACCCGCTCGCTGCCCGGGTCGTACTCGTAGCGCTGGACGGTGAAGGTCACGCCAGCCGCCTCCAGCGCGGCCGTGGCCCGGGTGCTCGTGGACATGGTGCCGTATTATATCACGGCGCTGGCCCCCCTCAGCGCGGGGGGTCGTACGCCGCCAGCAAGGTCCGCAGCGCCGGAGCGAACTCCGCCTGCTGGGCCGCGGTCGGATAGGGCATGGGCTGACGTGGCAGCCCGGTGTGGCAGCCCTGCGTCTCCAATGCGTATTTGACGCAGGCCGGCTGATTCTCGAGCGGCACCAGACTCCAGAAATCGAGCAGGAGCTTATGGATTTCGAGCGCCGTGGCGTGATCGCCCGCCTGCACCGCGTTCCACAGCGCCACCACGACCCCCGGCACCGCGGCCGGCGAGGCCGCCAGCGTGCCGTGGACGCCGATGGCGAAGCACGGGTAGAGCAGGTCGTCGATGGCGGCCAGGATCACCTTGTCCTTCGGCGCGTGCAGGACCAGTTCGGCGACGCGGTGCATGTCGCCCTGGCTCTGCTTGATGCCGATCACACCAGGGATTTCGTTCAGGATGCGCAGCGTGAAGCGGGTGGTCAGCAGGTTCCACGGGATGACGTTGTAGAGCACGATCGGAACGCCGACGGTTTCCCAAATGGTCTTGAAGTGGCCGAACAGCGATTCCTCGCTGGTCTGGAAAACGTAGAAGGTCGGCGTGACCTGCACCGCCTCGACACCGAGATCGGCGATCGCGCGGGTACGCGCGACCACCTCGCGGGTGGAGTTGGCGATGATCCCGGCCACCACCGGCACACGGCCCTGCACTTCCTCCATGGTGGCGGCGGTCAGGCGGCGGAACTCGTCCTTTTCGATCGTATGCCCCTCGCCGGTCGAGCCGCAGACGCAGACCCCGTGCACGCCCTTGCCCAGCATGAAGCGAACCTCGGCACGGAAGGCGGCTTCGTCGATCTCGCCATCGGCGTCGAACGGAGTGGGCAGCGCGGGGATGACGCCCTTCAGCTTGGTTTTCATGGTGGGATTCCTCTACTGATTCATGACACGAGGGGAAGCGGGGCCGCCGGCGCGTCGCCTTCGGCGGCGATGCCGAGATAGGCGTTTTTGACGCTTTCGTCGGCGGCGAGGGTTTGG
>CAYWOW010000272.1:0-4127 GCA_964459005.1 uncultured Acetobacteraceae bacterium
TCACCGCGGCCACGCCCAGGCCGAGCGAGAAGGCCGGCATGACGTAGCTGCGCCAGCCCTCGGCGCCTCCGGTGGGCAGCCAGCCCAGGTGAACCGAGAACAGGCTGATCAGCAGCAACCCGAGCCAGAAGCCGGGGAAGGACACGCCGGAAATCGCCAGCACCATGCCGGCCTGGTCCTCCCAGCGTCCTCGCTTGACGCCCGAGATGACGCCGATGGCCACCCCGGCGACCATCGACCAGCCCATCGACACCAGGGTGAGCCAAAGCGTCGGCATGAAGCGGTCGCCGATCACCTTCGACACCGGCTCGCGGGTCTTGATCGACCGGCCCAGGCGGAAGTGCACGGCGTTGTCGGCCCAGATCAGGTACTGCGACCACAGCGGGCCGTTCAGCCCCATTTCGATGCGGATCGACTCGATGTCCTGCAGCGTCGCCTCCGGCCCCGCCACCAGCCGCGCCGGATCGCCCGGCAGCGCGTGGACGAAGCCGAAGACGAAGATCGAGACGGCGACCAGCACCGGAATGGTGCTGGCCAGCCGCCGGATGAAATAGCTCAGCACGGGATCAGTTCAGCGCCGCCTCCTCGGTCAGCATCTGACCGTCGGGCAGCACGTAGATGCCGCTGACCTTCTTCGACTTGGCCGAAAGGTTGTAGTCGGAGGCCAGGAAGACCCATGGCGCGTCCTTCCAGATGACGGCCTGCGCGTCCTTGTAGGCGGCGGCCCGCTTGGCCATGTCGGCGGTTTGCAGCCCGGCCGTGATGTCCGCGTTGACCTGCGGGCTGCTGTAGTAGGCGATATTGAACAGCTTCGGCGGGAAGGCGTCGGGGCCGCCGAGCAGCGGGCGCAGGCCCCAGTCCGCGTCGCCGGTCGAGGCCGACCAGCCCGCGTAGTGCATCATCGTGGTGGCGTCCTCGGGCGTCGTGACGTTCCAGATCTTCGAGGCGAGCACGCCGGCTTCCAGCGGTTCCACCTCAACCTTCACGCCGACCAGAGCGAACTGCTGCTGCAGGAACTGCATGGCCTTCTGCGCCAGGCTGGTATTGCCGCCCCACAGCACACTCTCGAACCCGTTGGGATAGCCGGCCTCGGCGAGCAGCGCCTTCGCCTTGGCCACGTCATACGGCCACGGCGCGCCCTGGCTGACGAAGCCCAACAGGTTCGCCGGCAGGCACGATTCGAGCGGAATGGCGTAGCCGTTGAACACCACCTTCACGAAGGCCTGCTTGTCGACCGCGTAGTTCAGCGCCTCGCGCACGCGCACGTCGTCGAACGGCTTGCGCATGTTGTTGAGCGCGACGAAGCGGGCATAGATCGACTTGGCGGAGATCACGTCCAGCGTCGGGCTGTGTTCGATGGCGGCGGCCATCTCGACGGGCAGCGGGAAGATGTACTGGGCCTCGCCGGTTTGCAGCATGGCCAGCCGGCTGCCGGCCTCCGGGATGTTGCGGATGGTGATGCTGTCGACCTTGGGCAGGCCGGGCTTCCAGTAGTTCGGGTTTTTCACCACCTTGAGCGCATCGGGCTGCAGGCTGACGAACATGTAGGGGCCGGTGCCGCTGGGATGGCGATCGACTTCCTTGCCGTATTGCGCGATCGCCTTCGGGCTCATGATTTCGTAGGCGGCATGGGCCAGGTTGTTGACGAAGGCGCCGAACGGATATTTCAGCACGATCTTCACGGTGAACGGATCGACCACGTCGACATGGTCGATCGGGGCGTACAGGCTGGCCCGCTTGAGGTGGTTGGCCGGGTCGCGGGCGCGGTCGAAGCTGGTCTTCACCGCGGTCGCGTCGAACGGCGCGCCATCGTGGAAGGTGACGCCGTGGCGCAGGTGGATGGTGTATTCGGTGGCCTCGGCGTTCGCCTCGTAGCTCTCGGCGAGCACCGGAACCATCTTCATGTCCTTGTCGAAGCCGTACAGCCCCTGCAGCATCGTGCGGGTGGCGGTCATCGACAGGTTGTCGTTCAGATCGGCCGGATCGAGCCCCAGGATGGTGGCGTCGAGGCCGATCACCACGTCGCCGGCGGCGCGTGCCGGCGCGGCTATTCCCAGCGTCAGCGCCGCCGCCAGCGGCAGCGCCCATGTCGGAAACCTGATCGAACGGGGCACGGTGTTCCTCCCTAAAAAATGCCGCCGACGTGATGGCGGGCAACGAAGTGATCCTCGCCGACCTGGACCAGCGCGGCCACGGTCGGCGGGTCGTTCGGCTTGCGCAGCGGGCTCGGCACCTCGCTGTCGTCGAGATCGCGGGCATGGTTGCGGCGGCGCGGGTCGGGGATCGGCACGGCCGCCAGCAGGCGGCGAGTGTAGGCGTGCTGCGGGTCGCCGAATACGGCCTGACGCGGCCCGATCTCGACAATCTGGCCGAGATACATCACCGCCACCCGGTGGCTGACCCGCTCGACCACCGCCATGTCGTGCGAAATGAACAGATACGAGACGCCCAGCCGGCGTTGCAGGTCCATCAGCAGGTTCACCACCTGGGCGCGAATCGACACGTCCAGCGCCGCCACCGCCTCGTCGGCGATGATCAGCCGGGGCTCGGAGGCGAGCGCGCGGGCGATGCAGACACGCTGGCGCTGGCCGCCGGACAGCTCGTGCGGATAGCGCCGCGCGTAGGAGCCGGGCAGCCCGACCTGTTCGAGCAGCGCCTGCACGCGGGCCTGCACGGCCGGCCCATGGGCCAGGCGGTGGGTGACGATCGGCTCGGCCACCGAAAAGCCGATGGTCAACTGCGGGTTGAGCGAGGAGAAAGGGTCCTGGAAGACGAACTGCACGCCGCGGTGCAACAGCACCTCGCCGGCGCGGTCGAGCCGGGTGACATCGGTGCCGTCGAGCCGGATCTCGCCGCTCACGGGCTGCTCCAGCCGGATGATGCTGCGCCCCGTGGTCGACTTGCCGCAGCCCGATTCACCGACGAGGGCCAGCGTCTCGCCGGGGCGGATGATCAGGCTGACATGCTCGACCGCATGGATCCGCCCAACCAGGCGGAAATTGCGGCGCAGGTCGAAGCGGGTGGTCAGCTCGCGCAGCTCCAGCACCGGCGGACCCGGCCGCACCGTGTCCTGCGGCACCGCCTCGGCGCCCAGCTGGGTGAAGGGGGCGGGCAGCGGGGTCGCGGACAGGCTGCCCAGCACCGGCACCGCATCCAGCAGCATGCGGGTGTAGGGGTGCCGCGGGGCGGCGAAGATGGTGTCGACCGGGCCTTCCTCGACTTTTTCCCCGTTCCGCATGACCACCACGCGGTCGGCGATCTCGGCCACCACCCCCATGTCGTGGGTGATGAAGATCAGCCCCATGCCGCTTTCCTGCTGCAACGCGCGGATCAGCCGCAGCACCTGGGCCTGCACGGTGACGTCGAGCGCCGTCGTCGGCTCGTCGGCGATCAGGAGCCGCGGCCGGCAGGACAGCGCCATGGCGATCATGACGCGCTGGCGCATGCCGCCGGACAACTGGAAGGGGTAGCGGTCGAGCTGGCGGGCCGGCTCGGGGATGCGCACGCGCTCCAGCAGGCGGCGCGCCTCCTCGCGGGCGGCGGTGCGGTCGAGCCCCTGGTGCAGCTCGACCGCCTCGGCGATCTGCTCGCCGATGCGCAGCACCGGATTCAGGCTCGACATCGGCTCCTGGAAGACCATCGCGAACTCGGGGCCGCGCAGCGTTCGCATGGTTGCCTGCGATGCCGCGGCGAGGTCGCGCACCGTGCCGTCCCGGCCGGTGAAATTGACCCGGCCGGCGACGATCCGCCCGCCCGCGAAGTCGATCAGCCGGGTGATCGCCAGCGCGGTAACCGACTTGCCCGAGCCCGATTCGCCCACCAGCGCCAGCGTTTCGCCGGCCGCCACGGTCAGGTCGAGCGCGTGCACCACCTCCACCAGTCCGCGGTCGCTGGCGAAGGCGACGGACAGTCCTGTTACGTCGAGAAGCGGCTGGTGGACGGACAGGGCGGGTATCTCCTAAGGCCGCATTCATGCCGAAGCCGCACCAGCGTGGCAAGCACGCCGCTGCGCCGGCAGCCCAAGTCCTCAGGTGAAATGCGCCTCCTCCAGCAACAGTCCGCCATCAGGGAGGCGATGGGCACCGGCGAGGTTGGTGGCGCGCGCGTCGAGAATGCGAACGACGCAG
>CAYWOW010000273.1:0-4126 GCA_964459005.1 uncultured Acetobacteraceae bacterium
ATCCAGTCGCCGAGGGTAAGCCGCGCGAGCGCCTCGCCCAGGGCGGCGTCGGCGAGGTCGGGGGCGAGCGCGCGGGCCTGGCGGTACTGCGCCAGCGCCGCCGCGGGGTTGCGCGTCAGCATCAGGGCGCCGCCGAGCTTCACCCGGGCCTGCGCGTCGGCGGGGTCGGCGACCACCGCCTGGGCGAGCCACACCGTGGCCTCCTCCGGCCGGTGCAGGTCCAGCAGCGCGGTTCCCAGGTTGGCGCGCACCTGGCCGTCCGCCGGGGTGAGAAACAGCGCCCGGCGATACGCCTCCAGCGCTTCGGCGGGACGCCCGGCGGCCCGCAGCAGGTTGCCCAGGTTGTTATGCGCGGCCGGCTGGTCGGGCAGCAGGGCGAGCGACCGGCGCAAAGCCGCCTCGGCGCCGGCGACATCGCCGGCGGTCCGCAGCGCGTTGCCGAGGTTGTAGAGCAGCCCGGGGTGGTCGGGCGAGGCGGCCAGCGCGGCGCGGTAGCAATCGGCGGCGACGCGTGCCTCGCCGGCGGCCAGCGCCGCATTGCCGCGCGCCACCAGCAGGGCGGCGTCCACGCGGCGGGTCACATGCGTAATCCTCCGGTTCCGCGACGTACAGCCAACGGTAGCGCGGGCAACGGTAGCGCGGGGTCGGGGGGAACGCGATGCCGAATCGATCGGCAGCCCGAACCGGGGACATCGAAATTTGGTAGCGATACGCATTGATTTGGGTCAATGCGCGGTCGTCTTTTTGGTGCCGCAATAATACGCGCGGCATCGGTCGGATCGGGCGTGGGTCTGATGACGCGATGCGCGCAGTCGCAGGCGCCTATGGACGAAACCTTTCTGTTCGGTGGGCTGATTCGCCTGCATGTGCTGCGTCACGCGGCACGCGAGCCGATCTATGGCCTCGCCATGATCCAGGAGTTGGTGCGGCGCGGCTACCGGCTGAGCGCGGGGACGCTTTATCCGGTGCTGCACGGCATGGAGGAGCGCGGGCTGCTGGTTTCCGAGCAGGTCCGGGTGGGGCGGGTGCGGCGGCGCCTCTACCGCGCGACGCCCGCCGGGCAGACCGCGCTCGCCGCGGCGCGGCAGCGGGCGCGCGAACTGCTGGCCGAACTGAGCGAGGACGAGGCCGCTCCCACCGTCAGGCCCGTGCGGCGGCCCCGTCCGGCCGGTCACCGGACAGGGGCCTGAACCGCCGGGCGAAGACTCAGGGCGCGGCTTCCGGCGAGACGACGCCCTTGGTGAGCAGGATGTTGCCGAAGCGGCGGCGCTCGCCGGTGGCGACCACGGCGTAGGCCTGCTCGGCCGCGGCGTAGAATTCGTGCCGCCCCAGCCCGGCCGCGGCGGCGGCGCCGCGCTTGGCCAGCACGGCGTTCATTTCGGCCACCGGTTCGGGGATCGTGCCATCCGCGGGCAGCATGACCTGCGCCGGCGCCGCAACGGCGGTGTCGAGCGGCACCAACGACAGCACCGCGCTGAGCGCCCTGGCGATGCTGACCCCGGGCAGGCGCACCAGGCGGCGGCTGCGGGTGGCGGGGTAGTTGGCATCCACCAGGGCGATGGTGTCGCCGTGGCCCATCGAGGCCAGCGCGTGCAGCAGGTCGGGCGTGAGCAGCGAATCGATTCCGATGAGCATGATTTCTCTCCTGTCATGCCATCTTAGCGCGCGGCGGGGCGCGGAACACCCTTCACCTGTGCCGCGCGGAGTGCGAAGTTGCGGCCATCGCATGGAGGAAAATCATGCAAGACGTCATTAGCGGCCTGTGGGTCGCCGTTGCCACCCCGCTCGACCCGTCCGGCGCCGTCGATCACGTCGCCCTGGCCAAGCACTGCAAGTGGCTGCTCGCCAACGACTGCGACGGACTGGCACTGTTCGGCTCGACCGGTGAGGGCACGTCCTTCTCGGCATCCGAGAAGCTGGCCGCCACGGAGGCGGTGCTGCAATCCGGCATTCCAGCGGCGCAGATCTCGCTGGGCACGGGCTGCCCGGCGTTCCCGGAAACGGTGTCGCTGACCCGCGGGGCGCTGGCGCTGGGGCTGCACCATGCGCTGATCCTGCCGCCGTACTTCTTCCGCGACGCCACCGAACAGGGGCTCGAGGACGCCTTCGCCGCCATCTTCGACGGCGTCGGGTCCGACGGGCTGCGGGCGACGCTCTACCACATCCCGCAGGTTTCCGGCGTGTCGATCCCGCCAGGGGTGCTGGGGCGGCTGCGCCAGCGCTATGGCAAGATCATGGCCGGGGTGAAGGACAGCACCGTCGTCGGCGACCTCGCGGACTTCAAGAAGTTCCGTGCGGCGGCGCCGGAGTGCGGTTGCGTGGTAGGCCTCGAGGTGGAGATCTGGCGCTCCATGCAGATTGGCGGCACCGGCTCGATCAACGGCATGTCGAATGTGGTGCCGGGGATGGTGCGGTCGATGTTCAATAGCGCGGCCGCCGAGGTGACCATGCGCAAGGCGGCCAACCTGCTGGCGGGCATGTCCTTTGCCGCGGTGGTGAAATCGGTGCTGGCGGCGCGCACCGGCGATGGCGCCTGGCGGGCGATGCGTCCGCCGCTGCGCCCGGTCGATGCCGCCATCGGCGCCCGCATCGCGGCGGCGCTGGCCGATCTGGAGGCGCATGCCGCCGCCTGACCGGGGATGAGTTGGGGGCTGCTGCTGGCCTCGGCGACGGCGGGGGCGGCCTACACCTTGACGCCCGGGCCCGGGTTCCTGGCGCTGCTGGGTATCGGGGCGGCGCAGGGGCGGCGGGCCGGGGCGGGGTTCATCCTCGGCCATTTCGCCGGCGACGTGCTGTGGTCCACGCTGGCGCTGCTGGCGATCATCGGCGCGCGCGCGGTGGGCGGCACGGTGTTCGCCCTGCTCGGGTTGGTCTGCGGCGCCTACCTGGGCTGGCTCGGGGTGCGGACGCTGCGGGCACGGCCGGCGAACGGCGGCGGCGCGGCGGCGGTGCGGCGGCCGTTGTTGCGGGGGTTGGCGTTCGGGCTGACCAATCCGAAGTCCTATCCGGTGGCGCTGGCCACCTTCACCGCGCTGCTGGGTACCCAGGCGGCCTCGCTTGCCTGGTCGGCGCTGCCGCCGCTGCTGGCGGCGGCGTGCGTGGGGTTCCTGGCGGCCGACGGGCTGCTGGTGGCGCTGGCCGGGGCGGCGGGGGTGCGCCGGGCCTACCGGCGCCACGAGGTTTTTGTTCTCCGTCTGTCCGGGCTGGTGTTCCTGGTCTTTGCCGCGGCGGCGCTGCGCAACGCGGCGGAGGGGCTGGGGTTGATTTGAGCGGGCCGGTCAGAAGCCGGGCGGCCGGGAGAAGCCGGCGAATTCGCGCTCGATGAGTCCGGCAAAGCCGATGGTCGTGCGGTCTTCCAGGTAGCCGCCGATGATCTGAACGCCGACGGGCAGCCCGCCCTCGGTTTTACCGATCGGGGCGACCGTCGCCGGCAGGCCGGTCAGGGTGGCGATGGCGCACCATGCGACTTGGTTGATGTAGGGAATCTTCGTGCCGTCCACGTCGAGTTGCCGTGTCGTCATGCGAGAGTGATCCTGCGGGAAAGCCGCCGTGGGCATCGGCGGACACAGGATGACATCGACGTCCCGGAACAGGGCCTGCCAGCGCGCGCGCAGTCCTTCGCGGATCCGGCTGGTGTTGATCCACGCCGGATGGCTCATCGTCAGGCCATGCAGTTCGGCGGCCGAAAGGCTCAGGTTCTCCGGCGCGAGCGCGCTGGCTTGCGCCGCATACCGCACGCTTTCCCCGGGCGACAGATCGGCGCTGAAGATCGCCATCAACAACTCCGCGTAGTCGCGCGTCGTGCGGGCCAGGTCGGGCATCTTCGGATTCCTTCGGGCGATCGTGCAGCCCGACCTGGCCAGCCCCGCGGTCAGTCCCTCGAGCGCCGTGGTGACGCTCGCCGCCGTTGGGCACAGTGGGTGCGTGGTGAGGACGAGCACGCGAAAATCCGCCAAACGGTCGTGGCGCGGCGGCGGCAGCGCGAGCTTGTAGCCGATGCCGTCCCACAGCTCGTCCGGCCCTGCCAGGACGCCGAGTTCCAGGTCGAGATCGGCGGCGCTACGGGCCATCGGACCGGCCACCGCCATGTCGCCGCGAACCGGGATCGCCGGCGTGTCGGGATAAC
>CAYWOW010000274.1:0-4093 GCA_964459005.1 uncultured Acetobacteraceae bacterium
AGCGGCACCACGATCTCGGAATTGCTGGCGCCGTCGCAGGCGATGTGGCCGGGAAATGCGTGCACGTCCGCCACCACCACGGTTTCCCGCCGCGCCGCGGCGGTACCGCAGACCCCGCGGCCCAGCGGGATGCGCACGCAGGCCGGCTTGCCCTGGAACGGCCCGAGCACCAGTTCGCCCTGCCGCAGGAAATAGAACCCGGCCCAGTTGATCCTCGGCACGTGCTGAAAGATGGCGGCGGCGGCATTGGCGGCATTGGCGATCGCGTCGGTCTCGCCGGCGAACAGGCCGGAGATGTCGCTGAGCAGGTCGTCGGTGGCGCTGTGCATCGGGATCCTCCGCGGGCGCAGCCAAACACGGCCGGGCCCAGCGATCAATCAGTTGCCAGCCGGGCACCGGCTGGTCCAGCATTCGCGGCGAATCCCAGGGGACAGCCCATGGACATCCGCGCCTCCGTCTGCCCGCACGATTGCCCCTCGACCTGCGCGCTGGAGGTCGAGGTGGCGGACGGTCGCATCGGGGCGGTGCGCGGCGCCGAGGCGAACGGCTACACCGCCGGGGTGATCTGCGCCAAGGTCGCGCGCTACGCCGAGCGGGCGCACCACCCGGACCGGCTCACCCGCCCGCTGCTGCGCACCGGCGAAAAGGGCAGCGGCCAGTTCCGCCCGATCGCCTGGGACGAGGCCCTGGACCGGGTGGTGGAGGCGTTCACCACCGCGGCCGCGCGGCACGGCAGCGAGGCGGTCTGGCCATACTACTATGCCGGCACCATGGGCCTGGTGCAGCGCGACGGCATCAACCGGCTGCGCCATGTCATGCGCTATTCCCGCCAGCAAACCACAATCTGCACGGCGGTGTGCGAGGCGGGCTGGCTGGCCGGCGTGGGGCGCATCACCGGCCCCGATCCGCGCGAAATGGCGTGCGCCGACCTGATCGTGATGTGGGGCGGCAACCCGGTGAACACGCAGGTCAACGTGATGACCCACATCACCCGCGCCCGCAAGACGCGGGGCGCGAAGCTGGTGGTGGTGGACCCCTATCGCACCGGCACCGCGCAGGTCGCCGACATGCACCTGGCCGTTCGTCCCGGCACCGACGGCGCGCTGGCCTGCGCGGTCATGCACGTGGCTCTCCGGGACGGCTACGCCGACCGCGACTACATGACCCGGTTCTCGGATTTTCCTCCTGACCTGGAGAAACATCTCGCGGCGCGGGCACCGGCGTGGGCCGCGGCCATCACCGGCCTGCCGGTCGCCGAGATCGAGGCATTCGCCGCCCTCTATTGCCGCACCGAGCGGGCCTATATCCGGATCGGCTACGGCTTCTCGCGGCTGCGCAACGGCGCCGCCAACCTGCACGCCGTCACCTGCCTGCCGACGCTCACCGGGAAATGGCGGCACGAGAGCGGCGGGGCCTTCTGGAACAACCGCTCAATCTATCACTGGGACAAGACCCTGATCGAGGGACTCGACGTCCGCGATACCGCCATCCGCGAGATGGACATGAGCCGGATCGGCGCCGTGCTCACCGGCGAGCGCCGCGCGCTGCGCGACGGTCCGCCCGTGCAAGCGATGCTGATCCAGAACTGCAACCCGCTGCTGGTGGCGCCCGACTCGAACAAGGTCCGGCGCGGCTTCGCGCGGCCCGACCTGTTCACCTGCGTGCACGAGCAGTTCCTCACCGAAACGGCGCGCTGGGCCGACGTCGTGCTGCCCGCGACGATGTTCGTGGAGCATGACGACCTCTACCAGGCCGGCGGGCACAGCCATATCCAGATCGGGCCGAAACTGATCGAGCCGCCCGGCGAGTGCCGGTCCAACCACGAGGTTTTTCAGGCCCTGGCCGCGCGCCTGGGGGCGCGGCATCCGGGGTTCGAGATGACCGCGATGCAGGTGATCGACGCCACCCTGCGCGCATCGGGCTGGCCCGCCGCCGAGACCGTGCTGCGCCAGCGCTGGCTCGACGTCCAGCCCGGCTTCGCCGACAGCCATTTCCTCAACGGCTTCGGGCACGGCGGAAAATTCCGCTTCGCCCCGGATTGGGCGGCGATCGGGCCGAACCACCACGCCATGCCGGCGCTTCCCGACCACATGGCGGCTATCGATCCGGCGCGGCCCGAGGCGCCGTTCCGGCTGGTGACCGCGCCGGCGCGGCAGTTCCTCAACAGCAGCTTCACCGAACTGGCCTCCGGGCGGAAGCGCGAGGGGCGGCCGACCGTGCTGATCCATCCCGACGATGCGCAGCGGTTGGGTGTTGCGGACGGGGACCGGGTGCGGCTGGGCAATGCGCGCGGCGTGGTGGTGGTACACGCGCGCCTGTTCGACGGCCTGCAACCCGGCGTGCTGGTGGTGGAAGGCATCTGGCCCAGCGAATATTTCGAGGGCGGCATCGGCAGCAACGCCCTGACCAGCGACGACCCGGCGCTGCCGGCGGGCGGGGCGGTGTTCCACGACACCGCGGTCTGGGCGCAAGCCGCAGGGGCGGTGCTGGCGGTCGCCGCCGAGTAGCCCTTCAGCCGCTCCCGCCCCACGCGTGCGGCTCCCGGCGGTCGTGCGACAGCGCGAAAGCGATGTCGTAGAAATGGGTTTCCAGGTGGTACTGCGCCTTGCGGATGTCGCCGGCCTGCAGCGCCGTCAGGATGCGCCGATGATGGTCCGCGGTCTCTTCGAGCCGCTCCTTGTGAGCCAGCACGTTCGGGTCGATGGCGCAGAAAAGCTGCCAGAACAGGTCGAGCAGGCCGGTCAGGGTCTCGTTGCCGAAATCCATGTAGAGCAGGCCATGGAAGCGCCGGTCGTAGGCGGCGAAATGCTGGCCATTGCGGGCGAGCGTTTCCATCGCGTCGACCACCTGGCCCAGTTCCGCCAGCGTCGCCGGCGTGAACTTCAGCATCGCCGCCGGCAGGATATTGACTTCGAGCACCTGGCGCACCGCGAGCAGATCGAGGACGCGGATTTCCCTCAGGGCAAACAGGCCGCCGAGATTGCCCAGCAGCGCACCGAAGTTGAGCGGCATCAGCACCCGCCCGCTGCCCTTGCGCACCACGACGGCGCCCAGCATTTCAAGCGCGCTCAGGGCCTCCCGGACGGCGGGGCGGCTGATGCCGAGGATGGCGCAGAACTCCGCCTCGGTCGGCAGCCGCTGCCCCGGTTCGATATCCCGCTCACGAATGACCCGCATGACGCGGCTGACAGCGGCCTCGTTGGATGTGTCTGACACACTTGCCTCCCGGTCCGCGGCAACCCGATCGGAAGCCGGGAAGTTTGCGGATGGCTTGACAAACGTCAACCACCTTCCCGTCCCGGCACGAGAAGTGTCTGACAGCTTTCCGCCAGCCTCCGATCCCCGCATTGGTTGCCGCTGCGAAGTCATCAACAGAACGGATCAAGAAAATTTCGGCATACCGTGATTTTGTGGCGCGGCGATGCTATGGTGCCAGGGTGTCAAACGCCGACCAAAAATACGCCCGGGGGCCGGAGATCACGACGCTGCGCGCCCGACAGCAGTCCGTCCAGCGCGGGGCGGAGCCGTGCGTCTCCTGCGGAGCGCGCTATTCCAGCGTTTGTGCCGCCATCGAGGCAAAGGACCTCGAGCGCCTGGCCGCCCTCGCGGTGCCCATGGCGGTGTCGGCCGGCCGCACCTTCATCACCGAGGGCGACCCGGCCGAGCACTTCTTCAACGTCACCGCCGGCACCGTCAAGCTGTTCAAACTGCTGCCCGATGGCCGGCGGCAGATCACCGGCTTCGCCACCATGGGCACGTTCCTCGGCCTCGCGGTTTCGTCCAGCTACGCCTTCAGCGCCGAGGCCGTCGACGACACCCAGATCTGCCGCTTTTCGCGCCCCCGCCTGCGCCAGCTGATCGACGACTTCCCCGCCATGGAGCGCCGCCTGCTGGACGTCGCCTCCAACGAGTTGGTGGCGGCACAGGAACAGATGCTGCTGCTCGGCCGCAAGACCGCGCGCGAACGGGTCGCCTCGTTCCTGCTGGCGCGCGAATCCTGCGTCCCGGCCCTGCCCGAGGGCCACATCCTGCTACCGATGGCGCGGACCGACATCGCCGATTATCTCGGCCTGACCGTGGAGACGATCAGCCG
>CAYWOW010000275.1:0-4087 GCA_964459005.1 uncultured Acetobacteraceae bacterium
GCGTCCTTCGTATAGACGTAGAGGATCTGCCCCTTCTTGAAGGGCTGGCCGATGGGAATGATCATCCGGCCCCCCGGCTTCATCTGCTTGAACAACTCGGGTGGCGCATACTGGGCGGCACAGGTGACGATGATGATGTCGAAGCCGCCCTCCACCTCCGGCCAGCCGTAATACCCGTCGCCGACCTTGGTGTGCACGTTGTCGTAGCCCAGCGGGGCGAAAATCCTGCTCACCGCGCGGCCCAGCGGCTGGATGATCTCGATCGAATAGGCCTGCGCCACCATCCGGCTCAGCAGCGCGCTCTGGAACCCGCTGCCGGTGCCGATCTCCAGGGTGATGTCGGTGGGCCTGGGTTTGGCAATCTGGGTCATGTAGGCCTGCCCCAGATAGTCCGACAGCGCCGAGCCGTAGCCGAGCGCCCACGGCTTGGGCACGGCCTCATAGGCGTCGCCAGGCGTCGCCCGGTGTTCGTCGTAGAGATAGTGGAAATATTCGCGCGGCACCGCATCGAACGCCGCCATCACCGCCGGATCGGCGCTGCCCAGGTGCTCCTTGAGGTAACTCGCGATCAGCTTCATCGCCGCCGGCTTGCGGGACTGGATGGCCTGGAACTGCGTCTCGGTCAGGTCCACGGGCCGGCCGGACGCGGCCATCGCCGTCATGTAGGCCTGCCGCGTCCAGGGGACGGACTCGGCGGCGGCGGGCCTCGCCAGCAGGGCGCAGGCGGCGACCCCGACGAAGCCACGGCGGTTCAGGCTGATCTGGTATCCGGCCACGGCAAGGCCTTCCGCATCGAGGGAAATGAAACGACGGCGCACCCATACAGCACCAGCGCCACCAACAGAACCCCGTCATAGCCAAGTTTGGTGGCGATCAGGGTGGCCAGCGGCGTCGCCACCACGCTGAACGCCCCGTTCAGCCCCCAGGCCCAGGGCAGGAACCCGGAGGAACCCATGCGCGACAGACCCAGCGGGAACGGCAGGCCGAGCGCGACCGACACCGGCGCCAGCAACAGCAGCACGATCCCGGCCCGCGCCAGGAACGGAAAATCGAGCGTCGCCAGGAGGAATGGCTGCAACCCGGCCAGCAGCAGCGCGCACCAGGCCACCACCGCCAGCCCGGCCAGCACGGCGCCGCGCCTCTCCCGTCCCTCGAACCGGCCGGCCAGCATCGCGCCCAGTCCGGAAAACACCAGCATGCCGCTCAGCACGAGGGCAAACCCGGTGGTGCGGTCATTGAGGTAGAAACTGGCCCGCTCGATCAGGAAAATCTCGATGGCGAGAAATCCCACCCCGAGCGCGGCGAAATAGGCTGCGGACCGCGGCGCTCCGGGACCGCCGGCGCGAAACCGCCGCCCCCCCAGCAGCGGCACGGCGAGCAGCAGCAGCGCCACCACCACGGCCTGGGCCAGCACCGCCAGGTTCACCAGCGGCCCCAGCTCGGCCTGCGGCAGCAGCTCGATGCGGTTGAGGATGGTGCCGAGCCGGGACAGCCGCAGCACCGAATAGAAGGCCGGCCGGTCATAGGTGATGGGCGAGAGGTCGAAGGCCGCCCCGGACGCGGTCGGCTGCCCCTCCAGCACACCCAACGCCTCGTCGGCGATGGCGTCGTGCAGGCCCTCGTCCGAGGTGACCTCGCCCGCCTCGAAGGAAACCGCCGGCAGGTCGTTGTAGATGGCCGCCCTGGCGGCGGTGACGTCGATGCCCGGGAAAAAGCTCATGTCGAAGGACAATTCGTCGCCAAAATGTTTTGCCGCCGCGATCCGGTCGGCACCAAAGGGGGCGTTCGAGACCAGGATGCGCACGTTCCAGGCGGAGCGGATCACCAGCACATGCGCCGGCGGATCGGCCACCCCGGTCATCCGCAACGCCGTTCGCACGGTCGCCAGCATGCGCACCGCGTAGGCCGGAAATTCGCGGATGGAAACCGGGATGGAGACGATGCCGCCGGGCGCCAGGGCGCCCAGGTAGCCGGCGATCGCCTCGGCGGCGAAGGCGCTGGTGTTGGCCTCGGCCTCGTCGAGAAAATCCGACGACAGGTCGATGATGTCCCACGCGCCGCCGCGCCGCGTGGCGGCGATCGGGCCGGCCCGGGACAGCCGCAGGCCGGGCGGCAGCGCGTACGGCGGCGACGGCCCGAACCCGTCGCGCAGCGCGCCGAGCAGCACCGGTTCGGGTTCCAGCACCAGCACCTCGGCGGCGCCGAGCGCGCGCGCCTCGGCGATCCTGAAACCCCCGGACGCGCCGGCCAGCAGCACCCGGCCATGCGGGCGCAGCACGTAGGGCAGCGCCGCCAGGGTCGCCCCGGCATAGCCGGCTTGCGCCTGCCCCTTGGGCAGGGCGGCCAGCCGGTTGCCGTCGCGATAAAGTCCAAAGCTCTGGGGCGGATCGGCCAGCCCGAGCATGCCGGCATTGTTGGAAATGTCGGTGTCCACCCGCTCGGTGAAGTCGTCGAGCAGGGCGTAGAAGCCGCGCGGCGAGTCGCGTTGCGCCGCCACCCGGCTGTCCGGCACGTGCAGCGGCGCGTAGATCGCCTTGAAGTCGTTGATCTCCGCCCGGTCGTCCAGCAGCAGCAGCGCCTCGCCGCCGGCCAGCGCCAGCAGCGCCAGCGCGATCGCGGCGGGCCGGCGCAGCGGCGCGAAAACCGCGGCAAACGCCAGCGGCGCCAGCAGGCAGGGCACCAGCGCGAACGGGTGCACCAGGCTCATCAGCCCGAGCACCGCGAGCGCCCCGGTGCCCGCGCCGGTAAGGTCAAAGCCGTAGACGCGGCCGATATCCTCGTCGTTGAGGACGAAGTTCAGGCTGATGTAGAGCCCGGAGAGGAAAAAGAACGGCAGCAGGACGGCGTAGTAGCCGGCGATGTTGACCAGTTGCACGGCAAAGGTCGCCGGATTCTGCAACTGCAACGGATTGAACGGGTTGATGGTGACCAGGTGGTAGCCGCCGGCGGCCGCGAGAATGAGCGCCACCGGCAGTGCTGACAGCAACGCGCGGCCATGGCGGGCAAAGAAGTCGCGCGCGAGCGCCATCACCACGCCGCTGAGCGCGAACCCGGCCAGCACGATGGAAATCACCCAGTAGCCGTATTCCGACCATTTCGCGACGGCGAAATACCGGGTCAGCGCGATCTCGAACCCGACGGTGGCCAGCGACACCAGGAACAGCGGCGCCAGCGCGGCGAATGCGGCCCGCCGTCTCACGGCCAGACGCGGCGATGGATGAACGCCTCCACCATGCCGTCGAAGCGCTGCGGGTCGTCGACGAACAGCGCGTGGCCGACCCCCTGCATGACCACCGTCTCGGTGTTCGGACGGTGGGCGGCGAGGTTGGCCGCCTGCCCCGCCCATTTTGGCCGCACCACGTAGAGCACCGGCCGCCCGGTGGCGTAGACCGCGTCCTTCCAAAAACTTCGCGGCTCGGGATAGGCGAGCAGCGCCGAGGCGGCGGCCGGCGGCGTGCGCAGGCAGGCCTCGGTCAGCCGGTCGAGCCAGGCGCGCGGCTGCGGATGGACGAACATGCCGGCGACGAAGCGGCGCATCTTCTCGGCGTGCGTCAGCTTCGGGCCGGGCCGGGCCGGATGCGCCGGCGCGGTCGGCGCCGGCTCCTCGCCGACCGAGTTGTCGACCAGCACCAGGCCGGCGAGGCGGGCATCGCCGTGCGCGGCGACATAGGCCAGGCTGTCCAGCACGCCGAGCGACCAGCCCATCAGCAGCACCGGGTCGGGGCCGAGCCGGTCGAGCAGCTCGGCGATGTCCTGGCCGCGCCGCTGGGGGTCGTAGCCGCCCGGCGCGACCTCGCTGTCGCCCTGCGCGCGCGGGTCGAAGGCTACCACCCGCCAGTTCCGCGAGAACGCGCGGATCTGCTGGTCGAAAATCCAGGCCGGCATGGTCCAGCCCGGCACCATGACGATGGTCCGCCCGCGCCCTGCCTCGACATAGTGCAGGCGCACGCCGTCGCTGGTCTCGAAATAGCGGTCGGCCGCACGCGCCGCGCCGGCCAGCAGCAGGCCGGCCAGAACCAGACTCGCAATTGCTCCGGCACGTCGCATGGGTTCAACTGAGCGGGCAGCAACCCCGGTGTCAATGCAG
>CAYWOW010000276.1:0-4081 GCA_964459005.1 uncultured Acetobacteraceae bacterium
AAAGCCTGTATCAGGATACGGGCCGCGGGCTTCCTACGGTCGCGAACAAAACACCCCCCTTTGTATCGTCATTGTCTCGCCACTGTTGGGACAATTAATCTCGCCCACCTTAGGGTCTTGACCGCACGTAAATTTTCCTTTGCTTTTATCACCCGCAACCCATACCCGGGCATAACCTCCCCCACTGCATGTATACGCTACACGAGTGTTGAAATCGATTGCATTGGATGGAACGGTCTTCGTCTCCCCCGAGGACACTTGAATGGTCGTTATCCATGCCCCGCTTCCCCCCGCAGCAAGAACGGTTGATGGCGGGATCAAGACAAACGCCGCGGCTGCCATACTTCCGAGACATACCAAAACATGACGATTCCGCATTGGAAGTCCCCCTTTTTAGGCCCCACGGGCCATTTGTGCCGAATTAACGCTATTGTGCGGCCTCGATATGGTCAATCAACGATCAATGGCGAAGCTAATCACAAATGATTGAATAACGCCGGCCGCCCCAAGTCATTGTGCGGTGCATTTTATTACGCCATCAGCGCGCCCATGGCCTGCCGCATGAACAGCCGCTTCAGCGGTGGAATCCGGTGCACCGCGGCAATGCCGATATCGCGCGCCAGCCGCAACGGCGGAAAATCGTTGCTGAACAGCCGGTCCAAAGCATCGGTCGCCGCCAGCATCATCATGTTGTCCGGCCGCCGCTCCGCCTGGTAGCGCCGCAGCAGTCCCTCCGCCCCCGGGTCCTCCCCGCGCCCCAGCGCCGCGATGACAAGATCGCCGAGCGCGGAGATGTCGCGAAAACCGAGATTGAGTCCCTGGCCAGCAATCGGGTGTACCCCGTGCGCGGCGTCGCCAACCAGGGCGAGGCGCGTGTCGATGTAACGGTGCGCGATCATCGCCGAGAGCGGATAGCTCCAGCGCCGCCCGAGCAGGCGGATGGCGCCCAGGTGGTTGCCCAGCCGCCGCGCCGCCGCGCGGGTGAATGACGCCTCGTCGAGCGCCATCATGCGCGCGGCGATCACGTCGCGCTCGGTCCAGACGATGGCCGAGACGTGCTCCGCCGCCGCGCACGCCGCCATCGGCAGCAGGGCAAAGGGGCCGCCCGGCAGGAAATGCTCCAACGCCACGCCGTGATGCGGTCGCTCATGGGCGATGGCGAAGACGATGCCGCTTTGCCCGTACGGCAGGCGCGTCACCGGGATGCCGGCCTCGCGGCGCAGCGGCGAGGCGCGGCCCTCGGCCGCCACCACCAGCCGGCAGGCCAGCGTCGGACCGCCCGCCACGTGCACCAGCGCGCCGTCCGCCCGCCGTTCCACCCGCGCCGCGGCGGGGGCGAATACCGATACATCCGCCAGGGCGTGCAGTCGGGCGTTGATCGCCACCCGCAGGCCGCGCGCCTCCACCATCCAGCCGAAGGCGCCGCCGGGCGCGGCCGGATCGGTGGCGGTGGCGATGTCGCGGCTGTCGAAGTGCAGAAAAAGCTTTCCGGCCGGCCGGCCGACGCGCCCGTCGGTCACCCGGATGTCGAGGATCGGACCGGGCCGGTCGGGCAGCCCGTCCCACAGCCCCGCCTGGTCCAGCACGCGGCGCGGGCCGGCGGCGATGGCGTAGGCCCGGCCGTCGAAATCCGCGTGCTCCATCGGCGCCAGGGCGGCGCGGTCGATAAGGACGGTGCGAACCCCGGCCCCGCCCAGGCGGCAGGCCAGCGTTCCCCCCACCGGACCGGCGCCGACAATGCAGACCTCGACGTCGCGGCTCCCGCTCATCGCCCTCACCACCCGTCCGCCCCTTCGGCGCACACCGGCAAAGGAGGCGTTCCTGCGCGTAAATGCAAGACTTTGCCCAGAAATTGTGCAGATCCGTTGCCGGACCCGGTCCCGCGGCGGCGGAATCGCGCGGCACGGTTCTTGATTGGGAACCATCAGTCAACCGGAGCAGGCCGCGACATGAAGCTGATCATGGCGATCATAAAACCCTTCAAGCTCGACGACGTGCGCGAGGCGCTGACGCCGCTGGGCGTGCAGGGGCTGACCGTATCCGAAGTGAAAGGCTTCGGCCGGCAAAAGGGACAGACCGAGATCTACCGTGGCGCCGAGTACCACGTGAACTTCCTGCCCAAGCTGAAGATCGAGGTGGTGGTGCCGGACAGTCTCGCCGAGCAGGTCGTCGAGGCCATCGTCGGCGCGGCCCGCACCGGCAAGATCGGCGACGGCAAGATCTTCGTCCTCGACGTCGGCCGCGTGGTGCGCATCCGCACCGGCGAAACCGATGCCGACGCGCTCTGAGCACACCGCAACAAAAGGTTCCTGACACGATGAAAACGCTGCTGCGGCGCGTCAGCCTGGCGCTTCCCTTCCTGTTGTGCGCGGTCCCGGCCTTCGCCGACGACGCCGCCAAACTCGACTCCGGCGATACCGCCTGGATGCTCACCAGCACCGCGCTGGTGCTGATGATGACCATCCCCGGCGTCGCCCTGTTCTACGCCGGCATGGTGCGCAAGAAAAACGTCCTCGCCACCATGATGCAGTCCTTCATCATCACCTGCCTCGTCACCGTGGTCTGGATGGTCGCCGGCTATTCCATCGCCTTCACCAACGGCAACGCCTACTTCGGCGACTTCTCCCGCTTCATGCTCAACGGCATCGCCGATAAGTGGGACCAGCCCTTCATCCTCGGCGCGGGCACCGACGGCGCGGTCACCAACACGATCCCCGAGACCGTGTACATGATGTTCCAGATGACCTTCGCCATCATCACCCCCGCCCTGATCGCCGGCGCCTTCGCCGACCGCATGAAGTTCTCCGCCATGTGCGCCTTCATGGTGCTGTGGTCGCTGTTCGTCTATGCGCCGATCGCCCACTGGGTGTGGGCGCCCACCGGCTGGCTCAACCAACTCGGCGCCGCCGACTTCGCCGGCGGCACCGTGGTCCACATCAACGCCGGCGTCGCCGGGCTGGTCTGCGCCCTCGTGCTCGGCAAGCGGACGGGCTACGGCACCGACAACATGTCGCCCTACAACCTCGCCTTCGCGGTGATCGGCGCCTCGCTGCTGTGGGTCGGCTGGTTCGGCTTCAACGCCGGCTCGGCAACCGCCGCCGGCGGGCGCGCCGGCATGGCCATGGCGGTGACCCAGATCGCCACCGCCGCCGCCGCGCTGGCCTGGACCTTCGCCGAGTGGATCGCCAAGGGCAAACCCTCCGTGCTCGGCGCCATCTCCGGCGCCGTCGCTGGCCTGGTCGCGATCACCCCGGCCTCGGGCTTCGTGCTGCCCGGCGGCGCGCTCATCATCGGCATCGCCGCCGGCGTGGTGTGCTTCTGGTCGGCAACCTGGCTCAAGCACCTGCTCGGCTACGACGACAGCCTCGACGCCTTCGGCGTGCACGGCATCGGCGGCATGATCGGCGCGCTGCTGACCGGCCTGCTCGCCTACGGGCCGCTCACCGCCGACAAGGACCATCCGCTCGGCGTCACCATCGGCGGGCTGGCGCAGTTGAAAATCCAGGCCATCGCGGTGGCTGCCACCTTCACCTACACCGCCATCGCCAGCCTCATCATCCTGCTCATCGTCTCCGTCGTCTTCGGCCTGCGCGTCACCCAGGAAGAGGAGCGCGAGGGCCTCGACGTCGTCCTCCACGGCGAACAACTGGGCTGACCGTTATCTCCCGGCCCGGCCGAGCCCTCTCCCGCGGCGCGGGGGAGGGTTTTTTTCCGACATAGGTTTCTGCTTTCAGGGGGTTCTGGCGTCTACTTGCCCTGGCGTGGTAGAGTCGGTCCCGAAGCGGGGGTTGGGGCATGGCTGTTGCCGTTCAGGACCGCCGGCAGGCCGGGCGGTTCGCGTCCGAAGTGGTGCGTTCGCTGATTCGCCGGCGTCTGGCGGAACTCGGCGCGGTGTTCCTCGCGCTCGCCGGATTGGCGCTGCTGGTGGCGCTGGCCGGCTACGATGCCCGCGATCCCTCGCTGAACACCACTACCACCCGGGTCGTCCACAACCTGGCGGGCCGGCCGGGCGCGTTGATCGCCGACCTGCTGTTGCAGGGGTTCGGCGTCGCCGGCGTGCTGCCCGGGGTGGCGTTGCTGG
>CAYWOW010000277.1:0-4070 GCA_964459005.1 uncultured Acetobacteraceae bacterium
TGACCGGCGCGACGGTGACGTAATCCTGCTCGAACACGCTCTCCAGCACGCGGCCGATGTTCTTCTTCACCGACAGCGGCGTGATGCCGTGCGCCTCGTTCCAGGCACGCTGCTTGTTGCGGCGCCGTTCCGTCTCCTCGATGGCGAAGCGCAGGCTGCGGGTCATCACGTCGGCGTACAGGATCACCCTTCCGTCCACGTTGCGCGACGCCCGCCCGATGGTCTGCACCAGGCTGGTCTGGCTGCGCAGGAAACCCTCCTTGTCGGCATCCAGAATCGCCACCAGCGCGCATTCCGGTATGTCCAGGCCCTCGCGCAGCAGGTTGATGCCGACCAGCACATCGAAAACGCCGAGCCGCAGGTCGCGGATGATCTCGATGCGTTCCAGCGTATCGATGTCGGAATGCAGATAGCGCACCTTGACGCCGTGCTCGTTGAGGTAATCCGTCAAATCCTCGGCCATGCGCTTGGTCAGCACGGTCACCAGCACGCGGTCGCCGTGCTCGGCGGTGCTGCGACACTCGGCCAGCAGGTCGTCCACCTGGTGCTCGACCGGGCGCACCTCCACCATCGGGTCGATCAGCCCGGTCGGGCGGATCACCTGTTCGGCGAAAGTCCCGCCGGTGCGCTCCAACTCCCACGGCCCCGGGGTCGCCGAGACGAACACGGTGAGCGGGCGGAACCGCTCCCACTCGGCGAAATTCAGCGGCCGGTTGTCGAGGCAGGAGGGCAGGCGGAAACCGAACTCGGCGAGGATCGACTTGCGCGCGAAGTCGCCGCGCTCCATGCCGCCGATCTGCGGCACCGTCACGTGGCTTTCGTCCACGATCAGCAGCGCGTTCTCGGGCAGGTACTCGAACAGCGTCGGCGGCGGCTCGCCCGCGTTGCGGCCCGACAGATAGCGGGAATAATTCTCGATCCCCTTGCACGACCCCGTCGTCTCCATCATTTCGATGTCGAAAGTCGTGCGCTGGGCCAGCCGCTCGACCTCCAGCAGTTTTCCCTGGGTGGTGAATTCGGCCAGCCGTTGCTGCAACTCCACCTTGATGTCGCGGATCGCCTGGGTCAGCGTCGGCCGCGGGGTCACGTAGTGGCTGTTGGCATAAACCGTGATGCTGTCCAGCTGCGCCGCCACCTCGCCGGTCAGCGGGTCGAACTCCGAGATCGTCTCGATATCGTCGCCGAACAAGGTGACCCGCCAGGCGCGGTCCTCGTAGTGGCTGGGCCAGATGTCCACCACCTCGCCGCGCAACCGGAAAGTGCCGCGCGCGAAAGCGGCGTCGTTGCGCCGGTACTGCAACTCCACCAGGCCCTTGGCGAGTTTGTCGCGGTCGATCCGCCCCCCGGTCTCCAGCTTCACCACCATCTTCGCATAGGTCTCGACCGAGCCGATGCCGTAGATGCAGGAAACCGAGGCGACGATGATGACGTCGTTGCGTTCGAGCAGCGCCTGCGTGGCAGCGTGACGCATGCGGTCGATCTGATCGTTGATCTGCGCGTCCTTCTCGATATACGTGTCGGTGCGCGGAACGTAGGCTTCGGGCTGGTAGTAGTCGTAATAGCTGACAAAATACTCGACCGCATTGTCGGGAAAGAACGCCTTCATCTCCCCGTAGAGCTGGGCGGCGAGGGTCTTGTTCGGCGCCAGGATCAGGGCCGGCTTCTGCACCGCCTCGATCACCTTCGCCATGGTGAAGGTCTTGCCCGATCCGGTGACGCCCAGCAGCACCTGATCCTGCTCGCCGGCTGCGATGCCGGCGACCAGGTCGCGGATGGCGGTGGGCTGGTCGCCGCTCGGCTCGAAGTCGCTGACCACCCGCAGCCGGTTGGTGACCGGCCTGGCCGCCTGTTTCTGCGGCAGGAAGGTGACGGCGGGGGGCCGGGTCACGACCATGGACATCGGGGCACACTCCTCGCCGCACAGGTGGCAGCGCGGGGCCGGAACGTCCAGCGACCGCCGGCCCCCGGCCCCGCGCCGGGATCGCTATTTGGTGGTCGGGGGAGCCTTCTGCGGCAACGGCCGCTCCGGCCGCAAGGTGCCGAAGCCGGGCGGCGTGGCCATCGATTTGGCCAGTTTCGAGGCTTTCGGCTTCTTCGGTTCACGCCCGCTGCGTTTCTGACCTTTCGCCATGGTGATGCTCCTCCTGGGTGGAATGCCCGCCACAAAAGGGGGCCAATCCGCCCGCCCGCGTCAAGCGAAAGAAGAACGGGGACGCGGCTATTTCCGTCCCTTCGCCCAGACCTCATAGCGGGCCTTCGCTTCCGCATTCGGCGGATACAGCCCAGGCAGCGCCGCGCCGCGTGCCACCTCGCCCATGATCCAGCCCTCCAGCCGCTCCTGCGCCACCGACTCGGCGAGGACGGCGGCGACCAGCGCCTGCGGGATCACCACCGCGCCGTCGCCGTCCGCCACCACCACGTCGTCGGGGAACACCGCGACCCCGCCGCAACCGATGGGCTGCTGCCAGTCCACGAAGGTCAGCCCCGCCACCGCGGGCGGCGCGGCGGCACCCTGGCACCACACCGCCAACCCGGTGGCGAGCACGCCGGCACGGTCGCGCACCACCCCGTCGGTCACCAGCCCCGCGACACCGCGCCAGACCATGCGGGCGCACAGGATGTCGCCGAAGATGCCGGCGTCGGCGACGCCCATGGCGTCCACCACGGCGATGCAGCCCGCCGGCATGGCCTCGATCGCGGTACGGGTGGACTTCGGCGAGGACCACGATGCCGGCGTGGCGAGGTCCTCGCGCGCCGGCACGAAGCGCAGCGTGAAGGCGCGGCCCACCCGGCGCGGCTGGTCCGGGCGCAGCGGCACGGTGCCGCGCATCCAGACGCGACGCAGCCCCTGTTTCAGCAGCACCGTGGTGAGCGTTGCCGTCGACACGCCCGCCAGCGCCTCGGCGATATGGGAGTCCAGGGTCATGGCGATTTCCTTCCGCGACCCGCCGGACATGGTGGTGTCCGGCGGCAAGGGAAGGCGACCGCGCTGTTCTTCCCCTAGCTCCAGATTTCCATCTCGCCGGGGCCGCGGACCTTGCCGTCCGGCAGCGGGCCGGGGTAGCCGAACAGCCAGCCCTGGCCGTACTGCACGCCGAGTTGGCGCAGGACTTCCGCCTCGGCTTCGATTTCGACCCTTTCGGCGACGATCTCGGCCCCGGCCGCGCGGACGATCTCGACTATTCCGGCGACGAAGGCACGTTCCCGTCCGTCCTCAGCGATGCCCGGAATGTAGGACCCGTCCAGCTTGACGATATCGGGATTGAGCGCGCGCAGCAGCCGGATGTCGGCGGCTCCGGCGCCGAAATCGTCGAGGCAGAACGCGATGCCGAGCGATCGCAGCGCTGTCGCGGTGAGGTCGGCTTCCTCGAGCACCTTGATCTCCGTCGTTTCCGTCATTTCGACGATGACCAGGTCGGCCTGGCGCGCCGGGCTGGCCGCAAGCAGCTTGATCAGGCGATCACGGAAGCCGGCGTTCTGCACGGACTGGCCGGACAGGTTGAAGGCCACCGGGGTTGCCGCCTTGCCGGCCGCCTGGCAGGCCAGCCGGGCGACCGCCAGGTCGAGTTCGTCGGCGAGCCCGAGCGCTTCGACCAGCATGACGAACTCCTGCGCCCCCGAGAACGCGCAGCCCGCGATCGGCTGCGGGCGGATCAACGCCTCGAAATGGTGTGGCTCGCCGGTAGCGAGCGAGGCGATGGATTGGAACGCCAGGCTGAAATTGGTGCCTCGGATCGCCTTGCGCAGGCTGGCGACCTGGCTGCCCGCGCGGTTTGCAACGGGGTCAGTTCCGCGGCGGCCAGCGGCAGTTGGCGGGCGGCAACGGAGACGTCGACGCCCTGCTTCCGCAGCACCCCTTCCAGCAGGGTGGCGACCGCGAGCAGGTCCGTCCCGCCGGAGCCGAGCAGGCCGAACCGGCCGGGCGCGATCTCGCTGGCCGGCGAGTCGGGGGCGGCGGCATCGACGGCCTGCCCGATCGCCTCGCTCGACGCGATCACCACGCTTCCCGCGCCGACGATCTCGACCAGGCCGAGATCGCAGGGGGCCCCCGCCCGCAGCCGCGCCTCCGT
>CAYWOW010000278.1:0-4066 GCA_964459005.1 uncultured Acetobacteraceae bacterium
CCGAGATCGGCACCGTGGAGGTGCTGGCGCGCCGGCCGGCCGACCCGGACGCCCTGGCCGAATGCGCCGACGAAATCATCACGCGTCTGCGCGCGGCCCGGCGACCCGTGCTGATGGTCGATGTCGAAACCCGCCGTTATGGCGTCGAGCGCAAGGTCGCCGCGCTCGCCCGTGCGCTCGCCATTCCGGTGGTCACCACCTTCATGGGCCGCGGCCTGCTTTCCGCCGATGCCGACGTGGTGCGGGGCACCTATCTTGGCGCCGCCGGCGAGCGCGCGATCACCGCGCTGGTGGAGGAATCGGACGGGCTGCTGCTGCTCGGCGTCATCCTCTCGGACACCAACTTCGCCGTGTCGGAGCGCAAGATCGACATGCGGCGCGCCATCCTGGCGATCAACCGCGAGGTCCGGGTGGGCCACCACAGCTACCCCGCCATTCCGATGGACGACCTGCTCGACGCCCTGCTGGCCCGCGCGCCCGCGCCGGGGGCAGCCGGGCCGGCGCCGCCGCCACGGCCGCTGAGCACCCTGGTCGCCGACGACGCGCCGTTGCAGCCTTCGGATGTCGCCGCCGCGGTGAACGATCTGTTCGCCCGCCACGGACCCATGCCGATCGCCGCCGACATGGGCGATTGCCTGTTCACCGCCATGGAGATCGGCAACGCGCCGCTGGTGGCGCCGGGCTACTACGCCGGCATGGGGTTCGGCGTGCCGGCCGGCCTCGGCATGGGGGTCGCCACCGGCGAGCGGCCGCTCATTCTGGTCGGTGACGGCGCCTTTCAGATGACCGGCTTCGAGCTCGGCAATTGCCGGCGCTATGGCTGGGACCCGATCGTCGTGGTGTTCAACAACGCCAGCTGGGAAATGCTGCGGGTGTTCCAGCCCGAGAGCCGCTTCAACGATCTGGACGATTGGCGCTTCGCCGAACTGGCCGGCCCCCTGGGCGGGGTGGGTGTGCGCGTGCAAACCCGCCGCGAACTGGCCGCGGCGCTGGAAGGCGCACACGCCGCCCGCGGAAAATTCCAACTGATCGAGGTGATGCTGCCGCGCGGCGCGACGTCCGACACGCTCGCCCGTTTCGTCGCCGGCTTCAAGGCGGCGCGGGACCGCAGGGGCTGACGCATCACTTTTTTCTGATGCCGGCGGGCCGGGCCGGGCGGTAGGCTGAGGCGCCACCGGAACGGGACACCTTCGACATGTCGCTCGCCAGCCGGCTTGCCGTCCCCCTTTTCGTGCTCGCCCCGTTGATCGCCGCCACGCCGGCCCGCGCCGATGCCACGGCCGACGGGGCTGCCGCGCTGCAGGCGCAGATCCGGGCCTGGGTGACCGACCTGACCGGTCCCGCCGTCGATCTGGGCAGCCACGCGGTGCGGGTGACCCCGGCGGGCGACGCCTACCG
The DNA here is from genome assembly GCA_964459005.1 of uncultured Acetobacteraceae bacterium. Lineage (GTDB taxonomy): Bacteria > Pseudomonadota > Alphaproteobacteria > Acetobacterales > Acetobacteraceae > Rhodovastum. The sequence goes on from CAYWOW010000278.1 coordinate 1,399, forward strand.
GTTCGAGCTGCCGGTGACGGGTCCGGTGGGGAATACGGGCTGGGTCATCACCGGCGAGCCGATCGCGGCGATCGCCAAGCCGGTGGAAAATGGCAGCTGGACCATCACATCGATCGAACTGCCGACGCCCCTGCACGCGGATCGGTCGGAGGCGCCGGACGGCAAGCCCTACAGTTGGATGCTGGCGCTGGCCGGCCAGCAATTCCACGGCCGGTTCGATCCCACGCTCGCCACCAGTTCCCACTTCGATGGCCGGGTGCACGGATACAGCTCGCTCAGCGAGACCGCGGCGGGCACGCACAGCAGCCATTACGACAGCTACGTTTGGAATGGCGGCTGGGTCCCCGCCGGTGACCGGCGCGTGACCGTGTCGCACCAGGTCCAGGGGCACAATTTGACGGTGTTCATCGACGCCGCCTCGAGGAACCGGACGGTTACCGCCACCGTCGGCAGCATCAGCAGCAGCGGGCGCATTGAGCGCCTTTCCTTCGAGCGGCTCGGCGATATCGTGCGCACCGTCAGCGGCCTGGTGCCCAGCGCCATGCAGGCGGCTGGCACCGCCGCGGCGCCGAAGTCCATTTCGCCCGCGGACCGTACCCGGCTGCATGCGCTCGTCGCCGCCCTGCGCGACCTGCTCGGCGGGGTTCAGGCGCAGACCAAGATGGAGCGCATCGGCGTCGACGTCGGCGGGCAACGCGGCACGCTCGCCAGCCTGACCATCGGCAGCCATGCCGCCGCGCCCGGCGGCATGCTGGACGCGTCGTTGAACCTGGCCGTGGAGGGATTCGATTCGCCGCTGGTGCCACCGGGACCGCTGCACGACTACCTGCCGCACCGCGTCGCGCTGACGCCGCGCCTGTCCGGTGTCCCGGCGGGTGACCTGATGTCGCTGCTGGACCGCGCCATCGACGACGCCGACAAGGATTCGCTGCAAGCCCAGGCCCTCGGCCTGCTCGCCAAGGGGCCGCTGAAGGTCGGGTTGGAGGACGTGGCGATCGACCTCGGCGCCGCGACGTTGAAGGCGAACGGCTCGGTGACGGTGGCGGCCATGGACAACATCAAGGGCAGCGCCCGCATCGACGCCACCGGCCTGGACACGCTGATCCACAGCGCCAACACCGTGCCCGAGTTGGCCAGCGCGGCGCCGTTCCTGATCATGCTGAAGGGCATCGGCGAACAGAAGGGCGACACCACCACCTGGAACGTCACCTATGCCGACGGCCACGCCATGGTGAACGGCACCGACCTGAGTGCGTTGATGCCCTCCTCCCCGGCCACGCCGGACCAGCCGCACATTCACAAATAGCCCGGTCTAGAACCGCTCCACCCAGGGCCGCACCTCGACCTCCCAGCTCCAGGCGCTGCGGTGCTGGTGCAGCACGTGCCAGTACGTCTGGGCAATCGCGTCGGGATCGAGCGTGCTGTCCGGTGCCTCCGCCGGGTCGGGCCGCGCGGCCGCGCGAATCCCGCCGTCGATGACGAAATGTGCCACGTGGATGCCGTTGGGCGACAACTCGCGCGCCAGCGACTGCGCCAGCCCGCGCAGCGCGAACTTGCCGAGCGCGAACGAGGACGAGTTGGCGAAACCCTTCACCCCCGCCGTCGCGCCGGTCAGCGCGATGGCGCCGTGCCGCTTCGGCAGCATGCGCCTGGCGGCCTGCTGCGCCACCAGGAAGGCGCCGAACGCCGACACCTCCAGGGCTTGCCGCACCGCCTCGGGGTCCAGCTCCGTCACCGGGCCGCGCACCCGGCCGGAAGCATTGTAAAGCACCAGGTCGGGGGCGCCGTGGCGCGCCTCCACCGCCTCGAACAGGGCGGCGACGGCATCCGGATCGCGCGCGTCGCAGGCGTGGGCCGAGGCGCGCGTCTCGGCGCACAGCCCGGCCAGCCCGTCGGTGCGCCGCGCGGCGAGCGCCACGTTCATGCCGGCCTGGGCGCACAATCGCGCGAACGAAGCCGACAACCCCGGCCCGACGCCGACGATCAGGGCGGTGTGGTACTGTGGCATGTCCATTCGTCTCTCCCGGCACTGGCGGTGTGGGTGTACATGTTGCCTCCCCCCGTGCCGGGCAACGCCGCCCACCCACGAAAGGAGCTTCCGATGGACGCCACTGGCGCCACGCAGGGCCGCATCGACGTGATTTCCGACGCCATCTGCCCGTGGTGCTGGATCGGCAAGCGCCAGTTGGACCGCGCCCTGCCCGTGCTGGCCGATCGGGGGCTGCGCTTCGCGGTGGCCTGGCTGCCGTTCCAGCTCAACCCCGACATGCCGGCGGGCGGCGTCGAACGCCAGGACTACCGCGCGGAGAAATTCGGCTCCCTGGCCCGCTCGCGAGAGGCGGACGCGCGGGTCGCCGAGGCCGGCGCCGCGGTCGGGCTGAAATTCCGCCACGACCTGATGCGCCGCACTCCCAACACGATCGACGCCCACCGGGTGATCCGCCTGGCCGGCCAGCACGGCGTCCAGAGCGCGGTGGTGGAGGCGCTGTTCCGCGGCTATTTCACCGAAGGCGCCGATATCGGCGACCACGCCACCCTGATAGATCTGGCCAGCGGCGCCGGGCTCGACCCGCTGGCGGTCGCCGCCATGCTGGCCGGCGAGGCGGGCCGCCAGGAGGTGCTGGCCGAGGACCAGTCGGCCCGCGCCGGCGGACTGGACGGCGTGCCG
>CAYWOW010000279.1:0-4047 GCA_964459005.1 uncultured Acetobacteraceae bacterium
CGTCGGTGGCCTGGATCAGCGCGAGGCCGAAGAAGTCGCGGGCGGCCCAGCGGCGGACGCTGGCCACGCAGTCGCGCGCCCGTACCGGCTCGCCATCGTGGAACCGCAAGCCGTCGCGCAGCGTCAGCCGCCACCGAAGACCATCGTTCTCCACTACGTGCCCGGCCACCATCTGCGGCGAGGCGGCGTAATTCTCGTCGGTGCCGTAGAGCGTGTCGAACACCAGGAACCCGTGGTTGCGGGAGACCGTCGCGGTGGTCCACACCGGGTCGAGCGCGGTGATGTCGCTCTGCGGAATGAAGCGCAGCACTTTTCCGGACTCTGCGCGGACGGCGGGGGCGGCCAGTACGGCGGCCGTCGCGGCCAGCAATGTGCGTCGCCTCATCGCCTTTTCCCTTCCTGTCGAGTCGTCGCGCCCGCCCTGCGGCCGGGTCGGGCGGGCCGGCGGGATCATCGGGGGCGGCGCGTTCGCCGGCAAGCCCCGCCGTGCTTGCCTCCGCCCGAGCCAGTTGCTACCGTTCGTTCGTCCGTGCCGAGTCTGGGGGATGTCGGTTGGCATGCGACCGGGGCAAGCAATCCACGTCTTTGGAGCAAACAAATGCGTCCCATGATTCCATTGTCGGCCGTGGCCCTGGGCTTGATGATGACGTGTGCCGCCCATGCCGATGTCCAAATTTCATCCGAATCAATAAACGCCGGTACTGGCAAGACCAATTCGGTGAACATGTACCTGGCCGCCGATCGGATGAAGATGGACATGGGCACAACCGAGATGATCTATATTGATGACATCGGCACGGTTTACACCGTGATGAAGGACCGGCATCAGTACATGGTGCTCGATCCGGCGACACAGCAGCGCATGGCCGCGATGATGTCCGGCATGCAGGACAAATTGCGCCAGCAGATGGCGGCGATGCCGGAGGCCCAGCGCAAGCAGATGGAGGCGCGCGGCATGGGCGCGGCGATGCAGCCCAAGCCGGACTCCGCCTACGTGAAGACCGGCGAGGGCAAGACGGTGGGTTCCTGGTCCTGCCAGGTGTTTCGCAAGACCCTCGGCAGCGGCTCGACGATCGACGCCTGCTTCGCCGCCCTGAGCACCGTTGGGCTGACCCAAGACGATCTGGCCGTCCTGCGGAAACTCGCGCAGCGCATGCAAAAGACGCTGCCGACGGCCGGCGCGATGGGCAGCATGGATTTCGACAGGCAAACCCAGGAGATCGGCTTCGAGGGATTTCCGGTGCAAACCGTCACCTCCATGAACGGCGCGCCGAGCACGACCTCGACCATGACGTCGGTCCAGCATCTCACCCTGCCCGCGGATACGTTTGAAGTCCCCGCCGGCTACACCAGGCAGGAAATGCCCGGCCTCGGAAAGTAACACGAGGCGCCGGACGTTCTGATTGTCTCCCCCCGCCCCCTGTTGGAGGGGGCCGCGCGAAAGTCGTTTCTTGAGACGATTGACAAGCCAGTCGCCACGATGGTTTGGGCTCTGCGACAACCGACTCTGAGGAGCATGCCGGCGGTTCCACCCTCAAGCGATCACGCTCTGGGAGCAGACCAATGATCTCACCATTTTCGGCACAGATCCTGGCTCAGACAAGGCCGGCGCCTCCGGGGCGACGCGCCTTTCGCCCGCGGGCTCGTTACGGGGAACGCAAAGTCCTGAAAACCGTCATGAAGTGCAGTCTTCTGGCGGCCGTCGCGGCCGCACCGCTGTTGGCCGGGACCGCCCGCGCGGATTACTCTGCCGCCACCGATGAGAGTTTGCCCGTCGGATCGCCGGTACTGAACCAGGACATGCAGGCCGCGGTTGTGTTTCCAGCGGGACAGGGGCTGGTGCTGAACCGGGAACAGGAACATGAACTGGGACGAGCCTATCACAGGCCCGGCATCAGGGCATTTGAAGACATCCTCAACTATCCATCCGATGCAACCGGAAACAACAATTCTCCGCAAGGGAAGTTTTCCTTCTGGGTTTCCGGAGAAAACGGCGATAGCAAGTGCATTCTAACACTACACATATATGTCCCTGAGGGCGTGATGAGGGTCGGCGCCTTGAATGATCCAGGCGGGAATTTCGTGTTGCCGGCGAAAATCGATTTGCGACAGTTCAATCAGGATGGAATTCGTTTCGCCGGAGATGGACAGGACAATTCGGCGCCCTGGTTGCTGGACGACCAACCCATATCGTTGATCGGCGCCGGGCGCGCTGTCCTCGACGCCTGCGCACCGACTGAGGTCGCGCAGTCCACGCACAGGCGCGTGCGTTTCAGGATTGAGCGCATATATTTCGAGTTCGAGCGCGGATATTTCGTGAACGAGGGTGAATATTTCACGGCAGCCCGCGAAAGTTTCGGGATTGATTTCCCGTTTGATGGTGCATATTTCGCCCGTGAGGTCACCCATTTCGTGCATGAGCTCGTATATCTCACGCGTGACGGCTATTTCGCGCGTGAGGGCGCATATTTGGGGAGCTTCGGGAGTTTTGGGAGTTTCGCGGGAGCGTATTTCGGGAGTGTCGGGGGACCGGGTTTCGAGGGTATCGGAAGACCAGGTTTCGCGGGCGTCGGGGGATTGCATACGCAGTTTCGCGCGCGCTAGCCCGCAAGGAACAAACGGCCGACGTCTTCGGTTCATCTGAACAGGACGCTGAAACCCCTGGCGCTCACGGCAATTGACGAATGAATTTGCTGATCGGGGGCCGGTGGAGAGGGTTGGATTCGAACCAACGTAGGCGTGCGTCAACGGATCGGCGGCCCCGCGCACGGCCGCGACGATGACGTCCGTCGGGCTCCCGAAGTTCCGGCCGGGTTGACAGGATAGCAACCCGACAGGCCCGGCGATCACGCCCCGGGGGCGCCTTGATCTCACCATTTCGGGCACCAGTCATGTGTCGCGGACCCTGCTTGTCCGGGCGGGCACGACCAGATAGAGCCGCGTCGATGTCCTGGTCACAACCGGGACCGCGACGGGGCGTGGGATGCCGTCCCAATACCGTCATGACAAGATTGGCTCAGACCATGCCGGTGCCTCGATGGCAACGCGCACGCGCCTGGGGCTCGTTAGCGTGGACGCAGAGTCATGAAAACCGTGATGAAATACAGTCTTCTGGCAGCCGTCGCGGCGGCGGCGCTGGTGGCGGGGACCGCGCGCGCGGACTACGCCGCCGATATCGGCGGCAATCCGCCCGCGCGCTCGTATGCGCTGTCCCGAGGCACAGAGGCCGCGGCGATGTCTCCGGCGGCACAAGGACTGGCTCAGGCACAAGAACGTGGGCCGGGAGGAGTCGGTCAAAACAGAGAAAACACGGAATCTGGAGAAGCCCTCAACGACGCATTCCATGCAGACGGGAACGGAAATTCCCCGGAAGGGGGATTTTATTATTGGGTTTCCGGTGAAAATGGCGGTAGCAAATGTATTTTAACGCAACACGTATTTGTCTCCGGCGCCGCCGCGCGGGCCAGTGCCTTAAATGACCCGGGAAAGAGTTTCGTGTCGCCAAATAAAATCGATTTGCGACAGCTCGACCAGAATGGAATTCGTTTGGCCGACAACGGGCAGGACAGTTCCGCGCCATGGATACTGAGCGACCAACATATATCCTTTATCGGCGACGGACGCGCCGTCCTCGACGCCTGCGCAACGCGTGAGCGCCCGTCTTTCACACAAGAAAGCGCGCATTTCGTGCGCAACGGCACGCATTTCGTGCGCGATGGCGCCCATTCCGTGGGTGAGGGCGAGCCTATCGGGGGCGCCCCCAAAGGACATGCGCATCTTCGCGGACGATAAGGCGACAGGAATTGTGGGGCGGCGGCCGACCCGGTGCGCGGGCAACAGTCAGGATTGCATCTGGCGCATGCACGCGGCCAAGTGACTCAAGCCGGGCGATCGCTGGCCGATGCGATCGTCGAGAGCACGGTGCGCCGTGCCCGGCCCGCGTGACCCTGAGCGAAACGGTGGCCAGGGCAGACGAGGTGCTGCGGCGGATCGCCGATACGTCACTGCGGGGCTAACTGAGCGGGCGGTTCCGTGGTGGAGGGGGTT
>CAYWOW010000280.1:0-4029 GCA_964459005.1 uncultured Acetobacteraceae bacterium
CCGGCCGTCGCCGCCTCCACCGCGATGGCGCGCGCGGCCCCGCCGGCGCCGAGCAGCACCATCCGCTTGCCCGCCAGCTCGGTGACGGTCCGCAGCGAGGCGATGAACCCCTTGCCGTCGGTGTTCTCGCCGATCAGCCGGCCGCCGCGATTGACGACGCAGTTCACCGCGCCGATCACCGCGGCGGATTCCGCGAGTGCGTCCAGGTGCGCGATCACCGAGACCTTGTGCGGTTTCGAGCAGTTGAAGCCGAGCCAGCCCATCGCCCGCGCACCCCGCACGGCGTCGCCGAGATTCTCAGGCGCCACCTCGCAATTGATGTAGCGCGCGTCCAGCCCGTGGTGGCGATAGGCGGCTTCCACCATCGCGACGGTCGGATTCTGGGCGCTCGGCGTTGCCAGCAGCCCGGTCAACTGGCTCAGGAAATTATGCGGTTTGCTCACGATGCATCTCCATTCCAATGTCTGACGCGGCGTCGTCACGCCGGGTCGTGGTTCTCCAGCGCCAGCACTTTCGCCAGCCGGCGCCGGTGGCGTGCCGCGCCGGTGAAACGGGCCTTGAGAAAAGTCTCGATCAGTTCGTGCGCCAGCGACGACCCGATCACCCGGCCACCCAGGCAGATGACATTCATGTTGTCGTCTTCGACGCCCTGGTGGGCCGAGAAGCCGTCGTGGACCAGTCCGGCGCGAACCCCTGCCACCTTGTTGGCGGCAACGGCCGCGCCGACGCCGCTGCCGCAGACCGCGATGCCGCGCGCAACCTCACCGGCGGCGACGGCCCGCGCCAGGGGGATGATGAAGTCCGGGTAGTCGTCCGCCGGGTCCAGCCGGTGGGCGCCCAAATCCATCACCTCGTGGCCCGATGCCCGCAACGCCTCCGCCATTTCCTGTTTCAGGCCGAACCCGCCATGGTCCGCAGCGATTCCCACCCGCATGGTCGCTTCCCCCCCGGTGTCGATCGGGTCATCGCTGCCACAGGATGTGTCCATCTTCCAGCGGAATCGCCACGCCGTCGCGCCATGGTGTCAGGCGCGCCGTATAGTCCGCGGCCGGACGGGCCGCGGACACGGTCGCGCCGTAGACATAACCGCCCGACCCGCCGGCCAGTTGACGAAGGCGCTGCATCTCCTGGCGCACCGCAGCGTTGCCCGAGCTTGCGTCGGCGCAAAGCTCCACCCGCACCGCCCCGGGGTCGAGGTCATTGAGAACGACCTGAACCTCGAAGACGTGCTGCCCACCCACGGTTTTGACCACGACGCCGCCGAAGCGCAGGCCCGCCCAGCTTTTCTCCAGGGCGTGCTTCCATGTCACCACATCCGCGCCGATCGCGCCCTTGTCGGCGGCCCGCCGGCGATAGGCGGCGGCGGCCGGAAGATAGTGTTGCTCGGTGTAGTCGCGCACCGCGCGATTGCTGGAAAAGACGGGCGTCAACCGCGCCATGCTTTCGCGCATCCGCGCCACCCAGGCCGTGGGGATGCCCTGTTCGTCGCGGGTGTAGAACGCCGGCACCACCTCGTGCTCGAGCAGGTCGTACAGGGCCTCGGCTTCGGCCGCGTCGCAGGCCTGGTCGTCGTCATGCTGTTGGCCATCGCCCAGGGCCCAGCCCACTTCCGGCGCATAGGCTTCCGCCCACCAGCCATCCAGTTCCGACAGGTTGATGCCGCCATTGACGAGCACCTTCATGCCGCTGGTGCCACACGCTTCCCAGGGTCGCCGCGGCGTGTTCACCCAGACATCCACCCCCTGCACCAGGTGTTCGGCCAGATGCATGTCGTAGTCGCTGAGGAAGATGACGTGCGAGCGGGCCCCGGATTGGCGGATGAAATGCATCCATTGCTGGATCATGGCCTGGCCGGGCTGGTCCGCCGGGTGCGCCTTGCCCGCCATGATGAGTTGCACCGGACGCTGCTCGTTGGTCAACAGCACCAGCAGCCGCTCCGAGTCGTGCAGCAGCAGATTCGGCCGCTTGTACGAAGCAAACCGGCGGGCGAAGCCGAGCGTCAGCGTATCGGGGTCGAGCAGATGCTTCGCCGCCTCGATCGCCTCGGGCGGCGAGCCCGAAGCGGCCAGTTGCCTGGACAATTGCCGGCGCGCGTATTCGACCAGCTGCGTCGTGCGGGCGGTGCGGAACTGCCACAGACGGGCGTCGGTGACCTTGCGGATCGCCTGTTCCACGGCTTCGGTGTCGCCCGACCAGCATTTCTTGCCGCAGGCCTCGGTCCACAGCGTGTCGGCCTCCGCCGAGTCCCAGGTCGGCATGTGGACGCCGTTGGTCACGTGCCCGATCGGCACTTCATCGACCGGCCAGCGCGGGCAGAGCGGCAGGAAGAGATTCCGGCTCACCGCCCCGTGCAGGCGGCTCACGCCATTCACCGCCCCGCTGCCGCGGATCGCCAGATAGGCCATGTTGAATTCTTCCGCCGGATCGTTCGGGTTCTGGCGGCCCAGCGCCAGCAAATCCTGCAACCTGATGGCGAGTTTTGTCCGCGCGTAGCCGCCCAGACACTGTTCGATGAGGCCCGGCGCGAACCGATCGAAGCCGGCGGCAACCGCCGTATGGGTGGTGAAGAGATTGCCCGCTCGCGTCACCGCCAGGGCGACCTCGAAGCTTTGCCCGGTTGCCAGCATGAAACTCCGCGCGCGTTCGAGTGCGGCGAATGCCGCATGCCCTTCGTTCAGGTGGCAGACTTCGGGCTCGATGCCCAGCGCCGCCAGCAACCGCCATCCGCCGATGCCCAGCACCATCTCCTGCAACAGGCGCAGGTGCGGCCCGCCGCCGTAAAGCTCGCTGGTAATTCCCCGGTACGGCGCGAAATTCGCCGGATCATTGGTGTCCAGCAGATAGAGTTTCACCCGGCCAACCTGGGCCTGCCAGGCGCGCACCCAGATCTGGTAGCCCGGCAGGTCGAGCTGGAGCCGCAACCATTCCCCGTTCTGATGGCGCACCGGCGTGATCGGCAGCTGGCCCGGATCGTTATAGGGAAACAGCGCCTGTTGCGCCCCGTTGTCGTCGATCAGTTGGCGAAAGTAGCCCTGCTGGTAGAGCAGTCCCACGCCGACGACCGGCACGCCGAGATCGCCGGCGGCCTTGAGCTGGTCGCCGGCCACGTTGCCAAGTCCCCCCGAGTAGATCGGCAGCGCCTCGCTCAACATGAACTCCATGCTGAAATAGGCGACGCAGCTCAGCGGCGATTGCGGATGGGTCTGCTGGAACCAGGCCGGCGCCGTCTCGACATCGCGCCGGGTCTGCACCAGATCATCAACGGTCTTGCGGAAAGCCGGATCGGCCGACGCGTGCTGGAGTTTCTCCCGCGAGACGGTCTGCAGGACGACCCAGGGGTTGTGCGTGAGATCCCACAACACCGGATCCAACTGCCGCCACACCGTGTCCGTGGCGTGATTCCACAACGAACGCATGTCCAGGGCCAGTCCGGCCAGGGCATCGAAGCCCTCGACGTCGGTGGATCGAATGCGCTCCTGCGGGCGATCGAACGGTGTCGGTTCGCTCATGGCCTCCTCCTTCGCGTTCGTTCCGGGCGCAATCCCCGGTCGCGGCCTGGGTCCCGCCCTTGTCTGCTCCGGATTTTCGCAGTTGCGCGACGATCGGTCGAGCACGATTCGCGGCCGGCCAGGCGGCCGGCCGTGACATCTGTGCTACCCGATCGATCCCGGTAAGCCCGGTCCGGCCCTGGCCGCCGCCTGCGCCCGCCCGCCGAAAGCTCAGGCCGAAGCGGCAAGCCCGCCGAGATAGGCGGCGCGGACGTGATCGTTGTCCCACAACTCTTCCGGCTTGCCGGAGAGAAGCAGCGTCCCAGCCTCCAGGACGTAGCCGCGATCGGCGACGCCGAGCGCCATATTGGCGTTCTGCTCGACCAGCAGCACGGTGGCGCCGCGCGCGCGAATCTCGGTGATGATGTGGAACACCTGCTGCACGATCATCGGCGCCAGGCCGAGCGACGGCTCGTCGAGCAGCAGCAGCTTCGGCTTCGCCATCATGCCGCGCGCCACCGCGACCATCTGCATCTCGCCG
>CAYWOW010000281.1:0-4020 GCA_964459005.1 uncultured Acetobacteraceae bacterium
CTGCTGAAGGGCACCCAGGTGGACGGCGTCTACGCCGCCGACCCGCGCAAGAACCCCGGCGCGGAGCGCTTCGACCGGCTTACCTACCACGATGTGCTGGCCCACGATCTGGCCGTGATGGACGCTTCCGCGATCAGCCTGGCGCGCGAGAATCGCCTGCCCATCATCGTCTTCAACATCCACGCGCCCGGCGCCTTCGCGCAGGTCATGCGCGGCGAAGGGCGGTTTACCACCATTGTCGAGCCGCCGTGACGCGCTCAGCGTGGGCGGCTGAACCCCGGAGGACGTTGCGGTGACAACCGAACTGAACGGCCTGAAGCAGGATCTCATGCGCCGCATGGACGGCGCGCTGGACACCCTGAAGCGCGAATTCGCCGGCCTGCGCACCGGCCGCGCCAACCCGGCGCTGCTGGAGCCGGTGCGCGTCACCGCCTACGGCAACGAAATGCCGCTGCCGCAGGTCGGCACCATTTCGGTCCCCGAGTCGCGCATGATCACGGTGCAGGTCTGGGACCGCAGCCTGGTCCACGCGGTGGTCATCGCCATTCGCGATTGTGGACTTGGCCTCAACCCCGCCGCCGACGGCCAGTTGGTCCGCGTGCCCATCCCGCAGCTCACCGGCGAGCGCCGCATCGAGCTGGCCAAGGCCGCCCACCGCTACGCCGAGGGTGCCAGGGTGGCGGTGCGCGGCGTCCGCCGCGACGGCATGGACCAGTGCAAGACGCTCGAGAAGAAGTCGTTGATCAGCCAGGACGACGAGAAGCGCTGGGCCGAGGAGGTGCAGAAACTCACCGACGCCTACATCCGGCGCATCGACGAGTCCCTGGCCGAGAAAGACAGGGAAATCAAGCAGGTCTGAGGTTTGAGGCCAAAGCAGGTGCCAGCCAGGACGCAGGCCGCGTTGCCGGCCGGGGAGGTGGCCGAACACGCGCCCGCCGACCCGCCGCCGTGCCATGTCGCCATCATCATGGACGGCAACGGCCGCTGGGCCGCCGCGCGTGGCCTGCCGCGCGTGGCCGGCCACCGGGCCGGCGCCCAGGCCGTCCGCCGGACCGTCGAGGCCGCGATCCGGCACGGCGTCGGCTGGATCACCCTGTACGCCTTCAGCAGCGAGAACTGGCGCCGTCCCGCCGGCGAGGTGCTCGACCTCACCGGCCTGCTGCGCCACTACCTGCGCAACGAGGTCAACGAGCTGAAGCGCGAAGGCGTGCGGCTGCGCTTCATCGGCGACCGTGACCGTTTCGAGACCGACATCGTCGCCGACCTGACTCGCGCCGAGGCCGACACCGCCGGCAATGCGCGGCTGAACCTGACGCTCGCGCTGTCCTATGGCGGCCGCGCCGAGATCGCCGCCGCCGCCCGCGCCGCCGCCCGCGCCGTCCAACAGGGCCGCCTCGACCCCGAGGCGATCGACGAGACCAGTTTCGCCGGCCTGCTCTCCACCGCCACCATGCCGGACCCCGACCTGATCATCCGCACCAGCGGCGAGCAGCGGCTGTCCAACTTCCTGCTCTGGCAGTCCGCCTACGCCGAACTGTTGTTCCTCGACGTGCTTTGGCCCGATTTCGGTCCGGCGCATTTCGCCGAGGCGATGGCCGAATACGCCCGCCGCGAGCGCCGTTTCGGTGCCCGGCCAGCCTGAACCCATCGCCGCGGTGGCAGGTCGTCGTCGCTGGGGCGACCTGCGCACGCGCGTCATCTCGGCCGCGCTGCTGGCGCCGCTCGCGCTGGTTTGCCTGTGGCTCGGCGCCTGGTGGTGGACCGCGCTGCTGGCGATCGCCGGCGCCGGGCTCGCGATGGAGTGGATGCGCCTGTGCGGCGGCCGGCTCGCGAGCCCGGTGGGCCTGGTCCTGCTGGCCGCCGTGCTCACCGCCGGCGCCGCCGCGGCCGGCGCGCACGAACTGCTGGGCCTGGGGCTGATCGCGGCCGGCTTTCCGCTGGCCTGGTGGCTCGGCGGGCGCGCCGGGCTGGCCGCCGGCATCCCCTACCTGGGCCTGGCCATGGTGGCTTTGGCCTGGCTGCGCGGCGGCGGCGAGGCCGGCCGCGACAACGTGTTGTTCCTGCTGCTGGTGGTCTGGGCCAGCGATATCGGCGCCTACGCGGCGGGGCGCCTGGTGGGCGGGGCCAGGCTGGCGCCGCGCATCTCGCCGTCCAAGACATGGTCCGGCGCGATCGGCGGGCTGCTCGCCGCCATGGCGGTCGGCGCGGCGGCCGCGCTGGCGCTGCATGGGGCGGGGCTGGCGCGCGTCCTGGCCGTGGCGGGTGGCATCGGCGTCGCGGCGCAGTGCGGCGACCTGTTGGAGAGCGCGTTGAAGCGGCATTACGGCGTGAAGGATTCGGGCCGGCTGATTCCCGGTCATGGCGGCCTGCTGGACCGCCTCGACGGCGTGCTCACGGCAGCCCCCATGGCGGCGCTGCTGGCGGTGGCGGGCGGCCATGGCGTAGTGTTGTGGCAATGACCTCCGCTGGCATGAAAACCGTCACCGTGCTGGGCAGTACCGGCAGCGTCGGCACCCAGACCGTCGAACTGCTGGCGGCCGACCCGCTGGCCTTCCGGGTGGTCGCCCTGGTGGGCGGGCGCAACGTTGCCCTGCTGGCCGCCCAGGCGCGCGTGCTCGGCGCCAGCCGCGCCGTCATCGCCGATCCCACCTGCCACGCCGCCCTCGCGGACGCCCTCGCCGGCTCCGGCATCGAGGTCGCCAGCGGCGCCGAGGCGGTGATCGAGGCGGCCGCGCTGGAAGCCGACTGGACCATGGCCGCCATCACCGGCGCCGCCGGTCTGCCGTCCACCCTGGCCGCCATCCGCCGCGGCCGGTCGGTGGCGCTGGCCAACAAGGAAGCCCTGGTCTGCGCCGGCGAGGTCATGCTGCGCGCCGTGCGCCGCCACGGCGCCACCCTGCTGCCGGTGGATTCCGAGCACAACGCCATCTTCCAGTCGATGGCCGACGGCAACCACGGCGCCGTCGAACGCATCGTGCTGACCGCCTCCGGCGGCCCGTTCCGCACCGCCTCGCTGGACGACATGCGCACCGCCCCGCCCGAGGCGGCGCTGCGCCATCCGACCTGGTCGATGGGCGCGAAAATCTCCATCGACAGCGCCACCATGATGAACAAGGGCCTCGAGCTGATCGAGGCGGCCCGCCTGTTCGCGCTCTCGGCGGAGCGGATCGGCGTGCTGATCCACCCGCAATCGGTCATCCACGGCCTGGTCTACTACACCGACGGCAGCGTCATGGCCCAGCTCGGCAGCCCCGACATGCGGGTGCCGATCGCCCATACCCTGGCCTGGCCCGGCCGCATCGTCACCGCGGCGCGGCGGCTCGATCTTGCCGCGGTGGCAAGACTGGAATTCTCCGAACCCGACCTTGAACGCTTTCCAGCCCTGGTTCTTGCCCGTGACGCCTTGCGGGCGGGGGGCGGCGCCCCCACCATCTTGAGCGCGGCCAACGAGGTCGCGGTGCAAGCCTTCCTGTCTCGCCGCATCGGCTTCCTCGATATCGCCGGCACCGTCGCTCGCGCGCTCGACGAGATGGGCTCCCTGCCGGCGGACACGCTGGAGCAGGTGGTCGATCTCGACGCCAGGGCCCGCATTGTCGCCAACCGGATCTGCGCCACCCTGGCTTCGGCCGCCTGAGGACAGCATGTTCGATTTCCTGCCCGCGTTCCTGCGCACGCCGTTGGCCTTCGGCATCGTCCTCGGGGTGCTGGTGTTCATCCACGAGCTCGGCCACTACCTGGCGGCGCGCTGGTGCGGCGTGCACGTCGAAACCTTCTCCATCGGCTTCGGGCGCGCGCTGGTGTCCTGGACCGACCGGCTCGGCACGGTGTGGAAGATCGCCTGGATCCCGCTTGGCGGCTACGTCAAGCTGCACGGCCTGGAGCGGCCGGAGGACGTGTCCGACGAGGTGAAGGCGCGCTGGCAGCCCGGGCGCACGTTCCACGGCAAGTCGCTGGGCAACCGCGCCATCGTCATCGCCGCCGGGCCGATCGCCAACTTCGTGCTCGCCGCGGTGCTGTTCA
>CAYWOW010000282.1:0-4010 GCA_964459005.1 uncultured Acetobacteraceae bacterium
CGCACCAGGTGCGGTGATCGACCAGGCTGCGGCCGAAGCGGGCGGCCAGCATGCGTTCGGCCAGCGCCATCCCGACGGCGTTGGCCAGCCCCTGGCCGAGCGGGCCGGTGGTGGTCTCAATCGCCGGGTGGGCGCCGTATTCGGGGTGCCCCGGGGTGGTCGAGTGAAGCTGGCGGAACTGCTTGATCTGCTCGATTTCCATCCCGGCGTGGCCGGTCAGGTTCAACAGGGCATAGAGCAGCATCGAGCCGTGGCCGGCCGAAAGAACAAAACGGTCGCGGTCGGGCCAGCGGGGGTCGGCGGCGTCGTATTTATGGAACCGGGTCCACAGCGTGGTGGCGACGTCGGCGAAGCCCATGGGCATGCCGGGGTGGCCGGAGTTCGCCTTCTCGATGGCGTCCACGGCGAGCACGCGGATGGCATCGGCCATGCGGCGTTCGGGGGTGACGGGCCGGGCCAGAATGGCGGCCTGGATGGCCAGGGCGGGGTTCTCGGTGGGAATTTCGGTGATCGAAGCCAATGACGCCTCCTGCGCTTCGGGTCGCTCATAGTTGCGTGTGATCCGGCAGGCAAGTGCCTGGCGGTCACGCCTGTACGGCGATGTCGGCGGGTCTGGGGGTGGGGAGGAGCGTTCCCTTCGTGGCGGCGGTCCGCCTCAACGGCTCTCCCCCTCCCCTTGACGGCTTGGTCCGCGAAGCGGACCAAGCCGTCAAGGGGAGGGGTCGCGCAACGGTCAGTCTTTCCGTCCATCGGTATAACTCCCACCGTCATGGCCGGCGAAGGCCGGCCATCCACGACTGCGGTGCGGCCCCAAAGACGTGCATGGCGTGACAACTCCCTGGTCGAAGCGCCCGGGGGCAACCATGACGGTCAATCGTCATGTCGCTTGGTATCAGACCCGGGGGTCGGTGGCGTGTTCAGAGCAGGAAGCGGACAGATCGGCTTGGCAAAGGGACGGCTGCGGCCACTCCAAGAGCAGCCCAGCCGGAAACGCTTCACAGTGCGGCGGATAATCGGCGCGGGCGACCGCCGGGTCACCAAATATGTCCTGACCTCTGACGGGCGGCCGTCTTACACCGTGAGCATCATGCGGTTCCTCGATGGAAAGGCAGTCCGCGAGACCCGGTATTTCGGCAATCCGTTCGAGCCGGGGGCGGCGCGCGCGCGATCGGTCGAGCGGATGCCATGAAATCCGGCCGGCATAAGGATGACCATCTGCCGCTCGCTCGCTCGGAGCTGCCGATTGATACGGTCTCTCTCGCCCGCTATCTCATTGGCAAGGTATTGGTGCGGGAGTTGCCGGAAGGAGTCGCCAGCGGTCGTATTGTTGAGACCGAGGCCTATGTCGTCGGTGACGCCGCCGGGCACGCCTACCGGGGGCTGACCCGGCGTAATCGTTCGCTGTTTTTCGAGCATGGGCACGCCTATATCTATTTGGCCTACGGCAGCTCGTACATGCTCAATGTCTCAAGCGAGATGCCCGGGATCGGAGCCGGCGTCCTGATCAGGGCGCTTGAGCCGCTCGAAGGCATTCCGATCATGCGGCTAAATCGCGGCACGGAGCGCTTGCGCGACCTGGCGCGAGGACCAGGAAGGCTCACCGCGGCGTTGCGGGTTGATCGTTGGTTCGATGGGCTCGATCTTTGCCGGCAAGGGCCTCTATGGATCGGACGGGGTGACCACGAACCCAGCGAAATCGGGCAGAGCATCAGGATCGGCATTTCGCGGGATGCGAACCGCCTGCTGCGATTTTTTCTTCGGCACAGTCCGTTCGTCAGCGGCCCGGGATCGCTCAAGGAATAAGCCAGCGCAGTGCGGAAACAGCCATTGTCGGACCGGTCGATGCCGAGGATGGACAGCGCGCCATGGTGCCGGACACCGGCTGCGGCCTCCGCCGCGAGAAGGTTGCAGCCCGCGGTCTCGAAGAATTCCGGCACCGCCTTGCCTTCAAATGAAGGTGAATTCGCGAGGTCGATCACCACCCGCGCGTCGGCGCAGAATGGCGACGGTCTTCCTGTTCAACCTCCCTTGTCGATGACGGGGAACCCTTCGATGGGTTGGAATGCGCCTCCTCGGATGTACAGATCGAAGTCGATCCAACCATGCCGATACTAAATCGCGCATTTTTGTTCTCGACCCCTGCGGCGGCGATGAGAGACTGTCCTGGTGACTGGCAGCCCGAGGCGACCGGGCAGGCCATGGATGAATTTCTCCTCCCGGGGGGGGCGCCGGCATGCAGCGAATTCCATGGGCGGCCCACGCATCTTTCCGGTCAGGACGCGTGGTGGCCTTTCGACGTCGTCCGTTTCGTGCCCTTGCAGCGGGTGTCCGACATGACCGAGCAAAGCGACAAGCCAGGTTCGATCGATACGCAACCGACTGAGAAGGGCGATGCTTCGGCTGCCCGCGACGCGACATCCGCGCAAACACCGCCGGAGTCCGCCCCCGTGCCGCGGGAGGGCCGCAAGGCCACGCGGCAGCGAAAGCTTCTGGCCGGTGGGTTCGGTGTTGCTGTCCTGGCGGTTCTCCTTGTGTTCAGCTTCCCTTGGGTCGAGGAGATGCTCAACACCGTCTCCACGGACGACGCATTCGTGAATGGGCACGTGACGTTTGTTGCGCCCCGCGTGGCAGGACAGATTTCCCGCGTTCTGGTGGATGACAACAACCGTGTGCAGAAGGGAGACCGCCTCGCCGAGTTGGACAAGCAGCCCTACCAGGTTGCGGTCTCCGAGAAGCAGGCAGCGGTCGACGTCGCGCAAGCAGACCTGCAGGCAGCCACCGCGGCGGTGCGCGCGATCGAAGCGCAGGCAAGGGGCCGACGCTGGAACCTGCAACATGCCGTGCAGGATGTCGACGGCCAGGTCGCTCTCCTGCACGAGCGGGTTGCCGCTGTCGACAAGAGCAAGGCCGCACTGGCGCTGGCGCAGGTTCAATTCGATCGGGCACGGCAGCTCGTCGGCAGGGCGGATGTGTCGCGCGAGGTGTACGACCAGCGGCAAGCGGAGCTGACGACGGCTGGCGCGGAACTTACCCAGGCCCTGACCGAGGTCTACCAGATCCGCGTCTCGCTGGGGCTGCCGGCTCAACCCGCCGGGGGCGGTGATCTCGGCCAGGTGCCGCCCGATCTCGACGAGACCTTTTCCTCCGTCCTCGAGGCACAGGCGGAGCTCATCCAGAGCGCCGCTCAGGTCGGCGTCGTGCACTCGTTCGACCAGGGTCCGAAAGCGATGCTCGACCAGTTCGAAAAACTGGGCGACATCGACACCACGTTCGCCCGGTACGCGGCCAATGCCCCGGCCGTCAAGCAGGCCGAGGCGAAACTCGAAGGCGCCAGGCGTGACCTCGCGCGGGCCGAACTGGACCTTCAGTACTGCGATATCGCCGCGGAGATCGACGGCGTCGTCACGCGGCGCAACGTCAATCCGGGCAACTATGTCCAGGTCGGCCAGAACTTGATGGCGATTCGCTCGCTCAACGACATCTGGGTTGACGCCAACTTCAAGGAAACGCAGTTGCGCGACCTGCGCATCGGGCAGCCCGTCGATCTCAGCGTCGACATGTATGGCGGTAAGCACATTTTCAGGGGCCGGGTCGCGGGCTTCACCATGGGAACCGGATCGACCCTGGCATTGCTGCCGCCCGAGAACGCCACGGGCAATTTCGTCAAGGTGGTCCAGCGGTTGCCGGTTCGGATCGATCTCGTCGATTACAACGCCGATCAGACACCTCTGTTCATCGGCACCTCGGTCGTTCCCTACGTCTATATCCATCAGCCGCCAACCGGACCCGATGCTGGCAAGTTTCTCCAGGCCTATGTGCCGCAGTCTCCGAGCCCTGGCCCGACCGCCGGCCCGTCGGGCACCAGGCAATGACCGGCGCGGTACTGTCGTCGACACTCCAGAATCCCCGATCCCGCGCGGCGATGAACCCCTGGGTCGTCGCCGCTGTTGTCGTGGTGCCGACCTTCATGGAGGTGCTCGACACCACGATCGCGGTCGTGGCGCTGCGCT
>CAYWOW010000283.1:0-4006 GCA_964459005.1 uncultured Acetobacteraceae bacterium
GTCTCCATGGTGCTGTTGACCACCGGCCCCGAGGTGACGGGATCGAGCCTGAGGTCGATGCGCCGCGACAGCTCGTTCTCGGGAATCAGGCCGATCGACAGCAACACGGTGTCGCACGCGATGTCCCAGGCGCGGCTCATGTCGGGTTTGAAGGTGTCGCTCACCGGGGCGACGGTGACGCCGGTGACCCGCTCGCGGCCGCGGATGTCGACGATGGTGTGCGAGAGGTGCAGCGGAATGTCGAAGTCGTGCAGGCACTGCACGATGTTGCGGTTGAGCCCGTTGGCGTATGGCATGATCTCGAATACGCCGAGCACCTCGACCCCCTCGAGGGTGAGGCGGCGGGCCATGATCAGGCCGATGTCGCCGGAGCCGAGGATGACCACCCGCCGCCCCGGCAGCAGCCCCATCATGTTGACGAACTTCTGCGCCAGCCCCGCGGTGAGCACGCCCGAGGGCCGCTCGCCGGGAATCCGGATGGCCCCGCGAGTACGCTCGCGCGCGCCCATGGCCAGCACCACCGCGCCGGCATCAATGGTGCGGATGCCCTGGCTACCCGACATCAGCTTCAGCCGCCGGACGGGACTGATGTCGTAGACGTAGGTGTCGGTCAGCACGTCGATGCCGTTGTCGATCACCTGCTTGAGGTAACGCTGGGCGTATTCCGGCCCGGTCAGTTCCTCACCGAAATGGTGCAGACCGAAGCCGTGGTGGATGCATTGCCAGAGGATGCCGCCGGCCTCGCGCTCGCGGTCGACCAGCAGGATCTTCTCGGCGCCGCGCTCGCGCGCGCCGAGGGCGGCGGCCATGCCTGCCGGCCCACCGCCGGAGATGACGACGTCGTAGTGCGGCTCGAGGTGGCGGAGTTCGGCGGTGATCACGCCTCGCCTCCTTCCTCGCGGTCGCAGACAATCCAGGAACCGCCGCCGCGCTTGGTGATCGCCGTCATCGGCAGGCCGAGTTCGGACGACAGCAGCTGCATGCTCCGCCACGAGCAGAACCCACCCTGGCAGCGACCCATCCCGGCGCGGGTGCGGAACTTGATGCCGTCGAGCGTGCGCGCCCCGGCGTGGATGGCATCGATGATCTCGCGTTCACTGATCTGCTCGCAGCGGCAGCCGATGCGGCCATAGCGGGAATCCTCGGCGGCCAGGCGGACCTGTTCGGCCAGCGGCAGCGAGGCGAACAGCACGCGCTTGCTAATACGCGGCTGGAAGGCGGGGTCGGGGGCCATCTCCAGCCCTTCGTCACGCAGGATGGCGGCGATCCGCTCGGCGATCGCGGGCGACGCGGTCAGGCCGGGCGACTGGATGCCGGCGCAGTTGATGAATCCCTTCTGCGCCGACGGTCCGATGATGAAGTCCTCGCCGTCGGCGACCGCGCGCAGCCCGGCAAATTCGGCAATGCAGTCGCGTTCGCTGATGCCAGGCACGAAACGGCGCACCGCGGAGAAGATTTCGTCGCCGCCGGCAGCCGAGGTCGTACGCTCGTCCTTGTCCTCGACGAACACGGCGGTCGGGCCGACCATCAGCGTGCCGTCGTAGGTGGGGATGACCAGGATGCCCTTGGATTGCGGTGTCGGGCAGGGAAAGATGATGCGCTTGACCAGCCCCCTCAGCCGTTTGTCGAGCAGGTATTCCTCGCCTTTGCGGGGGCGGATGCGGAAGCTGCCGGCGCCGGCCATGCGGGCGACCTCGTCGGCGAACACGCCCGCCGCATTGACCACGAAGCGGGCATGCACCACGCGCTGCCCGGCCAGCAGGTTGAACACGCCGTCGCCATCACGGGTGATCCCCTCGACCGGGCTGTCCACCAGAATTTCGACGCCGTTGACGCGCGCGCTTTCGATCAGCGAGAAGCAGACCTCGTAGGGATTGACCACGCCAGCGGTGGGCGCATGCAGGCCCGCGACGACGCCGTTGGACAGCGCAGGCTCCTCTCGGCGGACACGCTCCCCGTCCCAGATCTCAAGACCGTTCACGCCGCGTTCGACCCCTTGGCGGCGGTAGTGCTCAAGCGTCGGCACCTGGTCGGGGGTCATCGCGAGCATCAGTTCCCCGTTGCGCGCGAAACCGAAATCAAGTTCGTCGTGCAGGGCATCCCACATCTGGTTGCCAGCCCATTCCAGTTCTCCCTTCAGGGTGCCCTGGGGCGCATGGTGGCCGGCATGGATGATGCCGCTGTTCGACTTGCTGGTCCCGAATCCGATTTCGCATTCCTTTTCGACCAGGACGACCCGGAGATGAAAGCGGGACAGGGCACGCGCGATGGCGCACCCGATCACCCCTCCGCCGACAATGGCGACGTCATACAGCATGCGGTCGAAATGCCTTTCGTCAGCCGGTGTTTCCCGAATGATCGGCCGATCCGGTCGTTGCGAAGAAAGTTAGCTCCCGCTCTCGGCGTTCCGCAACGGCGATATTGCCTTCCTTGCCGCGGAACCTGCGGCGTCAGTCCCCTGGCAGAAGCTGAACGCCATCTGATGGCAGGCTGATCGTCACCTCGGACCCGGGCGCAAAGCATTCGCACTCGGCGGGGTTGAACCGGACAATGTGCAGCTGTTGCGAGGCAAGGCGCACGACGTATTCCACCTTGTCGCCAAGGTAGGTCCTGGTCACGACAGTCGCCCGCAGTCCCTCGCCGGCCGGCCCAATGCCGATGGCTTCAGGCCGTATCATCGCCCGCACCGCATCGCCCGGCTGGCATGCGACCGACACCTTGACCGACAGGCGCTGGCCTCCGATGTCGAGGACAACCCGGTTGCCGTCCCGCCCGGCAACGGCAGCGTCGAGCAGGTTCGTACGGCCGAGAAAACTGGCGACAAAACTGGAGGCCGGGCGGCGGTAGAGTTCCTCCGCCGTATCGCACTGGGCGATGCGACCCCGATCCATCACGGCGATCCGGTCGGAGATCGCCATAGCTTCCTCCTGGTCGTGGGTGACATAGACCGTGGTGATGCCCAGCACCCGCTGCAGCTCCCGGATCTCGCTGCGCATCTGCACGCGCAGCTTGGCATCGAGATTGGACAGCGGTTCGTCGAACAGCAGCACGCGCGGTTGGATGACGACCGCACGCGCGAGGGCCACGCGCTGCTGCTGCCCTCCCGACAGTTCGTCCGGCAGCCGCGGCCCGAACCCGGCCAGATCCACCAGTTGCAGCACCTTCTCGACACTGCGCGCGATGGTGGCGGCGGATTGGTGGCGAACATGCAGTCCGTAGGCGACGTTTTCCTGCACGGTCAGGTGCGGGAACAACGCGTAATTCTGAAATACGAAACCGATATCGCGCCGGTTAGCCGGCACGGCGGTGACATCCTGGTTGTCGATGAAGACACGCCCGCTCGTGGGCACCTGGAATCCGGCGATGATTCGCAGCACGGTGGTCTTGCCGCAGCCGGACGGACCGAGCAGCGTCAGCAGCTCGCCCGATTGCACGTGCAGATCGACATCGCGCACCGCGACAACGGTGCCGCGCGAGGGATGGGTGAATTCCGCCGACAGGTGTTGCAGCCGTACATCGACCATCACTCGCGCTCCACCATCATCAATTGTGCCGAGCGTCCGCTGAGTTGCCGCAACAGCAGCTCCAGGCCCTTCGTCACCACCAGCACGACGGCGATCACGAATATCGAGAAGGCCGCCGCCGGCCCGAGCGAGAGTTCCGTCATGTTTTCCAGGATGCGCACGGTGATCAGTGTCCAGTGGATCGAGACCAGGAAAATCGTCGCGCTGATCGCCGTCATCGAGCGGATGAACACGACACTGAGTCCGGCAAAGAAGGCCGGCAGGACCAGCGGCAGCATGACGCGGCGGAAGGTTGTCGCGGTGCCGGCACCAAGGCTGGTCGAGGCCTCCTCGATGCTCCGGTCGATCTGCGCCAGCAGGGCGATGGTGGTGCGGATGCCTGACGGGCTGTAGCGGAAGATATAGCAGGCAATGATGATCGCCGCTGTCCCGGTCATCAGGAATGGCGGCGTGTTGAACGCGACCAGGTAACCGATGCCGAC
>CAYWOW010000284.1:0-3993 GCA_964459005.1 uncultured Acetobacteraceae bacterium
GCACCGGCCACGGCGAGTTCTTCATCCGCTGGGCGGCGGCGCACGAGATCGCCTCGCGCATGCGCTATCGCGGCGAGGCGCTGGCGGTGGCGGCGGAGGCGGTGGTGGCGGAACTGGAGGCGGTGGGTGGCAGCGGCGGCCTGATCGCCGTGGACGGCGCCGGCAACGTGGCGCTGCCGTTCAACTCGGCGGGCATGTACCGCGGCCGCATCGGTGCCGACGGGGTGGCCTGGACGGGGATCTATCGGGAGGAATTACAGGCGGGGTGAGGGCTGACGCCCTTGTCTCGCCAGACGGTCGCATTCGGGAACCGACTCTTGCGTGTCTGAGGGAGCAAAGAGAGTGGACTACGAAGAGTGCATGAAAGAGAGGAAGATACCGCTCAACCGCAAGGAATCATTTTACACCGGCACTGTTCTGCCTGGTATCATATGTAGTGATGATTTCAAGCATTTTTCCAAATTTCTAGAAGTTATTGGGCTAGGAGACCTGCAATTAGATCTTCAGAGGCCGTCCGAGAGCGTGCAGTTCTATACCGAATACTGTCTCGCTTTCGCTCTCGCCGTCCCCCGAGCTCCAGTGGATCTCAAGAAGTTATGTCTCGGAAACGATACGCCGGACATCATGATACTCGTCAAAGGAAAGACGCGGAGGGTTCTTGTTGTTATTGAGGCAAAGATGTTTTCGGTTGTGACGCCAGACTCTCTGAAAATTCAGCTTAAGAATCAAAGAAATAACGTTATCGATGGACTGCGCCAATGGCTTGGACTTAAAGCAGCGGATATCCATCACATGGCTCTGCTGCCTCAACCGCTTCTTTCCAAAATGGGTACGTGGGAGCAGGAAGGCGTGCAGATCACGACGTGGGAAGATATTCTTGAGGCGTTCAAGCCCCTCGACGTGCCTCGTCATTGGATAAAGGCCCTGGATGAAGCTCTGAAAGATTTCACACATTTTGCATCGACCATCAAGTTCGGAGAGAAAAAAAATGATTTGATGTGTGGCGCTGAAATTTATGATAGATACAAGAAAAATAAATTAGAAGGACTCACAATGATTGGACGGAAGAAAGGGATAAGTGGTATCAGGGATGATATCTACAATAAGAAAAATATATGGCACAACAAGAAATATGAGGTTAAACTTAGTGATGATCCGGCGACAAATTGGATCAACATATCACAATTTGTAGAAGCTGTTGACAACGAAATGTTCCGTATTGTTGACCGCAATCTAAACAATCGGTTACGGTTACGTGCTGACCGCCATCATTGCTCCATGCAAGAGGAAGTTTGTGCCATTCTGAACAAGGCGCTGGACAGCAGCCTCGACGTGAACCTTGGCGACAGCATCCGACAACGCGTTGCCTCGGTGGGAGGGGTGGAGCTGGCGCCACATCCGCCCGTGACGGTGGAAGCGCCACCGTCACTCGATCCGGAGAAAGCGCCATGATCCGCCAAGGGGGCCTGTCCACGATCGGGCCGCACCCCAGCCCCGCCCGCATTTTGCTTGCCGCCGCGCGGCGAGGCCGCTAACCGTCCCAGGTCGCGCCGCCATTGGGGGTGGTGCGCTACGGGAGAACAGTGCGATGGGCTACAGAGTCGCGGTCGTCGGTGCCACCGGGGCAGTCGGGCGCGAGATGCTGAAGACCCTCGCCGAGCGAAAGTTTCCCGTCAGCGAAGTGGCGGCCCTCGCCTCCGGCCGCTCGACCGGCCAACTGGTCAGCTTCGGCGACCAGACCCTGACCGTCCAAAACCTCGACAAATTCGACTTCAAGGGCTGGGACATCGGCCTGTTCAGCCCGGGTGCGGCGATCTCCGCGGTTCACGCGCCGCGCGCCGCCGAGGCCGGCTGCATCGTCATCGACAACACCAGCCAGTTCCGCATGGAACCCGACGTGCCGCTGGTGGTGCCCGAGGTGAACCCGCAGGCGCTGAAGCGCATCCGCCGCGGCATCATCGCCAACCCGAACTGCTCCACCATCCAGATGGTGGTGGCCCTGAAGCCGCTGCACGACCGCTACGGCGTCAAGCGGGTGGTGGTGTCCACCTACCAGTCGGTCTCCGGCGCCGGCAAGGAGGCGATGGACGAGCTCTACGCCCAGACCAAGGCGACCTACGTCAACGACCCCATCCAGCAGGAACAGTTCACTAAGCAGATCGCCTTCAACGTGATTCCCCACATCGACCGCTTCATGCCGGACGGCTCGACCAAGGAGGAATGGAAGATGGTGGTCGAGACCAAGAAAATCCTCGACCCCGACATCCAGGTGGTCGCCACCTGCGTGCGCGTGCCGGTGTTCATCGGCCACGGCGAGGCGGTGTTCATCGAGTGCGCCAAGCCGATCACGGTGGAGGGCGCCCGCGCCGTGCTGCGCGAGGCCCCCGGCGTGGTGGTGTTCGACCATCGCGAGGACGGCGGCTACATCACCCCACTCGAGAGCCAGGGCGAGGACGCCACCTATGTCAGCCGCATCCGCCTCGACCCGACGGTGGAGAACGGGCTGGTGTTCTGGTGCGTGTCGGACAATCTGCGCAAGGGCGCCGCGCTGAACGCCGTGCAGATCGCCGAGACGCTGGTGGCCCAGGGCCTGCTGGTCCGCGCCGAGGCTTAGCCCGTCGCGGCCCCTGCGTTGACCCACCGGGGGCGCAAGGAGTATTGCCGTCGGAACGGATGTCGCGCCACGCGGGGAGCGGTGCGACCGCCGGGGTTGCGCCAGTCCTAACAGGAGTGCTGAGCCCCATGACGGACATACGCGACGCCCAGATGGTGGGGCGCACCAGCGACGGGCGATTGGTCCAGCGGCCCTTGTCCGGCCATCTCACGGTCTACATCAATTTCGACATGGTGATGTCGGTCGGCCACCGCGTGACGGGCTGCGCCATCGCCGTCGGCACCATCGTCATGGTGTGGTTCCTGGTCGCCCTGGCGGCCGGCGATGCCCGCTATGCCACGGTGTCGTGGTTCCTGCGCACGCCGATCGGCTACCTGTGCCTGTTCGGCTGGACCGCGGCGCTCTGGTACCATTACTGCGTCGGCATCCGCCACCTGATCTGGGACACCGGCCGGATGTACGACCTGCCCGCGGTGGACCGCTCACGCATCGTGATCCTCGGCGCCACCGCCGCGCTCACGGTGCTCACCTGGGTCATCGCCCTTTCGTAGTCATTGGGGAAGCCACGCCATGGCCGACGCCAAGGGTCTGAAGATCGACACCATGCGCTCGTATCTCGGCCGCGCCCGCGGCCTGGGGGCTTCGAAGAGCGGCGTTCACCACTGGTGGATGCAGCGCCTCACCTCGCTGGCGCTGCTGCCGCTGACGCTGTGGTTCGTGTGGTCGCTGACCCACCTGGCCGGCCTGCCCTATGCCACCGCGCACGCCTGGGCGGGCCGGCCGATCAACGTCATCCTGCTGCTGGCGCTGATCGCCGCCACCTTCGAGCACATGCACCTGGGCGTGGGGGTCGTCGCCGAGGACTACATCCACACCAAGTGGATCCAGTCGACGGTGGTCGTGGCGGTGAAGGCGGCGAGCGCGCTGCTGGCGCTGGCCGCGTTCGTCGCCGTGCTGAAGCTCGCCGCCGGATGACCCCGCGCCCGACCACGCCCTACCGGACGGACCCACGATGAACGCGATCAGCAAACCTTCCCTCGCCGCCTACAACGTGATCGACCACACCTACGACGTGGTGGTCGTCGGCGCCGGCGGGGCCGGGCTGCGCGCCACCTTCGGTCTCGGTGCCGCCGGGTTCACCTGCGCCTGCATCACCAAGGTATTCCCGACGCGCAGCCACACCGTGGCGGCCCAGGGCGGCATCAGCGCCGCGCTCGCCAACCTCGATCAGGACGACTGGCAGTGGCACATGTACGACACCGTGAAGGGGTCGGACTGGCTCGGGGATCAGGACGCCATCGAATACATGTGCCGCCAGGCGGTTCCGGCGGTCTACGAACTCGAGCACTTCGGCGTGCCGTTCAGCCGCACCGAGGACG
>CAYWOW010000285.1:0-3978 GCA_964459005.1 uncultured Acetobacteraceae bacterium
CCGGGCTGATCCGCAACTTCACCGGCGTGGACGCGCCCTATGAAGCGCCGGCGGCACCGGAACTGCACCTCACAACCACCGCCGCCACGGCCGACGAACTGGCTGAGCGAGTGGTGCAAGCACTGCAAACCCGCGGCCGGCTGGAGCCATGACCCGTGATTGTGATCGTATGATCATGATTTGTCTGGGCTACCTGCCGAGCCGTATTGTGAGACGCTCGCATTTCTGGCATACAGATGTTGATTTTGAACGTTTTCCGTAGGTTCACACTATGAGCACGGCAGCGGATTGGGATGCGCTTGATCTGCGCGTAAAGTTGCTTGAGCGGCAGGTCGCTGAACTATTGGCTGCTGTTGCCGTTGCCCAACCCGTTGTTCCCCGCGATGCGAGCCAAGGCGCCGCCGGGACGGTGCCGGTGCGTGTCAGCGCCGACGATGTCTCCCCCATGATCATCGGCTTCGGCCAACGCAAGTTCGATTCCGTTGGTGTGCCGATCAGGCCGACGGTGCGCGGCGAGCCGTTCGAGATCCATTGCGTGATCGGCCGGACCGAGACGTTGACCTTCGAGGCCTCGTTCTCGCCCGATCCGGCCGGCACACTGGCCGGCCTTGCGGTGTTCGTCGACTACGCCCCGATCCAGGTCGCCGTGACCACCAGCCAGACCCCCCCGGCGCGCACGGTGGTAACCGGGATGATCCCGCCGGATCCCCGCCGCGGCCAGGTGGCGATGATCTTCGCCCTGCCAGCCGCGCCTGCGGGGCAACCGATGAGCGGGCCTGAGTTTTACGAAATCAAGTTTGCGCCGGTGGCCCCGTTGCCCCGGGCAGGCCAACCGTGAGCACCCGCGGCAAGCGGACGGCTGGCGGCAAGGTGGCGGTACCCGAGGCGACGCCGGCGCCGGTCGCGGCGACACCCTCGGTCGAGATCGCGGTCGTCGTCTGCACGTACAACCGGTACGACCTGATCGGCGATACGCTTGCCAGCCTGGACCAACAGACGCTCGATCACAGCGCCTATGAAGTGGTGGTGGTGGACAATTCGACCGACCTCGAGCGGCAGAAGAAATTCTGGCGGTTGTCGCCGGTGATTGGTAATTGCCGACTGATCACGGAGCGCATTCCTGGCCTGTCGCGAGCCCGGAATATCGGCATGCGGGAGACCCAGGCGCCGATCATCGCCTACATCGACGATGATGCCGTAGCGACACCGGAGTGGTTGGAGACTCTGGTTTCGGTGTTTGCGGACAACCCCGATGCGGGCGCCGCCGGCGGTCCGGTCGATCCGGTATGGACCTACCCCGCGACCGAACCCAGATGGCTGCACCCCTGGCAGCAGGGTTTCCTCACCATCATCGACCACGGCCCCGGGCGGCGCAGGCTGGCCAAGAATGAGTGGCTGGTCGGCACCAACATCGCCTACCGTCGCCCCCTGCTGCTGGAGGCCGGGGGCTTCAGCGAGAGCCTGGGACGCGTCGGCAGTTCGCTGCTGTCCAACGAGGAGATGGCGGTTTCTCGCATCCTCGAGGCAAACGGCTACGCGTCGTACTACGACGAACGGGCGAGGGTCATGCACCGCGTGCACGCCGATCGCGTGTCGCAGGCCTGGATGCGCCGGCGAGTTTCCTGGCAGACGGTTTCCGACCAGCTGACCGGCAGTACCGCGCCGGACGACGACGCGCTGTGGGAGCGCATCCATGCCTACCTGCAGGAATTGCCGGTGCAGATGCGCGGTGTGCGCGGGTTGCTGCTTGCCACGCAGGACCGCGATCAATTCCAGAAACAGTGCAGCGCCATCGATGCCCTGATGATGCTGCTGCTTGCGAGTGGGCGGGACCCGGAAGAACGTGGCTGAACCGCGACGCTTTCCGCGCAGGGCTCTGGTCCTCTCCCCAGCCGCCTCCCATCCGCTGGACTACGGGAACCGGAACCGGGTTTTCCAGACCGCGCAGTTCCTGAAGGACAGCGGGTTCGAGGTCCATTTCGTCCTGTATCCGATCGAGGAGGACTGGACGCGGGGCATCCCACCGGCAGCGCAGGACATGCGCGCGCACTGGGACAGCTTCCACGTCATCATCCCGACACGGCCGCTGCATCAGTTGGCCGCGGGCGACTACCACACCATCGACGAATGGTGGGACCCGGCGATCGGGGACTACCTGAAGTGGCTGTTCGAGCGGCAGTTCTTCGACGTCGTCTTCGTCAATTACGTCTACCTGTCGAAAGCCTTCGAGTTTGCGTCCAAGCGCAACCTGAAGGTGCTGGATACGCACGACGTGTTCAGCGGCCGGCGCGAGATGCTCGCCGCGGGCGGCGTGGCGCCGGAATTCTTCTACACGACCTGGGACCAGGAACAGATCGGCTTCAACCGCGCCGACATCATCATCGCCATCAAGGATTCCGAGCAGGCATTGATGAGCGAAAAGACCACGCGCGACGTCGTGACGCTGACGTTCTTCCCCACCTACCTGTCGGAACAGGCACGCCGTCCGGCCATCCCCGACCCCGAAGGGGTGCTGCGGGTCGGCTTCATCGGGGCGCAGAACAGCGTCAACACGGTCAACATGGCCGGCTTCCTGCGCCACTTCGAGCGGCTGGAACGCTGGTACTCGCCGCCGCTGCGCCTGGTGGTGGCGGGCAGCGTGTGCCGCCAGTTGCACAGCGAGAGCCCGTCCGTCCGGTTGCTCGGCCGCGTGCGCGACGTGGAGGAGTTCTACGACCAGGTGGACGTCGTCATGGCGCCGATGCGCTTCTCGACCGGCCTCAAGATCAAGGTCGGCGAGGCGCTGGGCTTCGGCAAGGCCGTGGTGGCGACCGAGAATGCCTATGACGGTTTCCCGGTCATGGACGAGTACCATTCGCTGCCGGATTTCGAAGCCATGGGCCAGGCGCTGATCCATCTGGCCTACGATCGCGACCGGCTGGCGCGGCTGCAGGAGCGTTCCAGCCTGGCCGCCAGCCTGGCCGCACGGCGCACCGAACGGTCGCTGCGGATGCTGAGTGCGCGCATCGCCAGCCGCCGCGGCCACATCCTGTTCGTCACCGACACCAGCTTCTGGACCGCCCGCTCCATGCGCGACGCCCGGCTGCACCAGTGGGCGGAGCTGTGCACCTTCCTCCAGCGCACCACCGCGCTGGTGCTGGGGGAGGCCGCGGCGGCGACGAAGGTGGCCCCGCCGATGGCATACGACCTGTTCCCGGTGATCGCCGACGATCTGGCGGCGGGGCTGCGGGAAGTGCGAGGCCTGATCGCCGACCTGGCGGCCACGACTGGCACGTTGGAACTGGTGGTGAGCCTGCCCGGCCTGACCATGGCCCAGTTGCTCGCGACTCCCCTGCCGGCCAACGTGCAACTCTGGCTCGACCTCTGGCCCGCCCGGGCCGCGGAATACGCCTGGGTGCGCCACGGCGTGCCGTGGTGCGACGTCGCGACGGTGGCGACGGGCTCGCTGTCCGCGCTGCACACCACGGCCTTGCGCTACCTGCCCGACATGTTCGTGAAGCGCTTCCGCGAGCCGCAGGGCAGCCACGTGCTGACGGCGCTGTGTGGCGCGACGGCCGCCGACCTCGCCGCCGCCGAGTTGTTCGCCGCCCTGGCGCCGGCGGGAACCGAACTCCACACGATCGATTGCGGTCCGGCCGACGCCGGCGAGACACGGCTGGCCCGGGTGCTGGACGAGCATGGCCGCCCGGCGCTGGTCGTCGGTTTTGGCCGCGACCGCCGGACGCTGTCGCTGTTGCGCGCGATCTGCGGCTACGGCGGCGTCAGCTTCGCCGCATTCTCCCCGGACAGCCTGCCGCGGCTGTGGCGCGATGCCGAGGGGGTGACGCGGGTGCACACGACCTACCCGAACATGATGCGCGCCATATGGCTGAATACCGGCGGCAACCCGGCGGTGGCCCAAGAGGCCAGCGATACGGGCTGGAGCAGCTTCTGGCACCTGGCTTCGGGGCGGTTCAGCCACTAGCGGGCTGCCGAAAG
>CAYWOW010000286.1:0-3969 GCA_964459005.1 uncultured Acetobacteraceae bacterium
GCTGCCGGAATTTTCCTTGCTCATCGTCGGCGAGGGGCCGGAGCGGGCGCGGCTGGCGGCGCTGGCCGACCGGCTCGGGCTGGCCGGGCGGGTGCGGCTGGTCGGGGCGGTGCCGCATATGGCTATGGCACAGTACTATTCTGCCGCGGACCTGTCTGTCCTCGCCTCGAGCCGGGAGGGCTGGGCGAATGTTCTGTTGGAGTCGATGGCCTGTGGGGTGCCGGTGGTGGCGAGCGACATTCCCGGCAATGGCGAAGTGGTGCGCGAGCGCGCCGCCGGCTTGATCGTGGCGGCGAACACGCCCGAGGGCATTGCCGCGGCGGTCCGCGACCTGTGGGCCGACCTGCCGGCGCGGGCGGCGACGCGGGCCTATGCCGAGCGTTTCGGCTGGGAGGCGGTCAGCCGCGGGCAGTTGGAGATTTTCCGTCGGGTGCTATATTCTGACCAGTCAGATTGACCAGCCAAGAGAGGCGGCCCACCATGCGCGAAATCCAGGCGACCGAAGCCAAGGCGCACCTTCCCCAGCTGCTCGATGATGTCGAGCGTGGGGAGACCGTCGTCATCACGCGTCACGGCAGGCCGATCGCCCGAATCGTGCCCGAGGCGCACCGGCGGCGGGAGGAAATCGACCTGGCGATCGAGGGCATCAAGGCACTGCGCCAGCGCACCGGAAAGATCACCGTCGCCGAACTGCTGTCGGCGCGGCACGAGGGACATAAGTACTGATGCCATTCGTGCTCGATGCCTCGATCACCGCCTGCTGGGCATTTGCCGACGAAGACCACCCCGATGCCGCCCTGGCGCTGGAGCGCATCCGCGGCGACGAGGCGCGCGTTCCGGCCCTGTGGTGGTTCGAGGTGCGCAACACGCTCATCGTCAGCGAGCGGCGTGGGCGTCTGACCGAGGCCGATACCGCCGCCTTCCTGCGCCGGCTCGCCAGGTTGGGAGTGACGGTTGACCGCTCGCCGGAGGAAGCCGGAGTGTTGGCGCTCGCGCGCCGGCATCGGCTGACCGTCTATGACGCGAGCTACCTGGAACTGGCACAGCGCGAGGCCCTTCCGCTGGCAACCCTGGACACCGAGCTGGCGCGGGCAGCGCGCGCGGAGGGAGTGCCGGTTCTCGATTCGGCGTGATGGGCATCACTGGTTAGGCTGAGGGCACCCCGCCGAACAGGGCGGCATAGGCCTGGAACATGGTCTCCTGGTCGTAGTCCCGCTCGGCGCGGGCGCGGTTGGCGGCACCGATCGCGCACCGCCGCACTGGGTCGGCCAGCAGCGCGGCCATGGCATCGGCCAGCGCGGCGGCGTCGCGCGCCACCACGAAGGGACGGTTCTGCTCCGCCAGCATGGCGGCCACGTCGCCCACGTCGGTGGATGCCACCGCCAGCCCCGAGGCCATCGCTTCCAACACCGTGAGCGGCATCTGCTCGGTGTCCGAGGACAAGGCGAACAGATCGAAATCCCGGTAGGCCGCCTGCGGGGCGGTCAGGTGGCCAGCAAACCGCACCGAACCTTCTATTCCCAGCTCGAGGGCCAGGGCTTCCAGCCTGCCCCGCTCCGGCCCGTCGCCGACGATCACGAGCCGTGCGGGCAGGCGCAACAGCGCGAAAGCGCGCAGCAGGCGGGCCAGGTTCTTCTCGCCGCGCAGCGCCGCGACGGTGCCGATCACCGGCACCTCCCCTCCCCCTTCCACCCAGAAAAAGCGGGACAGGTCGATGCCGTTCGGGATGAAACGCACCCGTCCCGGCGGCAGGCGCCAAACCTCCAACGCGATCCGCTCCAACGTGCGCGAGGGCAACACCACGGTGGCGCGCCGCAACACCAGACGGCGCGCCCAGACCCGCCGATGCAACTGCCGGGCACGCTCCTCCGGACCGAATCCGTCCTCGACATGAATATGCCGGGTCCGCACCAGAAGATTGGCCATGGCCCACTCGATCGCGCCCCAGTTGTAGGTCACCAGAACGTCCGGCCGCAGATCGACTAGCGCACGCCGGCAACGCCGGAGGTTGCCCAGCGTGTCCCCCTTGCGCAGCGCCACGGTGGGAAAGGTCACGTCCAGCGCCGGGTCCAACCGCTCGCGGCAGGCGGTGTCGCCGTCCATGGCGACGATGGCGTGCCGCCAGGCGCGGCCGAACCGGTTGGCCGTCGCGGCGAAACGCACCTGCGACCCACCCACCGCGAAGGTGGAAAAGACATGCAGCAGCAGAGTCAGGACGCGTACACCCGCACCGCCCGGGCAAAGAAGCGGTCGGCGTCGGCTTCCGGCCGCCACTCAAGGTCGCGCTTGGCGTCCGAACAGTCGAAGGTCGCCTCCATTCCACGGGAGAGAAAATCACGCCGGCTCGGCATCGGCGCCTGGCGCCCGGTGACGCGCCTGAGCGCCCATGTTCCGAGGGCCTCGAACCACCAGCACGTCGGCCATTGCGGGTGGTAGCGCAACGGCCGGCGCAGCGTCTCGGCCAGCGCCGCCACGTAGGTACGGGCATTCGGCCGCACGTCGCCCACCAGGTTGTAGCAATGCCCCTCGATGCCCTCGGCGCGGATCGCGCCCAGCACCGCCGCGGCGATATCCTCGACCAGAACGAAAGGCAGCGGATTGCTGCCGGCGTTCCAGCCGATGCAGTGCTGCTCGGTATTGTACAAGCCGAGCCCGGGATGGAACGGCGCACTCCCTTCCCCCACCACCAAGCCGGGGCGGAGAATCACCACGGGCAGCCCCTCGGCGGCATGCAGCGCGAGCAGCCGGCGGTCGCATTGCGCTTCGGCGCGCGCGTCGTCGGCGCGGGTTTCCGATTCCGGGTCGGGCGGCGTCGCGCCGGTGACCGCCACCTCCTGCGGGCCGAGATAGAGCGAGGCGATCGAGCCGACATGCACGAGCCGCCGCACGCCCGCCGCGCGGCAGGCGCGTGCCACCGTCTCGGCGCCGCCCAGCATGGCGTCGCGCACCGCTTCGAAACTGCCGCCGCCATGGGCGAGGTTGACCACCACCGGCGCGCCGGCGATGGCGCCGGCGACCGCCGCCGCGTCGCGGATGTCGCCGTGGTGCAGCACGACGCGGGGATCGGCGAAAACGGCGGGCAGGTTGGCGACACCGCGCGCCATCACCGACACCCGCAGGCCGGCCGCCAGCAACCGGCCCACGACATGCGTGCCGATGAACCCGGTGCCGCCCAGCACGGCCACATCGACCCCCGCCGCCTCGCGGGGCGCGGCCGCGACAGGCGCCGGCTTGGCTTCGGGCAGAACCTGGTCGCGGATGGTTTCGCACAGCGCGACCAGCCCGGCGCCGAACACCCCGTCGAGCGCCGGCGCGCGGTCATGGTCCACCGCCTCGTGAAAGGCGGCGATGGCGGCGCGCATGCTGCGGAAGAACGGATCGCCGCGGCCGGTCAGATGCAGCGTTGCGGCGGCGGTGCGGACGGTATTCGCCAGGCTGTCACCGATCAGGCCGGCGGCGAGAGTCAGCCCGGAGGCCAGCGCGTCCACCGGTTCCGCCCAGCGGGTATGGTCATGCGTCGCCACCCGGTTGGCGAGGATGTCGGCGACGATCACCCCGTCGTCGCAGACCACCGTGACCTGCCAGAACGGGAAGGACTGGCCGACCGCGAAACGCAACTGCGCGGACAGCCGCTCGCCGTCGAGGGTGAGCGTAACGGCCGGACAGAACGGCACGCCCGGGGCGATTTCCACTGCGGCGGCGGCAAGCGCGCGCACCTGCCG
The DNA here is from genome assembly GCA_964459005.1 of uncultured Acetobacteraceae bacterium. Lineage (GTDB taxonomy): Bacteria > Pseudomonadota > Alphaproteobacteria > Acetobacterales > Acetobacteraceae > Rhodovastum. The sequence continues at coordinate 3,723 of CAYWOW010000286.1, forward strand.
CACCGGACCGGCCAGGGCCGCGATTTGCGACAGCGGGTACACGGCCTGCTCCAGTAGGATGTTGCCGGGCGCCTGGAACATCCAATGGCCGAACTGGCGGGCCTGCAACTGGCGCAGCGCCGCGTTGTACACACAGGAGACGAAGCGGGGCCGCCCCAGGGCGCCGGACCCAAGCTTGCGGCGCAGCCGGATGAAGGCGGGGTGGTGGACAAAATTCTGGTTGACGCCGAGCCTCGCGCCGCCGCGT
>CAYWOW010000287.1:0-3960 GCA_964459005.1 uncultured Acetobacteraceae bacterium
GCGATTCCGCCTCCGGTCATCACGCTCTAATGCTGGGTCGCCGGCGTGGCGTCGTATTTGCCTTTGCCGGGCGGCTGGTCCAGCCTGGGGGATCCGAAGAGGGTCCGCAGCAACGCTCCCGGCACGATTCGACTTTTTGCCAGGGCAATTTTCACGCGGGCCTTCGCGGGTATCGTCGCGGATGGCAGCAGTGCCGCGATGTCGCGAACCGTGGCCGTGTCGCCGTTCTGGAAAGCTTCGTTCAAGGCCCACAGACGTCTTTTGATGATGACCCTGTCGATTTCCGGTCGCAGCGTGCGGCCCAGCCGGTGCTGGTCTCGCGCCCATTCAAGGATGGTGGAATCGGACAGCAGCTTGCGAATCAGGCCATACGAATAATTGCCCTGATGCCTGCGGATGCCCACCAATGCTTCATGCATCACCACGGCCGGGGCATGCTCGTTGCAACGCAGCGTGAAGTCGAGATCCTCGGTCGCGAAACGGGAGAACCTGGGGTCGAAGCCGCCGAGGCTGTCAAAGAAATCCTTGCGGATCAGCGTCGCCGAGGGCCAGACCGGAACGAAGTCGAGCAAATGCCGATAAAACGGTTGCTCCGGTTCGGCGAAAAACCCCTCCGGCGCCGCGCTGAACTTCTCCTGGGCAGTCCAAACGTCGCCGATGATATCGACCCAGTTGGCAAAGCCGTAGAACGATGCCGGCCGCATATGCGCGGCGAATCGTTCGAGGTAGGTCGGGCGCCACAGGTCGTCGTGGTCGCAGAATGCGATCCACTCCGAGTTGGCAAGCGCAACCCCGACGTTGCGCGCCTTGCTCGGCCCACCATTCTCCACCCGGCAGTAGCGGACCGGGAATGCGCGCACGAGTTGCTCGGTATCGTCCGTCGAGCCGTCATCGACGACGATGACCTCAGCGGGCGGAAGTGTTTGTGCCAACACCGACCGCAGGGTTTGCACGATCAGGCCATCGCTGTTGAACGTTGGAATGACAACGCTGACCGGGAACACTCCTGCGCTCCAACGCTGGTGGCGTGATGGCGGGAACAAAGCACATGTCGACGCCGATTGCGAGCCCGGGAGCCTTGCAGACCGGATCAGGACCGGGCGGACTGGAGCCTGGCCCAGCCCCAGCGCAGCAGCTCAATGGCATGGTCGCGGAATTCGTGCCGCACCAGCCAGATGGCGCCGAGCCAGGCCAGGCCGCCGAGGCAGCCGGTCAGCACCAGGACGAGCGGCAACGGCCAGGCGGTGGCAAGCGGGCTCAGGCGCATCAGCGCCGCCACCACCGCCGCGGCAAAGGTGAGCGCCAGGCTGCGCCACCACACCGCCGCGATATCGTTGAGACGCAGGCCGATGGCGCCGCGCAGGGCGATGACGACGATGACGGCGGCAATCCCGCGGCTCGCCGCATAGGCCCAGGCCACGGTCTGCAGGCTCAGGCGTGTCGCCAGCAGCAGCAGCGCCAGCCAGATCATCATTATCCCCAGCTCGCAGAGGAAGTACAGCCGCGCACGTTGTACCGTCACGAAGGCAAAATGGTACGGTATCACGCCGAAAATCAGGGCGTTGCCGAGGCAGATCGCCGGCAGAAGCGCGGCCGCCGGCCGCCACTGCTCGCCGTACAACAGCACGGTTATCGGTTCGGCCCAGATGGCGAGCGCCGCATAGGCGGGCCAGCAGAGGCCGGTGATGACGGCCACGAAGCGCAGGTAGACCGGCACCATGCCGTCCTTGTCGTCGCGCTGCGCCCGCACGAGAGCGGGCAGGGCGGGCGCGGAGGCCGCGCCATAGAACAGCGTCTGGACGAGGTTGGCGAGGCTGAGCGACCGCGAATACAGCGCCGTGCTGGCGAGGCCGAGGGTACGGCCGGTGATCAGCTCGGCGGCCTGCCCGTTGATGCTGCCGGCAATGGCGGTCGCGGTCAGCCAGCCGCCAAAGCCGAAGGGACGACGCCAGCCGCGCAACGTGGGCCGCGGCCAGGCCATGGCCGGGATGCACAGCGCATAGCCAAGGCTTGTGGTCAGATTGGTCGCCACCTGGGCCCAGGCCAGGCTGAGCGGCCCCGCGCCGGCAGCGGCCAGGGAAACGACCACGATGGCCTGAACCGTGCTGGCCGCCAGGCCCACCCACAGCAGGGCGCCGAAGCGCAGATCCCGCGTCAGCAGCAGCGCCGGGACCACGCCGATCGGGTTCAGGGCATACGCCAGCGCCAGAATGCGCAGCGAGGTGCCGACCTGCGGATTGCCGTAGAACGCGCCGGCCCACCAGCTCATCGCCACCAGCAACGCGGCGAAGCCGAGGCCCAGAACCCAGCTGAGGCCAGCATACAGGCGAAGATCGTCGGTCGAGACGGTCGGCAGGGCGGTGAAGTAGACCGGTATTCCCATTGTCCGGATCGCATCCAGGAGCCCGATCACGCCCATCGCGACGGCGAAAACGCCCATCTCCGCCGGCATGAGCAGACGCACCACGATGATGGTGGCGCCGAACATGATGGCGGAACGGCCGTATTGCGCGAGGGCCGACAGGATGATCGAGCTGCGGATGCTCATTTATGTGCCACGGCAGAGACGCGGATACCCGGGACGGGCCCCGGCATAATGGGAGGGGTCAATCGTTCCCGGGGTTGGTATAAGGGCGCGGCGGATGCGGGCGGGAAACCCAGGATGGACACAAGGCGATTCCTTTTGGCTCTGCCAGGAAAGATCGGCGCGCAGGGCCGCCTGATCTTGCGTGATCCGAGACGCTTCATCGAGAACCTAGACCATACCCTCCATCCCGGGAAGCTACAGCAGAAGTGGGCTGGGCTTGAGCCGATGCCGCCGATGCACGTCAGCATCGATGCCGGCGCAGCGACAAAACCATACCTCAACGTGCTGTTGCCCAGGCTTGGGCCGGGAAGTCTGACGGGCGGCCCGAACACCGCGATCAGCATCGCCTGCGGCCTCGCCGCGCGTGGCATCCCCATACGCATACTCGCCGTGGACGAGGGGGTTCCCGCCGACACGGGAGCGCTGTGGAACCATGTCCTGGCGATCGCAGGGACCGGGCAGGCGCGGCCGGACATCACATTCGGATCGACCGTTGACCCGGCCAACCCCGCCAGGCTCGGCCCACTCGACGTTTTCCTTGCGACCTATTGGACGACGGCGTTCCGCCTCAAGCCGGTTCTGGCTCGCATGGTCAGCAAGGATTTCATCTACCTGATTCAGGATTTCGAGCCAGGCTTCTATGCCTGGTCGACCTCCTACGCCCAGGCGCTGGAAACCTACGGCATGCGGTTTCGGGCCTTGATCAACGAGCGCCTGCTGGCGGATTACCTGGTGGAAACCAGGACGGGCCGCTTCGCCGACCCCGGCTTCATGGCGCGTTGCGCCGTGTTCGAGCCCGCGGTGGACCGGCGACTGTTCCACCCGGTCGAGGCGACGGGCGCGCGCCGGCAACTGCTGTTCTATGCCAGGCGCCAGCCCAGGAACTTGTTCGGGATCGGCCTCGAGGCGCTTGACGCCGCGGTGCGCGATCCGCTGTTCGCCGATGGCGATTGGAAATTCGTTGCGATCGGCGGTGGTTTACTCGCCAGGACGGCGCTCGGCGGCGGCCGCTTCCTCGAGCCCGCGCCGTGGCTGAATTATGAGGACTATGCCCGGCTGATCCGCGAGTCCGACATTCTGCTTTGCCCCATGCTGTCGCCCCATACGAGCTACCCGGTGCTTGAAAAGGCGGCGTGCCGGGGAGTCGTGGTGACGAACACCTTTGCCGACAAGACGCAGGACCGGCTGCGCGCGATCTCGGCGAATATCATCGCGGAAGCCCCGAGCGTCGAGGCTCTTTGCGGCGGCATCGTCAGTGCGGCCAGGCGGCTCGCCTCCGGGTCAACCGCCGCGGGCAGCATCGCCCTGCCGCCGGACTGGCCCACCGCGTTGCATGACACGGTGGTTGCAGCCCGGGATATGTTTCACGAGGC
>CAYWOW010000288.1:0-3937 GCA_964459005.1 uncultured Acetobacteraceae bacterium
CCGTGGTCGTAGGCGATGCCCGGGGGCAACACCACATGCGGCCAGTCCGAGCCCCAGATGCAGCGCGCCGGCGTGAACGCCGCCAGCACCGCCGCGACGAAAGGATCGGCGTCGGCATGCGGCAGGGGCTGGCGCGAGAACCGCTTGATGCCGGTGAACTTCGCTACCGCCAGCCCGCTCCGGCCCAGTTCCAGCACGCTCTGAAAGCCCGGCTCATCGATCCCCAGATCAATCTGCGGCCGTCCCATGTGGCACAGGATCAGCTGGTAGCCGCGCGACAGGATCGGCATCAGGTCGGCATACCAGGGTCCGTGCGCGTGGATCTCCGCCCACCAGCCGCGCTCGCGCAGCCGGTCGAGAAAGCGCAGCGCCTCCGGCCGGGCCAGCTCGCCGGGATCGAGGTCGACCAGGTTGAAGCGCTGGCCGACGACCCCCTGCCGCTCCAGCCCGTCCAGCGTCGCGTCGTCGCTGTCGTAGGGGACGTTGGCGATGCCCTTGATCCGGCCGCCGCCGTGCGCCATCGCGTCCAGCATCGCCCGGTTGTCGAACTGGTAGCCGCTGGGCTGCGACAGCACCCCATGGGTGAGGCCGTGGCGGGCCAGCATGGCGGCATGGTCCTGGCGGGTGACGCGCTGATACGGTTCCGGCTTGTGCCCCGGTCCCGCCGGCAGGGGGAAGTCGGGCGGGAAGATGTGCGCGTGGCAATCGACGGCCTTGGCCGGCATGGGGTGCGACGTCATTGGTTCAGCCTCCGAACGGCGGGGTTGCGGCCCGCGACTCATACCGTGTTTCGCTGATCGCGACCCACGGTATGATTCCTGGTTTCGCGCGCGGCTGCCCCCCCCTCGCCGGAAGAGGACGCCGTGCTGGTGGGCTTGCGCTGCGAGCACGGTGGGAGGAAGGTTGGCGGCGATCAAATATCAACGACCGAAAAACGCTACGCCCTCATATCGACGGGAGGATTAACCATAATGAGCTTCAAACGCCGCACCGCCCTGAAAACCGGACTCGCCGTGATGGCCGGCGGTCTCGCCATGCCTTTCATCGCGCGAACCGGTTTCGCCGCCACGCCCGTCCGTACGCTGAAGCTGGTCCTCTCGGACACGGTCGCCCATCCGGTCTACGGCGTATGCAAGAGATTCGCCGAAAACGTCGCCAAGAAGACGGACGGCGCCATCGGGGTGGACGTGTTCGGCGTCGGCCAGTTGGGATCGCAGGTCAACATGCTGACCGGCATGCAGACCGGCATCGTCGATTTGTGTGCCCACACCTCCGGCTTCGTGCAGACATTGTATCCCAGTTTCATGGTCGTCGATCTTCCGTTCCTGTTCTCGGACGTCGAGAAGGCGCAGAAGATGCTGGATGGCCCGGTCGGCGCCAGGCTGTTGGGCGAACTCCCCAGCAAGGGAGTGTATGGCATGTCGTACGGGTGGTGGGGCTGGCGCGTGGTTGATGCCGTCAGCCACGCCGTGGCCGAGCCCACGGACATGCAGGGCCTGAAGGTCCGCGTTCAGCCCGGTGCCATCTACGCCGCCATGTTCACGACCCTGAAAGCCATACCGGTCCAGATCGACCTCTCGGAAGTGTACCTGGCGTTGTCGCAAAACACCGTCGGGGCCATCGAAGTTCCGATCATCTCGGTGGTCGCCAACAAGTACGATGAAGTGGTCAAGGCCATCACCAACACCAACCACGTCTACAACACCGGCGTCATGATGGCCAGCAAGCGCAACCTCGACCTGCTGGACAAGCAGTACCAGGAGGCGATTCGCCAGGCCGCCATCGAGATGACCCCGGACTGGCGTCAGACGGTCGCCGAGGCGTCGGCGCAGGCCGCGACCAGCCTTGCCGCGAAGGGCGTCAAGATGGTCGAAGCCGACCGGCCGGCCTATCGCAAGGCCCTGGAACCGGTGTACCAGCAATTCCGCACGGTCATCGGCGCGGATCTGATGGACGCGGTGATCACGGCCGCGTCCTGATCCGCCGATCAGGCCCGGACCATCGTGCTCGTCGCGGCCAGGCGGCTTCTGTGCCTCAAGGCGACTGAAGCGGGGGGCGCAGCGGACGGCAGTCCGCGCGGCCTCCGCTTCGGCCTGATCGCGCCGACCCTTCACGCCACGTTGGACCTGATCGATCTGGCCTCCCGGTTCGTCCTGGTCGTCCTGTTCACCGGCGAGTTGGGGATGATCCTGATCGAAATCTGCCGGCGCCAGCTGTTCGATCAGTCCTTCCTGTGGTCCGAGGAGGTTTCCCGGATCATCCTGATGACCATGGCCTTCATCGGCGGGCCGCTGGCCTACCGGGCGCAGAGTCACGCCGCGGTCACTTTCATCACCCGAACCCTTCGACCCGGCCTCAGAACCACGATCAATGCCGGCATCGACGTGGTGGTCCTGGGCATCGGTTTGCTCACGGTGGCGGTTTCGTTCGGTCTCTACGAGATCGACAGCATGTCCATCCTGCCGATGACCCAATGGAACCTCGGCGTGACCGTCGTGCCCTTCATCATCGGCATGTCGTTCATCGTCCTGTTCGCCCTTGAGCGTCTGATCCTGCATCACCGGCCGGCGGCAGTGCTTCGCGCCGCCATCGGGCTGGGCGCGCTGGCTCTGCTGGTGCTGGCGATCTCGTCGCTGCCATCGCTCCGGCTCAGCAACGGCTGGGCGCTGTTGCTCATGCTGGCGGCGTTCTCCGCGGTGATCCTGCTCGGCCTTTCCGTGGCCTTTTCCATGCTGTTCGGGACGATCCTGTATCTGACCCTGACTGATTTGGCCCCGATGGTGGCGGCAGCGCAGAACACGATCGACGGCGCGGGGCTTTTCGTTCTGTTGACCATTCCCTTCTTCATCTGGGCCGGGCTGATCATGGAGCAGGGCGGCATCAGCCTGCGTCTGGTCCGGTTCGCCATGGCCATGGTCGGCCATCTGCGGGGTGGCTTGCTGCAGGTCGTCATCATGACGACCTTCCTCGTCGCCGGCGTGTCGGGCTCGAAGTTGGCCGACGTGGTGGCGGTCGGCTCGATCATGCGCGAACAGCTCGTCCTCAAGGGATATCGGGCGCAGGACGGGGCCGGTGTGCTGGCCGCGGCGACCGCCATGTCGGAGTCGATCCCGCCGTCCATCGCCATGCTCGTCCTGGGATCCGTGGTGCCGGTTTCCATCGGCGACATGTTCGTCGCCGGGCTGCTGCCGGCAGCGACGCTGGCAGTGATCCTGATGATCCTGGTCTGGTTCATGGCGGTTCGCCATCCGACCGAGCCGGTGGCCAAGGCCGGCGCGCGGGAATGCGCAAGCGTCGCGCTCGGAGCCCTGCTGCCCGCCGCCATGCCGGCGATCCTCATCATCGGCATCAAGGGGGGGATCGCCACCCCGACCGAGGTCTCTTCGGTGGCCGTGTTCTACGGCATCTTGCTGGCGGCGCTGGTCTACAAGCAGATGGACTGGCGCAGCTTCGTCAAGACAGCCACCGAATCCGCCGTGATGTCGGGGATGGTGCTGTTCATGGTCGCCGCGGCGGGATCCTTCGCCTGGGTCATGTCGGCCGGCAACATGCCCTATTATCTGATCAGCCTCCTGCATGCCGCCGGCGACAACAAATATGTGTTCCTGGCCGGGACCATCCTGATCGTGATCATCGTCGGATCCCTGCTCGAGGGGATCCCGTGTTTGATCATTCTCGCGCCGACCCTCTACCCGGTCGCGGTCAGCCTGGGCATCGGCGGCGTCCACTATGCCATGGTTCTCGTGCTCGCGATGGGCGTCGGCATCTTCGTGCCGCCGATGGGGATCGGCTTCTTCGTCTCCTGTTCGATCATGCATGCCAGTGTCGAAGACACCTCGAAGGCCATCCTGCCCTACATGCTGGCGCTGCTGACCGGCATCCTCATGCTGGCCTACGTGCCCTGGTTCTCGACGGTTTTGCTGAACCTGCTCGGACG
>CAYWOW010000289.1:0-3920 GCA_964459005.1 uncultured Acetobacteraceae bacterium
TCAGATGACAGCTGCCAACATCACAATCGCAGGACGCCCGACACTCCACGCGGGAGAGGCTCACCGGCGCCGCATTTCGGGCAGCGTTCCGGGTGGCATGCGCGGCAGAACGCCCGGCCGCAGGCCGGGCAAGTGCCCAGGGCGGCCGGAACGACGAGATGCAGCGCGTCATCGCACACCAGGCGAGGCCGCTCCGTGGACGCGTTGAATTCGCATACCGGCGGCTCCAGCCGCCGTGCCAGCGAGTTCCAGTCCAGCAGGATGACCCGTTCCGCCTTGCGCCGCCGGATCTGCACCGCGAAGCGGTGCACCGGCATCACCAGTTCCAGCGTCCGGACCCACTCGACCGTCACACGCGTGGCATACTGGCGCGCGAGGTCGTCGAGCTTGGCACGATACTCGCGCCCTATCGCCTCGGCCCTCTGCTCCTCCCGCCGCCGCCTCGGGTCCCCCTCTGGCAGCGCGAGGGCGCGGCGCATCGCCTCACGATGCAGATCGTTGTGGTAGAGGTGCAGCCGGTCCTGGTCGCGGCCCAGGCGTCGGCGCAGACCCTTGACGAACGGACCCAGCGCCACCTCCAGCCGGGGCGGCAGTGCCCGCGCGACGAGGCCGAGCACGCGCGGCCGATCCCAGATCGCCGGTAGGTCGGCATCTTCCGGCAGCACCGGATCGGCCTCGCTTCCGTCGAGAGAGGGGCCATCGAAAGAGGGCGCGTCGAGAGCGGGCGCGATCGCCGCCAATACCGCGTCCGGCAACGCGCCGGTCGCCAGATTGACGCCCAGGCGCAGCATGAAGTCGCGCTTGTCGTCCGAGATGGCGGAGGCGCGGAAGTCCAGCACCAGATAGCGCGTCCAGGCCGGCGTCACGCCGAGCAGCCGGAAGGTCGCGTTATCGAGCACGAACTCGTGGCCGAGCACCCGCTCCGGATCGCCAGGCGCCCTGGCCGCGGCGGGCAGAACGCGCCGTGTCCAGCGGCCCTGTGGGCCCAGCAGCCGGGCGCAGCGCTCCAGCCAGTCTCCTTCCATTCCGACCCGCTGGGCCGCCGCTGGCAACGTGGTGCCAAAACCCAGCCGGGACAGCTCCGCAACCCCCAGGGCGAGCTGCACCGGGGGAGGCGCGAGTACTTCCAGGCCCTCGGGCTCGATCGCCTCGACCAGCGCGCCCTCGTGGCGCAGCAGGGCCGCGACGAAGCCCTGCATCCGGCCCTGTTCATGCGATCCGGGCGCATGCGATCCGGTTTCAGGCGGCATCGAGGTCGTTCCCGAACAACGCCTCGTCGAGCTGCTTGACCCCGTCATATTCCCGACGTGCGGCGAGCAGCTGATTCTCGAGCTGGGCGAAGGCATCCGCGCGCGCCTGCTCAGTGCCCTGCAGCCAGGCGTCCAGCACCAGAGTAGAAAATTCCCGCTGCTCGTCGACCTCGCCGAGGATCGCGCCGACCTCGCCGACCACCAGTTCGAACATGTTGATCTTCTCGTCGAGGATCCGCAGCACCGCGTCCTCGATCGTGCCGGAGGTGACCAGGTTGAAGATGAACACCTCGCGCGTTTGGCCGATCCGGTCGATCCGCCCGATGCGCTGCTCGATGGCCATCGGGTTCCAGGGAATGTCGAAGTTGATCAGCGTGTTGCAGAATTGCAGGTTGCGCCCCTCGCCGCCGGACTCGGTGGATAGCAGCACCGGGACACGATCACGGAACGCCTCCACCGCCGCGTCCTTCCGCGGGCCGGACATCTCGCCTGAAAACAGCGCGAACGGTGTCTTCTGGCGGCTTAGCCGGTCGGCGAGATGCGTCATGCTGTCGCGGTGATGGACGAACACCAGCTTCTTCTCGGCTGGGTTCTGCGCGAGCAGCCGTAGCAGGGCGGCTTCCTTCGCCCCGGCGGTGATGGCGCGAGTGCGGGCGAGCAGGGCGGTCCAGCGTGTATCCCCTGGATAGCGCTCGGCGATGCGGGCGATAGCAACGGCTGAGGCTGCCGGCGAGGAGCCTGCGGCGGCCAGCAGATGCTGCAGAGACAGACGATGCTGTCCCTGGCCGCCAGACGGACCCGCCCCAGGCTGGCCCCCGATTGCCGCCACCTCGCGGACCAACGCGGTCAGCTCATCGTAGCAGGCCGCCTCCGCCGCCTCGGGGACGGCGCGCAGCGTGGACGCGTGTCGCCGCGGCATGCGCAGGGCAGCCAGCGCGCGAGTGTTGCGCACCATCACGCTGCGCATCAGGTCGCGCAGCCGCTCGCGGTTCGCCGGCTCGCGCGGCTTGCCCGGAACCATGTAAACCGAGCGGAACTCCTTCTGGGTCTTGAAGATGCCGGGCTGGAGCAGGGTCAGCAGGTTGTACAGCTCAAGCAGGCTGTTCTGCACTGGAGTTGCCGACAGCAGCAGCAGGAAGCGCTTCTGCAGGTTGCTCACCAGACGGTAGCTCGCACTCGCCTGGTCGCGCAGGTGATGCGCCTCGTCGACCACCACCACGTCGTAGCTCAGTGCCGCGAGCATCTCGGCCTGCTCTTTGCGGCGCGCGACCGCGATCGAGGCGATCACGCGCGGTTGGGCCCAGAAGCGCGCGGGGTCGCTGCGCAGCAGGGGGGCGTGGCTGGTGGCGCAGTCTATGCCGAACTTGGTCGCCATTTCGTCGCGCCACTGCCCGACCAGCGAGGCGGGGGTGAGGATGAGGATGCGCTCGGCCATACCGCGCAGGATGTATTCTTTCAGCACCATCCCCGCCTCGATGGTCTTGCCGAGCCCGACCTCGTCGGCCAGCAACACTCGGCCGCGATACTGCTTGAGCACCTTGCGGACAGTTTCGACCTGGTACCAATGCGCCTCCACCCCCTGCAGCGCCGGCAGGCAGAGCAGTTCGTCGAACCCTCCGAACAGGCTGAGCCGGACAAGTTCGCCGCGCAGGTGGAATGGGTCCTGGTCGGGGTCTGCTTCGGCGCCGGCGATGTCGATCGCGTCGGGATTGGCGAGCTCGAACGCTATGTCGAACCGCGCCTCCAGCCGCGGCAGATCCGCGATCGCTGGCAGCACGGGGGCAACAGCGGCGATCGGCTGTGCGCGGGACGACGGGGGACGGGCGCTGGGGGACTTGGCCTGGCGGGGGGAAACCGGGGAGGCGCCGGCGCGGGGCCGCGCCTGTGCCGGCCCATGGATGCGCAGCCTCTCCAGCCGGATCTCGCGCAGCCGGGCGTAGAGCCAGTCCTCCATGACGTCGTCGCCGACGAACCAGGCCATGGCCGCGCGGTCGGTATCCAGCTTTTCAGCCTGCAGCATCGTCCAGGCCTGGGCGAAATGTCCCTGCTGGGCAAGGGCAAGAGCGATGAGCAGGGAGACCGGCTTGCCCGGTACGTAGCGCTTGCCATAGCGCTTGAGCAGGCTGAGTGCGCGCTCCGGCCGTCCCGAGGCTAGGGTGGTCAGTGCTGCCAGCAGCAGCATTTCGGGATCGACCGGCCACGCCCGCAGACCCTCCTCGGCGACCTCAAGCGCCTGCGCAGACCGCGAGGCCAGCGCGGCGCGCAGACGACCAGTCCAGAAATCCCGTCCAGGACGCTCGGCAGCCGGCTGATCCGATCGTGGGTCGATGCCAGGCAGGAGGGCCTGCCCGACATGGCCACGCGGCGATGGGCCGAGGGTGCTCACGGTGTCGACGCCGCGCCGACTCGATTGCTGGGTCATCTTGCATGGACAATCCCATACCAAGCCGGTGGCTGCCAACAGACGCCGTTATCCGGCTTGTCGAAGAGACAGCGCGGCCGCGATCTCCGGGCACAGGCCACGACATGGCGGAAGATCGTGGCCCCGCTCGATCATCGCTTTGCGCTCAGCAGGCCCGCTTTGCCGAGCGCACCGGCCAAAAAGCTTGTCCCCGACTTGATCGGGGATCGTTCTCCAGCGTCAGCTCGCCGATCTTGGCGTGCAGCACC
>CAYWOW010000290.1:0-3898 GCA_964459005.1 uncultured Acetobacteraceae bacterium
CCCGGGTTCGAGCAACCGCTTGAACCGCAGGAGAAGGCCATGGCCGCCTTTCTCAAAGTCGATATCCTGCGGGCGCACGCCGCGTCCGTTTGCCTGCCCGACGCGTTCGGCCTCACGCGCGAGCCGCTGTGGCCGCGCCCGGAGCAGCGGCGTGCCGTGTTGACCGCGCAGTGGCTGGTCGCCCCCGGCGGCCGCCTGGCCTGCCGCTGGCAGACCTCCGTATCGGCTCCCTTCGGCCCTCCCCCGAGTTGACGGCCGGGCGCGGCACCGCCGCGCCCGGCGCTTGCCTGCGCCCGGTCCGCGCCGGGCGCGCCGTCAATTCTTCGCCGGGAGGCCACCACCATGTTTGATACCGTTGTCACCGAACCCGTTCGCTCCGCCGTCCTCGATTCCGCTCACCTTGGCGATATCGAGGGCGCGCTCGGCACCATCTACCAGGGCGATACGAAGCGCCGCCGGACCTGGAGGGCGCGGCTCACCACGCTGATGGCGATCGTCGGCCCCGGCCTGATCGTCATGGTCGGTGACAACGACGCCGGCGCTTTCAGCACCTATGGCCAGGCCGGCCAGAATTTTGGCACCGCCCTGCTGTGGACCCTGCTGCTGCTGGTGCCCGTGCTCTACGTCAACCAGGAGATGGTGCTGCGGCTCGGCGCGGTGACCGGGGTCGGCCATGCCCGGCTCATCCTCGAGCGGTTCGGCAAATTCTGGGGCGCCTTCAGCGTCATCGACCTGTTCATCCTGAACGGGCTGACCATCGTCACTGAGTTCATCGGCATCAATCTCGCGCTCGGCTATCTCGGCGCGCCGCGGATCTGGGGCATCGCAATCGCCGCCGGGGTCGTCATCGCCGCCGCCAGCACCGGCAGCTTCCGGCGCTTCGAGCGGTTCTCGCTGGCGCTGTGCTTCTTCAGCCTGCTGCTGGTGCCGATCTTCCTGATGGCGCATCCGCCGCTCGCCGTGATCGGGCATGATCTCGTGGTGCCGCGGTTTCCCGCCACCGGCAACCTGTCGGACGTCATGCTGCTGGTGATCGCCATCGTCGGCACCACGATCGCGCCGTGGCAGTTGTTCTTCCAGCAGAGCTACGTCGTCGACAAGCGGATCACGCCGCGGTTCATGGTCTACGAGAAGGCGGATCTGGTGATCGGCATCTGCATGGTGCTGGCCGGCGCGATCGCCATCATGGCTTTCATTGCGGTGGCCTTCCAGGGCACCGCCGGCTTCGGTCAGTTCACCGATGCCGGGGCTCTCGCCACGGGTCTGGAAGCCTATGCCGGCCGGGCCGCCGGCGTGATGTTCGCGCTGGCCCTGATGGACGCCAGCATCATCGGCGCCTCCGCCGTGTCGCTCTCCACCGCCTACGCGATCAGCGACGTGCTGTCGCTGCGCCATTCGCTGCACCGCAAGCCGGCCGACGCGCGGGCCTTCTACGCGGTCTATGCCGGACTGATCGCCGTGTCGGCGGCCCTGGTGCTGTTCGGCAGCGATGCGCTGCTCGGCCTGCTGACCAATGCCGTGCAGACCCTCGCCGGCGTGCTGCTGCCGTCGGCCACCGTGTTCCTGCTGCTGCTGTGCAACGACAAGGCCGTTCTGGGGCCGTGGGTGAACGGCCGCTGGCTCAACCTGTTCACCGGCGCGGTGATCTGGGTGCTGGTCACGCTGTCCATCATCCTGACCGCGTCCACCGTGTTCCCCGACATGACGGGCGAGACGATCGTCGCCATCCTGGGCGGCGGCACGGCCCTCGGCGCTGCCGGTTTCGCTGTCTTCGCGATGCTGCGCCGCCGGCGCGCCGAACCGGCCGTGGCCGAGGCCCCGGTCGATCCCGGGCAGGCCCGGCTGGTGCGCGCGATGTGGCGGATGCCGCCGCTCGATGCGCTGACCCCGCCGATGCTGAGCCTGAGCAAGCGGGTCTGGATGGGCGTGCTGCGCGCCTATCTCGTCGCCGCCGTCCTATTGGTGGCGTTCAAGGTGTTCCAGATGGCGACGGGACAATAGCGAAAGGCGGCCAGCCTTGATCGCAACGGTCGCGCTGATCCAGCTGGTCGGCTACGTCATCCTGCTGCTCTGGGGCATGCACATGGTCCAGAGCGGCGTGGTGCGTGCCTTCGGCTCCAATCTGCGCCGGGTGATCGGGCGGACGCTGCGCAACCGGTTCGCCGCCGTCGGGGCGGGACTGGCGGTGACCGCGCTGCTGCAAAGCAGCACCGCCACCGCCATGATGACGACCTCGCTCGCCGCCGAGGGCATGGTGGCGCTGGCGCCGGCGCTCGCCGTCATGCTCGGCGCCAATGTCGGCACCGCGCTGATCGTCAAGGCGCTGTCCTTCGACATCTCCTGGGTCGCGCCGCTGCTGCTGATCGCCGGCTACCTCGCGTTCCGGCGAGGCCGCGGCGGGATCACCCACGATCTCGGACGGGTCGGCATCGGGCTGGGGTTGATGCTGCTCGCCCTGCATCAACTCGTGGTCACCATCCAGCCCGTGGAGACCGCCCCGGTGCTGGGGGCGCTGCTCGGCGCGCTGACCCGCGAGCCGCTGCTGGACCTGGCGTTCGCGGCCCTGCTGACCTGGGCCGCGCATTCCTCCATCGCAGTCATGCTGCTGCTGGCCTCGCTGGCGGCGGGCAACGTGATCACGCCGGTGGCGGCCATCGCGCTCGTGCTGGGCGCCAATCTCGGCGGCACCATCCCGCCGGTGATGGAGGCGCCGAGCGCGGAGCCCTCCAGCCGGCGCCTGCCGATCGGCAATCTCGCCTTCCGCGCCCTCGGCTGCATCGCGGCGCTGCCGTTCGCACATCCGATCGCGGAGGCGCTCTGGCGCCTGACGCCGGACCCGGCCGCGGCCGTCATCGACTTCCACATCGCCTTCAATGCCGTGCTGGCGGTGGTTTTCGTGGGTCTGCTCGACCCCGCCGCCGGGCTGCTCACCCGCGTCCTGCCGGACCCGCCGAAGAAGAACGCGGAGGCGGCCCAGCCGCTCTATCTCGACGAGACCGTGCTGGACACGCCCTATCTGGCGCTGACCAACGCGGCCCGCGAGGCGCTGCGCATGGCCGACCTGATCGACGCCATGCTGCGCCGCCTGCTGCAGGCGGTGACCGCGAACGATCCCGAGGCGATCAAGGAACTCGGGCGCGCCGGCAAGGCGCTGGACCGCCAGCAGGAGGCGCTGAAGTCCTACCTGACCCGGCTGGGCACCGACGGGCTTTCCGAGGCCGATGCCCGGCGCCACGGCCAGGTGCTCGACTTCGCCATCAACCTCGGCCATGCCGGCGACATCATTGAGCACAGCCTGGCCGATGCCGCGACCCGCAAGGCGAAGCGCGGACTGGTCCTGGCCGCGGAGGACGAAGCGGACCTGCGGGCCTGCCACGCTTGCGTGCTCGAGGACCTGACGCTGGCCGCGTCCACCTTCATGACCGAGGACACCAGGTCGGCGCAGCGCCTGCTCGATGCCAAGCGGCAGTTGAACGCGATGGAGCGCGGGACCGGGCGGCGCCATCTCGCCCGGCTGGAAGTCGGCGAGCCCGGCGGGCTGGAGGCGAGCCGGTTGTACCTCGCCATCCTACGCGATCTCCGGCGGGTGAATTCGCATGTCGCGGCGGTGGCTTACGACGTTCTTGGCATGGCCGACGAAACCGTCCCGGACGGCCAGGAGGAAACGCAGGGGCCCGAAGATGCCGACCAGACCGGCGATCGGATCGAGGATCACGACGCGGTTTCGTGACCGCGCCGCTCCGCGCCGTGCAGGAACAGCCTGACGGCGCGCTCTGCCCAGTCCTGCAACGCGGCGGCGTCGAGCGCCGGACCGGGGCCGATGGCACGCTGCTGCGGCACCGACAGCACCAGCACCATGAACTGCTGGGCGGCCCAGACCGGATCGGCGATGCCGGCC
>CAYWOW010000291.1:0-3865 GCA_964459005.1 uncultured Acetobacteraceae bacterium
CGCTGTCGTCAAGCCGCTTCACTTCCTTGAAGGCTTCGATCAGGTCGAAGGCCGTTACTTTGGTCTCGACGATCGGCAGGTCGAATTTCGACCTGAGCCGTTCGTAGGTTCCGCCACGGGAAACCAGGACCTTGGCACCTCCGTCGATGGCCATCTGCGCCCACTCAACGTCGGTTCGTTGATCTCCCTCCAGAAGTTCGACGTTGCCATATCGGTTCTCGGAAATGTCGCGTCGCGCGCCATCAGTCATGAAATTGATTGGTGCAACAACCACGATATCCTTCATGCTTCTCACCAGAGAGTCCTTTCGCGGAGATGTCGACTTCGCGGTCACCAGAACGTCTGTCGAATGATTGGCGAGTCTAAGGCGACGATCTTGGAATAACAAGCGTACGCCGCAGGTGCCTACCATGGCGAACCTCCCCTGCTCGCCAGCCGGAACGCACCAGCCTTCCGCCGCAATCGACAACAATACGTTGCAATATTCAACGGTGTGCCACACGGGACCCATGGCCAGGCAACGAGATTCTGTTGAAGATCAGATAGTTGACGCAGCACGCCGGGTGTGGCCTGGTTCTTGCTGAGAAGGGTTCCGTCTGCTGGAAAGGTGGCTGGGGTGGCAAGCGTCACATCTTGCGCTGGATCGTTCCCTTGACCGGGCGGACCCCATGTGACCGGCACGGTGAGACACGGGGTGGTGCCGCCGAAGCCGGTTCGGTGTCTTTCCAGCATGGCGATCACTGAACGGGCGTCATATTCGGAAGAGGTGCGAGGTATCCAAGGAAAAACGATGACACAGAATCCAAACGAAAATGGCTCGCTTGTCGGTCACGACGAAAGCCGGCGCAGCTTTCTCATAGGCGGTGCGACCAGCCTCGTGGTGGTCGGTGCGGCGAGTATCGCGAAGCCGGCCGCGGCAATCGGGCGCGACGGATCCCCCGTCACCGTGGAAGGAAATAAAGTTCTCGTTGGCGGCACCCCCTTCAAGATTCTGGGTCTGAGGCTGGCGAACGCACTCATGTCGGACAAGACGACGACCGACCTGACGGAGCGCGGCTTGGATCGCTACCGCCGCTACGGCGTCAACATGATCAGCGTCTACGTGATGGGCTCACGGTTTGGAAACATTAAGGGCTACAATAGGGACGGTAGTTTGAACCCCGTTTATGTGCAGCGACTGGGGCGCATCATTGAAGCGTGCGAAGCACGCGGCATGATCGTGCTGGTCGGCTGCCTCTATTGGGGGGGATCGGCGGCCAAGGAGGAATTGGAGCCCTGGACGCAGGCAGACGCGAACCAGGCGGTATTCAATACCGTAAAATGGCTTACCGAGAACAACTACACCAACGTATTTGTCGATCCGGATAACGAAGGCATGGCGCATGTCGCGAAAGGGTTTGATATCGGCAAGATGATTGACGCGGGGCACGCAGCAAATCCCCGAATGGTCATGGCCTATAACTTTCTCGACTGGCCGCCCGCGAACGCAGACATTCTAATTCATTTCAGCCCGCCCGCAGGGCTCGGAGCCAGCGGCACTCGACTCGTGCGGCCCTATGTCGAGACCGAAGGCTCGCCGCTATCGTATATGACTGGCGAGGACTACTGGGGTCCCTATAGCCGCGGCGCGCGCACGGACAACTACATCAATATTGGCGTCTACACATACAAGATGAAAAAAGCGCAAAAGATGCGCACGACGTGGGGTATCGAGAACGAAGCCGGATACGTGCTTGCCTCGACTTGGATGCAGGCAGCGGATGCACCGTATGACTCGCCTGGCGGAAGCGGAACGAAGGACGACCCCGGGGTGCGGTGGTGGCTCGAATACATCAGCGAACGTTACAGACCTTAGAGGCCGTCTCTGAACGTGTGCGGAATGGGGGTTGGATGGTCGGGAGAGATGTGATTCCAACGGGTTGTCGAGACCGAGTTGGAAGGACAGGCTGATGTGGACCCCGACCACCCGCGCGCAGCATTACCGCGATGGCCTGCGCGTCGCCAGCGACGTGACGGATGACGAGTGGGCGGTATTGGAGCCGCTGCTGCCAGCCCGCTCTGCACTGGGTCGGTCACCAGCTTGGCCATACTGTGAGATTGTCAATGCGATCTTCTTCATCCTGCGCGGCGGTATTCCTTGGCGGATGCTGCCGCCGTGCTTCCCGCCACACCAGACCGTGTATGGCTGGTTCGCCCGCTGGCGCAATCGCGGGGTATGGGAAACGATCAACCATCACCTCGTCATGATCGACCGCGAGCGGGTCGGCCGGGGCGCGAGCCCAACGGCGGCAGTGATCGACAGCCAGAGTGTCCAGACCACCGAAGCGGGCGGGCCGCGCGGCTACGAGGCAGGCAAGAAAGTGAACGGCCGCAAGCGCAATGCGATGGTGGATACCGATGGTCGCTTGCTGGCGCTGCATCTGTCCCCAGCCTCGGTGCAGGACCGCGACGGTGCCGTGCCGCTGCTGCAAACCTCGCGCCGTAGCTTTCCATTCGTCGAACGAGCCTTCGCCGATACCGCCTACGCAGCCGAACGCGTCGCCAACGCTACCCGCATTGCCATCGAAATCGTCCAAAGCCACCCGGTCAGGTCGGCTTCCTCGTCCATCCACGACGCTGGGTCGTCGAGCGCTGCTTCGCTTGGCTCGGCCGCAACCGTCGCCTCGCCAAAGACTTCGAGGCCGCCGTCGCCTCCGCAGTCGCGTTCCTCTATGCCGCCTCCGTCATGCTGCTAACCCGACGCCTCGCTCGTTCCAAATGAGTTCAGAGTCGGACTCTAAATAGCCACGGTCGACTTATGGGATCGTCGGTTGCGTGCCCCCGCAACCACCGACAATGGCTCCCTGAGAACACTCGTTCCGGGGAGTTTTTTGTGCTCACCCGCCGCCACGTCCCCTCCTCCGGCATGGCGGCAAGAGCCAGAATCTCCGCCTGATCGCCCCATAACTCCGCGGCCAGGCCGTCCGACGCCGTCGGGCCTGGGTCAGCACCACACGCTCGATCAGCATCCGCAGCGCCTTGGTCGCCTCGGCGCGGATGTCGTCGGCGCTCATCGCCGCAACACGGCCGAGACGGGCCCGTGCTCAATCCGCCACTTCGCCGACATGCAACGTCGTGCCGAACCGGCGCAATCCGGCTTGAATCTCCTGCACGTTGAGGTCTCTCGCATCACAGCCGGCCTGGGCCGCGAGCGCCGCCGCCACGCCAGCGGCCTGGCCGGTCACCATGCAAGCCGGTTGGTTTCTCGTGTAGCCGTCGGCGTCATGGTTGGCCGAGATTGTCCGGCCTGCCATGATAACCCCCTCGATGCCCTGCGGTAGCAGGCAGCGATAGGGGATCTCATAGGTGAACAGGGTCGCCACCATTTGCCGCGTCTCAACATCGCTCGCCGACCCCTCCATGCCGTCCGGGCTGTGGCGCGGCCCCTTGGGATTCTGCCGGTTGGAATCGACCCCGATGCTGTCGGCAAAATGCACGGCGCCGACGATGTCCTCCTCGGTCAGGACATAATCTCCCTCGATGCGGCGGGTCTCTCGGACGCCGATGTGGCTGGCCGTGTCGACGACATAGGCGCGTTCAAAGCCCGGCACGAAGGCGCGGGCAAATTCGAGCAGCTTGCGCTGCTGACGGCGACCTTCGATCTCGGCACGGGTAACGTCATCCGGATTGGTGCCGTCGACGTCATAGATGCGCACGGTGTTCACCAGGGCGGTGCCGCGCTCCGGCATGACCGCTTCGATGCGGAAGTAGTGACAATCGTCGAAAAGATAGCCCTGGCGCTTCGCCTCTTCCACCAAGCCAAAGAAACCGAAGATGCGGATGTTCTTTCCCTCGATATCCAGCATCATCTGGTTCGGGTCTTTGG
>CAYWOW010000292.1:0-3861 GCA_964459005.1 uncultured Acetobacteraceae bacterium
GACGCGGTGCTGCGCGCCGCCCCGCCGCGGGCGCCGAAAGCCCGCGTGTTCGTGCCCGCCGGCACCGGGGCGGAACGCGCCGCCGCGCTGCGCGCCGAGGGCTACGCCACCGTCGCCGGGCTCGATCCCGCCGCCGACCCGCAGGCCGAGGCGCGCCGCCTGGCCTGCGGCTTTTTCCTGACGGAGGCCGGACCGGCCGCCGTCGTTGCGGAGTAACATCAGGATGGCCAACGTCGCCGTGATCGGCGCCCAATGGGGCGACGAGGGCAAAGGCAAGGTGGTGGACTGGCTGGCCAGCCGGGCCGACATCGTGGTGCGCTTCCAGGGCGGCCACAACGCCGGCCATACCCTGGTGGTGGGCAACCAGACCTTCAAACTGTCGCTGCTGCCGTCGGGCCTGGCGCGCGGCAAGCTCGGCATCATCGGCAACGGCGTGGTGATCGACCCCGAGGCGCTGCTGGCCGAGATCGACCGGGTCCGCGCCCAGGGCCTCACGGTCACGCCGGAAACCCTGCGCATCGCCGAGAACGCCGCCCTCATTCTCCCCCTGCACGGCGCGCTCGACCGCGCCCGCGAGGTCGCCCGGGGCGAGCACAAGATCGGCACCACCGGCCGCGGCATCGGCCCCGCCTACGAGGACAAGGTCGCACGCCGGGCGATCCGGGTCTGCGACCTCGCCGAACCGGAGACGATGGCGGACAAGCTGGATGAGCTCCTGCTGCATCACAACACGCTGTTGAAAGGGCTTGGCGCCGACACCTTCGCCAAACAGGCGCTATTGGACCGCCTGCTGGAACTGGCGCCGCTTCTTCTCCCTTACGCCGAGCCGGTGTGGGAACGGCTGAACGAGGCGCGGCGGACGGGCAAGCGCATCCTGTTCGAGGGCGCGCAGGCCGTCATGCTCGATGTCGATCATGGCACCTACCCGTTCGTCACCAGCAGCAACACGGTGGCCGCCACCGCCGCCGCGGGCTCCGGCGTCGGGCCGGCCGCCATCGGTTTCGTGCTCGGCATCGCCAAGGCCTATTGCACCCGGGTCGGTTCCGGCCCCTTCCCGTGCGAGCTGACCGACGCGACCGGCACGCTGCTGGGCGATCGCGGCCACGAATTCGGCACCGTCACCGGCCGCCGCCGCCGCTGCGGCTGGTTCGACGCGGCGCTGGTGCGCCAGGCCGTGAAGGTGGGCGGCATCCAGGGCCTCGCGCTGACCAAGCTCGATGTGCTGGACGGGCTGCCCGAGCTGCGGGTCGGGGTGGGCTACCGCATCGGCGGCGAGACGCTGCGCCACCTGCCCGCCGGCATGCGCGCCCAGGCCGCGGCCGAGCCGATCTACGAAACCATGGAGGGCTGGTCCGGCTCGACGCACGGCGCCAGGAGCTGGGCCGAGCTGCCGGCGCAGGCCATCAAGTATGTCCGCCGCATCGAGGAGTTGGTGGAGGCGCCGGTGACGCTGCTGTCCACCAGCCCGGAGCGCGACGACACCATCCTGATGCGGGATCCGTTCGAGGATTGATCGCGTTGGTACTCCGGTAACCCGGGGCGGCCAGGATGGCGGCGGAGGTATCCGCAGCACCGTCATGGCCGCCATCCCGAGCGCGGACGACGCCCACAACCTGATCGCCGGCACCTATGGCGTCGATGTCGCACGGCCGCTGCCGGGCGCCGGCGGCGGCTTGCCGGCCTTCGCGGTGACCGATCGCGTGGCCGGGCGGAGTGGGCTGATGGCGGTGCAGTCCGCCCCCGGCGCGCCGCCGCGGGCGATGGTGCTGAACGCGCTGGCCGGGTGGAGCGAGGACGGGCTGCTGGTGCCGCTCGCGCACGGGCCGGGGCAGGGCGCGCACGGCGAGCCGGCCTGGTTCGTGGTCTCCGCGGCGCCGCCCGGCCCGTCGCTGGCCACCGCGCTGCGGCCCTGGAGCGAACCGGAGCTGCTGGAGTTCGTGCTGCACCCCGCCGCCGCGGTGCTGGCGGCGCTCGACCGGCAGCGGGTCACCCACCGCGCGATTCGCCTCGACAACATCTTTCGCGCCGGCATGGCGGCGCCGGTGGTGCTGGGCGCCGCCTGGTCGGCGCCGCCGGCGCAGCACCAGCCCGCGCTGTTCGAGCCGCCCTATTCCGCCATGTGCCTGCCCGGCGGGCGGGGCGACGGGACGATCGCCGACGACGTCTATGCCCTCGGCGTGACGCTGGTGGCGCTCGCGCTCGGCCGCCTGCCGCTCGAGGGGTTGGACACGGTCGCCATCCTGCGGCGCAAGCTGGCGCTGGGCAGCTACGCCGCGCTGGTGGGCGATGAGCGCCTGCCGCCGGCGATCGGCGACCTGGTGCGCGGCATGCTGGCCGAGGACCCCGATCATCGCCCGCCGCCCATGCTGCTGGCGGACCCCGCCGCGGCACGGGCGCGGCGGGTGGCGGCGCGGCCCCCCCGCCGCGGGCAGCGCCCGCTGGAGCTGTCCGGCGGGCGGGTCTGGGACGTGCGCACGCTGGCGCACGCGGTGGCCACCGATCCGGACGAGGGCGGGCGCGTGCTGCGCAACGGCACAGTGGACCGCTGGCTCCGCCGCAACCTCGGCGACCCGACCCTGGCGGCGCGCCTGGAGGAGGTGACGCGGCTGCACGATATCGACGGCATCGCCGATAGCGCGCACGCGGACGGGCTGATGACGATGCGCGCGGTGGCGATACTGGATCCCCTGGCGCCGCTGTGCTGGCGCGGCGTGGCCCTGTGGCCGGACGGGTTGG
Organism: uncultured Acetobacteraceae bacterium; assembly: GCA_964459005.1. GTDB lineage: Bacteria > Pseudomonadota > Alphaproteobacteria > Acetobacterales > Acetobacteraceae > Rhodovastum. The sequence continues at coordinate 2,737 of CAYWOW010000292.1, forward strand.
GTCCGGCGCTGGCCAGCGCCCAGGCGATGGGCGGCGAAGCGGGCGATCTGCTGGCCGAGCGGTTGGGCGACATGGTGGCCAGCGAGGCCGCGGGACACTGGGCGATGATGCGGCCCGAGCGGTGCGACGCGGTCGCGCTGCGCCTGGCCGCCCGGCAGCGGCGCGTCATGGTGCACCTGCGGGGCTGGGGGGGCGGTCTGGCGCGCCTGCGCTATGCGCTCAACCCCCTGCTCGCCTGCGCCAGCCCGATCGTCGCCGGGCGCATGGTGGCGCGGCTGGCGGACCTGCTGGCGGCGCTGGAGGCGGCGGCGGCCCGCCCCGAGCTGCGCCGCGGGCAGCCGGTGGACCGCGAGATCGCCGCCTTCGTCGCCGCCCGCAACGACCAGCGCTTCGAGGCGGAACTGGTCGGCATGGCGGACACCGCCGCCCCCGAGCAGGCCGTGCTGATGCAACTGCGGATGCTGGCCGGGTTGCAGCGCCGGGTGGATGGCCGGGCCTTGCCCGGCCTGGCCGGGTGGCTGGCCGAGCAGGCCGCGCCGACCCTGGCCGGCTGGCGCAACCGGCCGCGGCGGGAGGCGCTGGAACGTGCCGTGGGCGAGGTCGCCCGGTCCGGGCAGCTCGCGCCGATGGTGGGCCTGCTGGACAACGTGGCGGCGCGGGCGGCCGATACTCGTGGCTTCCACGCCGCCGGCGAAGCGGTGCAGCGGATCGACGCGGAAATCGCCGCGCTGGCCGCCGGGGCGCCCGGGCGCGCCGAGGCGGCACGGCGGATCGGGCACGAGGTGGCGTTGGGGATTGCCATGATGGCGGTGACCGTGGCCGTGGTGGCGGCGGTGCTGTCATGAGGACCCGGGCGGCCAAGTATCCGGCCAGGCCCCCGGCCGCGGGCGCCGCCCACGGCCTGGGCTCGGCGGTGTGGCTGCAAGGGCTGGCGTGCGGGGCGGTCGTCGCCATGGCGACGCCGACGGCGGTGCTGGGCGCGTTGCTGATGGTGCCCGGCATCGGCGCCCTGCTGCTGGAACGCCGCGCCGGCCGGCCGGCGGCGCGGGTGACGCTGCTGTGCGGCGCCGCGGCCGCGGCCGCCCCGCTGACCGCGCTGTGGCAGGCCGGCCTGGGCGTGGGCGG
>CAYWOW010000293.1:0-3833 GCA_964459005.1 uncultured Acetobacteraceae bacterium
TGAACCGCGACGAACCCGCCTTCCGGGTTGTGTTGCAGTTTCCAGGTGAAGGCGATGTCGCGCGAGCTGACCGGTGTGCCGTCGCCCCAGGCCAAGCCCGGCTTCAGCTTGATGGTGACGGCGAGTCCCTGCCCCTCGAGTTTCGCCAGCCCGTTTTCCAGCGTCGGCACCTCCGCGCAGAGCAGGCAGGTCACCTGCCCGTCGTGGCCGAAGGTGGTGACGGGGCGCAGCGCAAAGCCGGCGGCGTAGGTCAGCGCGTCCTGGCCGACCAGGGTCGGGTTCATGCCGTCGGGAAATTGCGCGACCCCGATGGTGAGGCGATCGCCGGCCGCGTGCGCCGCGGGAGCGGCGAGGAGAAGGGTTGCGAGGGCGGGTGCCATGATGGGGCGCATGGGGAGGGACTCCCGGTTCGATTGGTTCGCGGGACGATAAGCAGGAACCGCGATGGCGAACAGGCGCATCACGCCCTCGTTCGCGGAAAGATTCCGGCTTGCGGCCCCGCGCAGCCGCGTCCAGGATTCCCCCACGGGGACGGCCATGGGGACCGTACCAGGGGGACAGCAAGAGATGATCGGCAGGCGCCACTTCGCCGCCGCCGCCACCGCGTTCGCGGCCGGCGGGGGCATCCTCGGCCGCCACGCCGCGGCTCAGGACAGCAGGAAAACCCTCCGTGTGGTGCCACAGGCCGAACCCCTCGTGTTCGACCCGCACCAGTCGCAGGCCAACGTCACCTCGGTGCACGTCGCCATGGTCTACGACACCCTGTTCTCCTGGGACGCCGACATGGTGCCCCAACCCCAGATGGTCGACACCTGGAACAAGTCCGACGACCGCCTGCTCTACACCTTCACCCTCCGCCCCGGCCTGACCTTTCACGACGGCAGCCCGGTCACCTCGCGCGATGTGGTGGCGACCCTGAAACGCCTGTTCGTGCGCGATACCCAGAACCAGATTTTCGCCTCCCTCATCGCCGCCATCGCGCCGGTGAACGAGCGCACCTTCACCATCCGGCTGAAGGAACCGTTCAACTACGTCGAGTTCCTGCTTGGCGGCAGCAACGGCGTCGCCGGCGCCATCCTGCGCGAACGCGAGGCGTTGACCGACCCGTTCACGCCGATCAAGGAAATCGTTGGCTCCGGCCCGTTCCGCTTCAATGTCGCCGAATACCGCCCGGGCGCGCGCCTGGTCTACGACCGCTTCGACGGATACGTCCCCCGCAAGGAGCCGCCCAGCGGCTTCGCCGGCGGCAAAGTGGTGAAACTGGACCGCGTCGAGCTGCTGCCGATCCCCGACCCCAGCACCGCCTTCGCCGCGCTGCGCAATGCCGAAGTGGACTTCCTCGACGCCCCCCTCCTCGACCTGATCCCGACCGTCGCCGGTGACCCCAATATCGTGGTGGGAGAAGTCTGGCCGATCGAAACCTACGCGGTGCTGCGCTTCAATCACCTGTTCCCGCCGTTCGACGACGTCAGGGCGCGCCAGGCCGTGGCGCATGCGGTGAGCCAGCGCGATTACATGCAGGCCGCTTATGGCGATCCGAAATACTGGCGCGAATGCTACGCCTTCTGGGTCTGCGGCAGCCCGAACGGCACCGAGGCGGGCTCCGACGCCTACCGCAAGCCCGATCTGGACCTCGCCCGCACGCTGCTGAAGCAATCCGGCTACGACGGCAGGCCGGTGGTGCTGATCGGCGGCTCGGACATCCCGGCCTACCAGCAGATGAGCCTGGTGACCGCCGACCTGCTCAAGAAGATCGGCATCAACGTCGATATGCAGATGTCGGACTGGGGCACCGTGTCGGCCCGGCGCGGCAAGAAGGATCCGCCGAACCAGGGCGGCTGGAACCTGTTCCACACCAGCGCCAACGGCGCCCAGCTCGCCAGCCCGCTGACCAGCCCGTCCACCATCACCACCTGCGACGGCAAGAATTTCGTGGGCTGGCCGTGCGACCAGGTCGAGGAGGACATGCGCATCCGCTACATTCGCGAAACCGACCCGGTGAAGCAGCGGGCGCTGCTGGAGCAGATGCATGTCCGGCTGTGGGTGTCGCTGCCCTATGTGCCGCTCGGCCAGTTCAGGCAACCCTTCGTGTGGCGGCGCAACATCACCGGGGTGCTGAAGGCGAATACGCTGGTCTATTGGAACATCGAGAAAGCCTGAACCGTGTCCTACGAAATTCGCACGATCGAAGCCGGCCCGGCGCGCCTGCGCCTGCGCGTCGCCGGAACCGGTGCGTTGCTGGTGCTGCTGCCCGGGATGGGCCGGCCGGCGGAGGACCTCGACCCCTTCGCCGCGCTTCTGGTGGCGGCGGGCTGGCGCGTCGTGCAGCCCGATCCGCGCGGCATCGGCGGCAGCACGGGCCCGCTGGAGGGCCTCACGCTGCACGACCTGGCCGGCGACATCGCCGCGGTGATCGAGGCCGTGGGCGACGGCGCCGTGGTCATCGCCGGCCATGCCTTCGGCAACCGCATCGCCCGCATGCTCGCCGCCGACCGGCCCGAACTGGTCGACACCGTGGTGCTGCTGGGGTGCAGCGGCATGGTGCAGCCGACGCCGGAAATCGCCGCGGCGATCGCGCTGGGGCAGAACGCCGCGACGCCGCCCGAGGTCCGCGCCCGCGCCGTACGGGCGGCCTGGTTCGGGCCGGGGCGGGACATTTCGGTGTGGCTGGACGGCTGGTCGGAGCCGGTGAAAAAAGCCTGCCTCGCCGCCGCCGCAGCCACCGACACCGCGTCGTGGTGGACCGCCGGGTCGGCCCGCGTGCTGATCGTGCAGGGTGCCGACGACGTCAGCGCGCCGCCCGAGAACGGGCATCTGCTGGCGGCGGAAATCGGCGCCCGTGCCACCCTGGTCGACCTGCCCGGCATCGGCCACGCCGGGCCGGTCGAGGACCCGGATGCGGTGGCCCGCGTGATGCTCGACTACCTGGACCGGAGGACAACGCCATGAACGCGCCGATGGATGACCTGATCGGAAAGACAGGCTTGGTCACCGGTTCCAGCCAGGGCATCGGGGCGGCGGTGGCGCGCGGCATGGGGGCGGCGCGGATGCGCGTCGGCGTGCACTGGCGCAGCGCCCGCACGCAGGCCGGACAGGTCTGCGAGGACATCCGCGCCGCCGGCGGCGAGGCGGTGCTGCTGCACGGCGACATCGCCGAGCCCGGCACGGTGGAACGGCTGATCGCGGAAACCGTTTCTGCGTTCGGCCGCCTCGACGTACTGGTGAATAACGCCGCCGACCTGATCGAGCGCCGCCCGGTCGCGGATACTCCGGACGAACTGTTCGAGCGCCACATCGCGCTCAACGTCCGCCCGGTGTTTTCCGCATGTCGCGCCGCCGTGCACCGCTTCCGCGCCCAGGGACGCCACCCGGTCTTCGGCGCGGGGTCGATCATCAACCTCAGCTCGATCGCCGCTCGTACCGGCGGCGGCGGCGGCTCGTCGCTCTACGCGGGCAGCAAGGCGTTCATCGCCACCTTCTCGCGCGCCCTGGCCCGCGAGGTGGCGGCCGAGGGCATCCGGGTGAACTGCGTCTCCCCCGGCGTGCTGGCCACCCCGATGCAGGACCGCACCACACCCGCCGAAACCCTGGACATGCTGCGCCGGCAGATCCCGCTGGGCCGTATCGGCGGCGCGGAGGAGGCCGTGGGAGCATTCCTCTTCCTCTGCTCCGAGGCGCTGAGCGGCTATGTCACCGGCCAGGTGATCGAGGTGAACGGCGGACTGCTGATGCCGTGACGGCCGGTTTTACTTCGGGCCGCCGGACGTGGCACAGTGCGGGGCGCAACCGTAACAGGGTCCGTCTTGCGCCAGTTGCTGCTGATGCGTCACGCC
>CAYWOW010000294.1:0-3823 GCA_964459005.1 uncultured Acetobacteraceae bacterium
AGGAGCGAGAACAGGTAGGACATGGTGGTGGTCGGGTCGCGGTCGCGGATCAGCTCGTCCAGCCGGGCGCGGTCGAAGCGGGCGACGATGCTTTCCATCTTGCGGGTGATGGCGAAGGCGTCGCCATAGACCTTCACCGGGTCGAATTCCTTGGGCACTATGTCGAACGAGAACCAGTCGCCCGCATAGCCGAGCCCGGGCAGGGCATAGAGGAATTCCAAGGCTTCCCAGAAGCGCAGCACGCCGGGCGGAAGGTCCCAGTCGAAGGCGCCGTCGTTGTCGTTGAGATGGACGTAGAACAGCTTGCCGGCACGGGCGAGCAGGGCGGCGGATTGCGCCGGGCGTTCCCCAGCCGCCAGCGCGTGGCCGAGGTCGAGAGTGACGCCGAGATTCGCCGCGCCCACCGTCTGCACGAAGCCCAGCGTGCCGCCGGCCGTGTCGAACAGGCAGCGGGCGCGCGGCTCGCTGGGCTTGTATTCGATGCAGATGCGGATGGCGGGGTTGTGCGACGCCACCGCCGCATAGGTTTCCGCCGCATAATCGTAGGCACGGGCGTAGTCCATCTCGAAGGTGAAGTCGGCCCCGTCGTTGAGTGGGCAGTTGGTGATTCGCGGGATGCCCATTTCAGCGGCGATGTCCACCAGCTGACGGCAGTCATCGATGACGGCCTGGCGTTCGGCGGCGCTTTCCGACGTCCACGAGCCGCGCGTCCATTGGCCGGGACGACGGGAACGGAAGTTGATCGCGGAAACGCCGAGATTGAGGTCCTCGACCAACTTGCGCAGCAACGTGCGGTCCTTGAAGTCATCCGGGTAGCACAGCTCGGCGCCATCGCAGCCGGGCGTGCGGGCAACCATGTGCAGCTTCTCGGTGATGGTGCGCTGCTGCTGGTACTCCATGAACCGGTTGGCCTGCCGGCCGTAGAATCCGGTGATGATGGAATAGCGGTTGGGCAGATGCGGATCGGGCTTCATAGCTGGTCGTCCTCGCCTGATTGGTCAATGATTGTGTTGGGAGCTGCGCGGAAGGAATGCCGGTGCATTCATGCGCGGCTCCTCTTCGTCGTTTTCCTGATGAAGGCCAGGCCACGCCTGGCCCAATCGGCTTCCTGCTCGAGGGTGCGGATGCCGTGCTCGGCGTCGACCGGGTCCATCCAGGATTCGAGCAGCAGGCTTTCGACCTTAGGCGCGACGGTCGCCAGGTAGTGCGCGAGATCGACGCTTCCCTCCCCGAGGGGAGCCCCGGAAATCACCCAGCCGTTGCCGGCGCGTTCGATGCGGGCGTCCTTGACGTGGGCGGTGCGGGCGAACGGGAGCAGTTCCCGGACGGTCTCTTCCGGGCCGCTCCACCGGGCGATGGAATTGAGCGGGTCGAGGCAGACCCGCGCCGCCGAGTGGTCGATCGTTGCGATCATCCGGCTCAGGGTTTGCGGGGAAAAGCGGAAATGATTCTCGGCGCACAGTGTCACCCCGCAGTCCTCAAGCAGGGGAAGCAATGCCTGCACGTGCACGGTGGCTTCCTCCGGGGTCAGGCCGGCCGAATCCAGCACGCAGCGGTAGATCGTTCCGCCCAGCGACGCCGTGCGGCGGATGCCGGCTTCCATCTGGTCCCGGTGTCCACCGGTGCCGCCACATTCCAGCGCGATACCCAACCGGCGAGCGAGGTCGGCCAAATCCTTCAGTTCGCGCTCGCCCAGGCGCTCGATGCCCGAATTCTCGCAGAGCTGAACGACCTCGGCGCCGAAATCGGCGGCCTGCTGCAGGAATCCTTCAAGGGTCAAACCGGCCTTGAAAGCCCATCGGAACGCGAAACTGGCCAGCCCAACCTTCATAACACAGGTGTTTCCTTGGACGCTGCACACTTCTTCCCGGCGTCAGGTTCGGCCGACCGCCACCGTCCTTCTGCCGGGCTGGGACCCGTGGAGCAATAACCGGGCCACGCCCGGCCCACGAGGTTAAGCGATTGATTTCTAACGTGGCGCCTCCATGCAACCGCTGGGCCGGTGCAGCGGGACGTTGCGAGCTGCAACTTGTCGTAGGAACATGCAACGCGACCGGGTGTGCTCCCGGCGGGGCTGCACGGGTAACGTCAAACCGCTCCGCTCAACGGACCGACGCCGTCACTTCGCGCGAGGAGTGGAGCGGGCACCGGCGGGAAGGCGCCCTTCCCTGACCCGCCTCCACAGGGTAGTGCGATCGATGCCCAGGGTTGAACTGCACTTCGCCATCGAGCCGTTGGCGTTGGCAAGCACATGCGAGATGTACCAGTTCTCCACCTCCGCCAACGTGCAGCCGTCGGGAAAGGCCGCGTCGGGCCCGTCGGATGGGGCCTGGGCTTTCGGCCAGGTCATCGCCGTCAAATCCTCCACGTCGACCGTCGAACCTTCGGAAATGATCACGGCTCGTTCGATCATTCCCTGAAGCTCGCGGACATTGCCGCTGTATTCATAGGCTTGCAGGTATTTGACGGCCTGGCCAGTCAACTTCATCCGGCCCTTCCGATATCTGTGGCCAAACTCCTCCACGAAGTGGGTGGCCAGCAGTTCGACGTCTTCCACACGCTCGCTCAGCGGCGGGATGTACAGGTTGAAGACCGCGATCCTGAAATAGAGGTCCCTCCTGAATTGATTCGAATCGATAAGATCTCGAAGGTCCTTGTTGGTGGCGCAGACGATCCGGACATCCACCGGAATCAGCTTGCTGTCGCCGAGACGCATGACCTGCTTTTCCTGCAGCACTCTCAGCAGGCGACCCTGCAGAAGAAGCGGCAGCTCACTGATCTCATCGAGAAAGATCGTCCCCCCGTGGGCCATCTCGAAAAGGCCCGCCTTGCCCTTCTTCGTGGCGCCGGTGAACGAGCCCTCGCTGTATCCGAAGAGCTCGCTTTCGATCAGCGTCTCGGGCAGCGCGGCGCAGTTGATGGCCACGAATGGCGAGTTGCTGCGGTGGCTGCTGTTGTGGATGCCCTGCGCGAAAAGCTCCTTGCCGACGCCGGACGGGCCGCAGATCAGAACCGACGTATCGTATCGTGCAATCTTCCTGGCCGCCTCAATGCATCGGGACATTGAGCCGCTGGCGTGGATGATGTCGGAAAGCCTGTACCGTGCCGTGAAACCCTTTTCCGACAGCCGGATCCGGATTGCCTGTTCGAGCTTCTGAACCTCGGTGATGTCCTGATAGGTCGCCACCGCTCCGCGGACCTCGCCGTCCACCACGATCGGAATGCGGTTGGAGGCGATCACGGTCTGGGCATCCAGCCGTTGGATGTCGCCAATTTCCGTCCGCGCCGTTTCGAGAACCTCAGTCAGCCGGGCGCCCGGAATGATGTCGGCGATGTTGCGCCCCAGGGCTTCCTGCTTGCCGAGCCCGGTGATCTTCTCCGACGCGGTGTTGAAGAGCGTGACGTACCCGTTGCTGTCGATCGCTATGATTCCGTCGTGGACGAAGTCGATGATCGTTGAGAATTGCTGGGCCTTTTCCTTTTCCTGGCGCGTGGCGTCGAGAATGTTCCTGGCCTGCTCGATGGCATGTTGCATGGCTTGGCTGCCGGAGTGCACGAGCACGGCCTTGCAGTCATAGTCTCTGGCGGCACGGACCACATTCCCGTCTCCCAGGAAGACCTTGACACCCAACCGGATCTGTCTCTCGAGCTCGGCCGACACGTCCCTTTTGTCTTCGACTCTGTAGCACACCACTTTCAAATTCATTACCCCGGCAATGATCTCTGCCCCATCGATGACATTGTGGTAGCCAACCACGCCGACCAATCCGCTGTCGTCAAGCCGCTTCACTTCCTTGAAGGCTTCGATCAGGTCGAAGGCCGT
>CAYWOW010000295.1:0-3818 GCA_964459005.1 uncultured Acetobacteraceae bacterium
CGCCAGCACCATGCCGGTGAAGATCGCGGTCAGCGCCACCACGGGCAGGCTGTAATAACCGATGTCCAGGAAGGCGCGCAGGAACTGCCGTCCGTACACGGGCGGGCGCACCAGGTGGGACATCCCCTCGAGGCCGAACAGGAAGATGTGGCCGGTAAGCCGGAAGGCGCCGAACACGGCGCGGCCGATCATCGCGGCGAGATCAAGGAGCTTGCTCATGCCGCGTAGGCCCGGACGATGCGCGGAGCAAGGCCGGTGAGGATCTCGTAGGCGTTGGTGCCGGCGGCCTCCGCCAGCGTCTCGGGTGGGCAGTGTGGCCCCATGAGTTCCAGCCAGTCGCCGGCGCCGATCGCCGGATGGTCCGTCACGTCGCAGGTTGTCAGGTCCATGGAGATACGGCCTACCAGCGGAATGGGGGGGCCGTCAAAATCCGCCCCCACGGGACGCGCCGGCGGGGCCCGCCCGGACAGCGCCCTGTGCCACCCGTCGGCGTAGCCAATGCCGAGCGTGGCGATGCGGCTGGGGCGAGGGGCGCGCCAGGTGGCATTGTAGCCGACGCCCTCGCCCGCTTCGATGTCGTGCACCTGCAGGATGCGGGCGCGCAGGCGAACCGGCACGCGCATGGGATTGGGGCAGCCAGGGGTGGGATTGATGCCGTAGAGCGCCGCGCCGGGGCGCGCGAGGTCGGAGGCGAAACGGGCATCGAGAAACAGGCCGGAGGAATTGGCCAAGCTGCGCGGCGCCGGCGGCAGCGCCGCACAGGCCCAGGCGAACCGGTCCAGTTGCGCGGCGTTGGCGGGATCGCCGGGCAGTTCGGAGGCAACAAGATGTGTGAGCACATAACGCAGCTCGAGTCCGTCGAGCCGGTCCGGGGCGGCGGCGAGCACGCGAAGACTGGCGGCGTTCAGGCCGAGGCGGTTCATGCCGGTGTCGACATGCAACAGCACCGGCAGGCGCCGGCCCTCCCGACGGGCCAGTGCCGTCCAGCGATCGATCGCATCGAGCGAACCGAGCACGGGAAGAATGTCGTGGGCCAGGTGCTCGCGCTCGCTGCCCTGTGGCGGGCCGTTCAGGGCGGCGAGCATGGCCCGCGGCAGCAGCGGGCGGAGAGCGAGCGCCTCGGAGAAATGGGCGGTGAAGAAGTGCCGGCAACCGGCGGCCAGCAGGTGCGGCGCGACCGCGGCGGCGCCGAGCCCATAGGCGTCGGCCTTGACCACGGCGGCGACCGCGCCGGTGGCGTGGCGACGGCACAGTGCCTGCCAGTTGGCGGCGATGGCGGCGAGGTCCACATGGAGAATCGCGCTGGCGGCGGGGTCGATACCCGCCTTCATGGGGGGCGGCACGGCTCAGTCGCCATTATGATGCAGATCGATATCCGTGAAGCGCGTGTATTCTCCCTCAAAGTATAGATCGATCTTGCCGGTGGCACCGTGGCGGTTCTTCTCGATCAAAAGCTCCGCCTTGTTATGAACATTCTCCATATCCCGCTTCCATTTATCCATCGCAGTGTGGAATTTTTCCTCGTTTTCAAATCTTAGTTGTTTAGGTTCGCGATTCTGCTCATAATATTCGTCGCGATAGATGAACATCACCAGATCGGCGTCCTGTTCGATCGAACCGGATTCGCGCAGATCGGACAGTTGCGGGCGCTTGTCCTCGCGGCTTTCCACGGCGCGGGAAAGCTGCGACAGCGCCAGTACCGGCACCGCCAGTTCCTTGGCGATCGCCTTCAGCCCCTGGGTGATCTGGCTGATTTCCAGCACCCGGTTCTCCGGTCGCGTGCCGGTGGAGGGGCGCATGAGCTGCAGGTAGTCGATCACGATCAACGACAATCCCTTGGTGCGCGCCAGCCGCCGGCAGCGCGTGCGCATGGCCGAGAGGCTGATCGCCGGCGTGTCGTCGATGTGCAGCGGCAACGACCCGATATCCCGGGAAACCTGGACGAAGCGATCGAAATCCTTCTGGCCGATGTCGCCGCGACGGATCCGCTCGCCGACGATGCGCGCTTCCTCGGACAAGAGGCGCGTGGCCAGCTGCTCGGCGCTCATTTCCAGGGAAAACAGGGCGACCGAGGCGTGCGGCACCGCGTTCGGATCGGCGGCGCGCGCCTCGGCCAGCAGGGCGCGGGCGGCGCCGAAGGCAATCTTGGTGGCGAGCGCGGACTTGCCCATGCCGGGCCGGCCGGCGAGGATCACCAGGTCGGAGGGGTGCAGCCCGCCGGTTTTCTTGTCGAGGTCGCGCAGCCCCGTGGACAGGCCGGAAACGCCGCCGGAGCGCTGGAAAGCGCGCTCGGCGTTCTGGATCGCCTCGACCAGCGCGTGCTCGAGGGTGACGAAGCCGCCGTCCGCGGCGCCGCGCTCGGCGAGATTGAACAGTTCCTGTTCGGCGATTTCGATCTGGGCCCGCCCATCCAGCTCGGTGCCGGCGCCGAAGGCGTTGTTGACCACGGTCTCGCCGATTTCGATGAGCTGCCGGCGCAGCCAGGCGTCGTAGATGGCGCGGCCGTACTCGCCGGCGTTGATGATGCCGACCATGGCGCCGAGCAGCTGGGCCAGGTAGGACGTGCCGCCGACCTCGTCGAGCACGCCGGAATGCTCGAATTCAGCCTTCAGCGTCACCGCATCGGCGAGCTGCCCGGCCTCGATGCGCCGGGCGATGGCGGCGTAGATGCGACCATGGATCGGATCGACAAAATGCCCGTCGGCGAGGAACTCGCTGACCCGCTCGTAGGCCTTGTTGTTGGCCAGCAGCGCGCCGAGCAAAGCCTGTTCGGCTTGCTGGTTCGAGGGCGGGATGCGCTGCGACAGGCCGAGCAGCGGGGGAACGGATTCAATGGTGTTCATGACATGGCGCCCTGGGCTGGCGGATCATAGCGCCGCCACGGCGAACCACCCAAACCGATCGGGGTGTGAATCACGTGAATAGAGGGGACATCGCGTCGGCGGGCGCCGCCCCGCTCGCCGGCGCCTTCGGTCAGGCGGCGGCGACCTGGCGCGGGGCGGCGCGCTCGGCCTCGCTGATATAGTCGCGGGTCAGCGGCACCGCGGTCTGGTCGCGCGTCAGTTGGATCTGGAACACCATCTGGCTTTCGCGCCGGAATGACAGCTCCGCGCCGGACAGGTAGAACTCGAACATGCGGCAGAACCGCTCATCGAAGAGCGCCGCGATGGTGTCGCGGTTGGCGGCGAAGCGGCGGTGCCAGTGGCGCAGCGTTTCGGCGTAGTGCAGTCGCAGGATCTCGATGTCGGTGGTGACCAGCCCGGTCTTCTCGATCGCCGCCAGCACTTCCGACAGCGCCGGGCAGTAGCCGCCGGGGAAGATGTACTTGGTCAGCCACGGGTTGGTGCGGCCAGGAACGTCGCTGCGGCCAATGGCGTGCAGCAGGGCGACGCCGTCGGGGGCGAGGCAGCGCTTCACCACGTCGAAGAAGGCGCGGTAGTGGACGACGCCGACATGCTCGAACATGCCGACCGAGACGATGCGGTCGAAGCGGCGATGCAGGCTGCGATAGTCCAGCAGCTCGAAGCTGATGCGGTCCGACAGGCCCTCGGCCGCGGCCCGCGCCTGCGACTCGGCCAGCTGTTCGTGCGAGAGGGTGATGCCGGTGACGCGGGCGCCGTAGTCGCGGGCCAGCGTCAGCGCCATGCCGCCCCAGCCGCTGCCGATGTCGAGCACCTCGAGGTCGGGGCGATCGAGCAGCAACTTGGCGGCGATGTGACGCTTCTTGGCGGTCTGCGCTTCCTCCAGGGTCTCGTTGCCGGTCGGGAAGTAGGCGCACGAGTACTGGCGGTCGCGGTCGAGAAACAGCGCGTACAGCC
>CAYWOW010000296.1:0-3814 GCA_964459005.1 uncultured Acetobacteraceae bacterium
GCCGATCAGCGACAGTTCGTCGATGAAGACCGCGGCGAAGCTGCCCGGTCCGCGGGCGCGCGCGATGGCGCGTTCGCCGGCGCGGGCAAACACCGCCGAGGCGGCGGTGGCGGCCCGTAACGGCGGGCACCCCGCCCCCAGGAAGGCGGCGATCACGGCGCCCAGCGCGCAGCCCATGCCGGTGACGCGGGTCATCATCGGATCGCCGCCGGCGACTTCGATAACCTCCGTCCCGTCGGTGATGTAGTCGATGGCCCCGCTGAGCGCGACCACTGCGCCGGTCAGTCTGGCGAGCGCCCGGGCGGCGCTCAGGGACGCGGTGGAGGTGGCCGTCGAGTCGACTCCCTTGCCGCTGCCTTCCGCGCCGGCCAGGGTCAGGATTTCCGAACCATTGCCGCGGATCACCTCGGGCCGGTGGGCCAGTAGGTCGGTCGCGATCCGGCGCCGCCAGGCCAACGCGCCGACCGCCACCGGGTCGAGGACCCAGGGCGTCCCCGCGCCGGCCGCCGCCGCTGCGGCGCGTTCCATCGCCCGGGCGGTGGCGCTGGTGAGGGTGCCGACATTGATCAGCACGCCCGCCGCCATGGCGGCGAATTCGCCGGCCTCCTGCTTGGCGATCACCATCGCCGGCGAGGCGCCGATGGCCAGCAGCACATTCGCCGTGAAGCCGCTCGCCACGATATTGGTCAGGCAATGGGTCAGCGGGGCCTGGCGACGCAAGGCGGCGAGGTCGGCCTGAATGTCGGGGTGCGGCCAGTTCCGTTGGATCGTCATGTCACCGCCCGAAGGCGGATTCGTCGGCGTCGTTCAGGAAGCGCGCGAAGGCCACCTGGTAGTCCGGGTGCCAGCGCGACAGCGCCGGGCGGTTCTGCGTGATGTCCTGCGCCGCCCACAGGATGCGGCGGTTGTCGATCGCCCGCGTCACCTCGTTGTCGGGGCAAAGGATGTAGAAGTCGCCCTGGTTCATGCCGGCGATCAGCATGTCCACCACCTGATCCGCAGTCCAGGCGCCCGCCGGCTTCTCGCTGCGTCCATGGCGCGTCATCGCGGTGAAGGTGAAGCCGGGGATCAGCAGATGCGCCGTGATGCGCGCGCCCTCAGCGTTGCGCAGGCCGTGCGCGAGCGCCTCGGTGAACGCCTTCACTCCGGCCTTGCTGACGTTGTAGGCGGCGTCGCCGGGCGGGCAGGTGATGCCCTGCTTGGACCCGGTGTTGACGATCGCGCAGCTCGTGTGCTGCTCCAGCATGGTTGGCGCGAATGTCTGCACGCCGTTGATGACGCCCCAGAGATTCACCTCCAGCAGACGGCGCCAGCGGTCGATGTGTTCCCAGGGGCCGCCGCCCGGGGCGACGGCCGCGTTGTTCATCAGCACGCCGACCTCGCCGAAGGCGGCATAGGCCGCGTCCCTGAGGGCCTGGACCTGGTCCAGCCGGCTGACATCGGTGGGCACGGCGAGCACCGCTTGCCGCCCGCCCGGCGCCGCGGCGGCGACTTCGGCGGCGGCGTCTGCGAGCGCATCGGCGGACAAATCCGCCAGGCACACCTTGAGGCCCATGGCGGCGAAACGCCGGGCGGCCGCGCGGCCGATCCCGCTGGCGGCACCGGTGACGACGGCGACCCGGCCGGCGGCAAGCGCAGGGTGGATGCTCATGTTGCGTTTCCTTTACAGGGCGTCGGGCAGGTTCCGGGGCGGAGGTTCCCGGTCATCGTGTCCAGGTGTATATAGGGCACGGCGCGGGGGCACGAGAATGCCCCTATGGCCTGGAGTACGGATTCGATAATCGCCATCGCGTCCATGCAGGTGACGGTTCAAAGGAACTCGATATGCAGCACGAACACCACCATTACGTGAACGGGGCCTGGGTCGATCCGTTGCAGCCCGTTCTGCTCGATGTCGTGGACCCCTCCACCGAGGAGCCGTTTACGCAGATCGCCGTCGGTGGGCCTGCCGACGTCGACCGCGCCGTTGCCGCCGCCCGCGCGGCCTTCCCTGCTTTCGCACGCGCCACGCGCAAGGAGCGCCTGGATCTGCTGCGCGCCATCCTGACCGAGTACGAAAAGCGGCGCCACGCAATGGCGGAGGCGCTGTCGCAGGAAATGGGAGCGCCGCTGAAATTCGCCTACGAGCGTCAGACGGCAACCGGGATGGCCCATCTGACCCGGATGATCGAGGTGCTGGAAAGCTACCGCTTCGAGGAGCCGCAGGGCACCACGATGATCGTCCGCGAGCCGATCGGCGTGGTCGGGCTCATTACGCCGTGGAACTGGCCGCTCAACCAGATCGTCTGCAAGGTCGCCCCGGCGATCGCCGCGGGCTGCACCATGGTGCTCAAACCGTCCGAGATTTCGCCGCTTGACGCGATCCTCTTCTCGGAAGCGATGGACGCGGCTGGCGTGCCGAAGGGCGTCTACAACATGGTGCAGGGCGAGGGCGCCGTGGTCGGAGCGGCGATGTCCGCTCATCCCGATATCGATATGATGTCGTTCACCGGTTCGACCCGGGCCGGCATCCTGGTCGCCCAGGCCGGGGCGACGACGGTGAAGCGGGTGGCCCAGGAGCTCGGCGGCAAGTCCGCCAACATCCTGTTGCCGGACGTCGATTTCGCGGCCGCCGTCACCAGGGGCGTGGTCGGCATGATGGGCAACAGCGGCCAATCCTGCAACGCGCCGACCCGGATGTTCGTGCCCGCCAATCGCCATGACGAGGTGAAGGCGATCGCCAGGGCCGCGGCCGAAAGTCTCGTGGTGGGCGACGTGCGCGATGAGCACACCGATCTTGGCCCGGTGGTGAGCCGGGTGCAGTTCGACAAGATCCAGCGCCTCATCAAGTCCGGCATCGACGAGGGGGCGGAGCTGGTTACCGGCGGACCCGGTCGTCCGGGGCATCTCAACCGCGGCTATTTCGTCCGGCCCACCGTGTTCGCCGGCGTGCGCAACGACATGACGATCGCGCGCGAGGAAATCTTCGGGCCGGTCATCAGCATCCTGCCGTATCGCGACGAGGCGGAAGCGATCCGGATGGCGAACGATACCGTTTATGGCCTGGCGGCCTACGTGCAGTCCGCCGATCTCGGGCACGCGCGCCGGGTGGCGGCCGAAATGCGGGCCGGCAATGTTTATGTGAACTACCCGGCCTGGGACACCGCCGCGCCGTTCGGCGGCTACAAGCAGTCGGGCAACGGGCGCGAATACGGCAAGTGGGGACTCGAGGATTACCAGGAGATCAAGGCGGTCGTGGGCTACAAGGCGGCCTGACAGCCGCCAGGTGCGGGTTTCACCCAGCGACCCTGGCCAGGCCAGGGTCGCACTATGGAGCTGGATCGATGGAATACGTAAAACTCGGCCGTACCGGCCTTGAAGTGTCGCGCATCTGCCTGGGCTGCATGAGCTATGGCGTTCCCGAGCGGGGCACCAATCATCCCTGGTCGCTCGACGAGGAAGCGAGCCGTCCCTTCATCCGGCGGGCGCTGGAGGGAGGCATCAATTTCTTCGATACGGCAAATGTCTACTCCGCCGGCAGCAGCGAGGAAATCGTCGGCCGGGCGCTGAAAGACTTCTCCCGCCGAGACGAGTTCGTCATCGCCACCAAGGTCAACGGCCGGATGCACCCGGGGCCGAACGGCGCCGGCCTGTCGCGCCGCGCGATCATGGCGGAGATCGACGCCAGTCTGCGGCGCCTCGGCATGGACCACGTTGATCTCTACCAGATCCATCGCTGGGACAATAACACGCCGATCGAGGAAACGCTGGAGGCGTTGCACGACGTCGTCAAGGCGGGCAAGGCGCGCTACATCGGCGCGTCGTCGATGTATGC
>CAYWOW010000297.1:0-3810 GCA_964459005.1 uncultured Acetobacteraceae bacterium
TGTCGCGGTCGAGCTGCGACAGCAGCCGCTCGATCAGCGTGGTCTTGCCCGCGCCGACCTCGCCGGTGACGATGACGAAGCCTTCGCCCTGCGCCAGTCCGAAGGTCAGGTGCGCGATCGCCCGGCTGTGCCCGCGGCTGCCATAGAAGAATCGGGTATCCGGGGTGAGCTGAAAGGGCGATCCGGTGAAGTTGTAGTAGCGCTCGTACATGGTTCGGTGTGCCGCCCGGATGCTCAGAATGTCTTGCGGGCGCCGACGATGACCAGGTTGGTGGGCAGCGACGGGACGCCGCTGGCCGAGCCGGAGTAGGTCTGGTGGGTCCAGCTGTATTGCGCGTAGGCGTTGACGGTCCGCGAGACCACATAGTTGAGGTTCAGGCTGAACACCAACGTATTGGAGTTCTCGCTGACGCTCCCCGGGGTGCTCTGGTTGGTGCCCCACTGCGCGAAGGCGGAGGCGTTCAGGTCCGGCCAGAGGTTGCGCTGCCAGCTCAGCGTGGCGTACCAGCCGGTGCTGTTCACGCTGCTGGCGCTGTTGGAGGCGGAGGCGGAGGCGAGCTGGTGGCTCTGCTGGTAGCTGAAGGTCACCGAGATCGCATCGCGGTCGCGCAGCGTGGTCACCGTGACCGAGGTGTTGGACGTCCGCACCAGGTTGTTCTGCACGCCATAGAAGCCATTGGTGATTTGCACCGGAATGCCGTTGGCGGTCACCGGGTTGCCCGCGGTGTCCAGGGTGGACCCGTTGATCGCGTTGAGCACCTGCTGCAGGCCGGTGGTGACTCCTTCCGAATAGCGCGCGTACACGCGGGTGCGGTTGGTCACGGCATAGCTGGCGTCGAGCTGGGCGGACTCCACCCCTTCCCGGCGGCCGTAGCTCGCCGTCACGGAGCTGTCCGGGTTGGGAATCCAGTGCCCGCCGACGCTCCATTCCACGCCGGAATAGTTGTACGGCGGCGTGCCGCCATAGTGGGTGCTGTCATAGCCGAACGTGCTCAGGACGGTGATGCTGCGGGTGAGGGCGTAGCCGAGGTTCGCCACGGCATGGTCTTCGCGGGCGCCGCTCATCACCCCGCTGCCGCTGTCCTGGCTTGCCGAGACATCCAGGCCGGCATTGGTGCGGCCGAATGCCGGCCCGGAGGAGAGCGAGAAATATTCCTGCTCCGAGGTGAGGTTCTGTCCGGACACGCCCGTGCTGGGCACGAGCTGGCCGGACGACAGGGTGTAGGACTGGTTGTTGGCCAGCCCATTCTGCGAGGCGTGCGACACCGTCGCGCCCAGCTCGGCGGAGCCGAGATCGCTGAACGACTGGCGCAGATAGGGATGCGCCGAGAAGCCCATGGTCTGGCTCTGGTTCTGGTTGGACACCTGGGTCGCGCCGTTCGTTGCGTAGCCGCCATAGGTCGGCTGCACGGACGCGAAGCCGCGCAGATCGAGGAACAATCGCTCCGGCAGCACGGTGATCTTGCTGGCGGCGTTGAGGTCCTGGACGATCTGGGTCTGGCTGGCGTTGCTGTAGTACTCCAGCGCGGGGGCGTAGTTGATGGTGGTGGTGGTGCGCGCGGACTGCCCGTTGATCAGCACGGAAGGAAGCAGCGCGGTGACGAAGCTGCTCTTGCCCGTGCCGTCCGCCGTTAGCAGGTGATCGGTCCAGCGTTCCTCGACTCCGAGTGACGGCACGAACGTCCAGCCCGGGCTGCCGGGGGCGCTGGCGCTGGTGCTCAGCAGTCCCTCAAGCTGCTGGCGCAGGGCGCCGACCTGCACCGTGGTGCCGGTGTCCGGGAGCAACTGGGCCATGGCCGATGGAACGAACGGCGGGGCGGCGAGCAACAGGGCCGCGGCGATCGGCAGCCCGGTGCACAGCCCCCGGGTCCAGGAGGCCGAGGGTCCGTGTCGTCCGGCCCGGAGTACTGTCCGCCATGGCCTGAACCGGTTCCAGGCCTGGAAGCGTAGCGAGGTATGGCGCCGACTCAGGGCTTGGAACCGTAGTAATAGTAGGCGCCGAAGGTATAGCTGTTGGTCAACCGGACCTTGTTCAGCACCAGGGTGATGTTCGGGCAGGCGCGCAGCAGTTCGAGCGAGGACTCCAGCTCGCTGCGCTGGGTCCGCTCGGCCTCCACCACCATGATGACCTGGTCGGCCAGGGCGGCCAGCGTGCTCGGGTCGCTGGTCGACAGGCAGGGCGCGCAGTCCAGGATGATGTAGTGGTGGGCGAAGCGGCGGCGCAACCGCTCGATCGTCGCGCTGACCGGCCGGCTCACCCCGGGCTCGGAGGCGGTGACGTCGCGCGAGCCGATCGGCAGATAGGACAGGCCGCCGATGGCGGTGCGTACCAGCGTGTCCTCGATCCGCAGCGTCGGGTTGGCGACCAGGTTGTACAGTCCGGGCGCGTCGGTCAGGCTCATGGTCGCGCTGAGCGACTTGGGCTTGGCGTCCATGTCCACCAGCAGCACCTCGCCCAGCCCGTTCTGGGCGATGCTGGCGGCGATGTTGAGCGCGGTGAAGCTCTTGCCCTCGCCCGGTTTGGCGCTGGTGACCATCAGCAGGTTGCTGGGCTCGGTGCGGGTCTTGGTGGCCCGCAGGGTGCGCAGGATGCGCCCGACGGTGATGCGGTATTCTTCCGAAATGCGGGTCCGGGCGCGCCCGGACAGCGCCAGCCCGGCCCGTTTCAGCGTCTCGATGTCGAGGCGCGGCAGCTCGAGCGGCGGCGGCGCCATGCCCGGAATGGTGTGGCTGGCGGGGGCGGGACTGCCGGGCGGCGCGGCCGCGGGCGCCGGAGGCGGCGTTGCCGCGGCGGCCGGGGGGGGCGCCGCGGCGCCGCCGGTTTCCGCCGCGAGGCCCGCGCCGCTGCGCAGCAGGGCCGCCGCGCGCTCGACCAGGTGGTCGCCCTGGTCTGAACTCATGCCGCGCCCGGCGTTTGCAGCAGGCGATAGACCAGGCCGCCATAGACCGCGCAGAGCAGCAGCACCGCCATGGCGAAGCTGGCCGCCGAGAGCACCCGGCGGCGCATCGGCACGGTGATGCCCAGCATGGAGATGCCGCCCACCACGGGCAGCCCGATGTCGCGCAGGTCCTCGATGGAGTGGAAGGACCGGTCGAACTGCAGCATCAGGATGGCGAGGCCGAGCCCAACGCCGATACCGGCAATCAGCACGGTGGAGAGCAGCAGGGCCCGCTTCGGCGCCACCGGGATCTGCGGCACTTGCGGCGGGTCGATGATCTGCATCTTCATCTTCTCGGCGTCGCTGTCGGCGGCCGCGGAGATGCGCATCGACTCGCGCCGGCTCAGCAGCTCCATGTAGTTCTGGTGCAGCACATCGTAGTCGCGGTTGAGGTTGAGGTATTCGGCCTGCAACCCGGGCACGTTGTGGGCGATCTCCTCCAGCCGGTCGCGTTCCTGGGTGCCTTCGGCGATCTGGCGCTGCAGCGAGGCGATCACCGTCTCCTGTTCGAACAGCTGCATGCGCATCTGCTCGTACACCGGGTTGGGCACCGTGCGTGCGGCCGGCTTCGGCAACGCCGCCAGTTGCTGGGCGGCCATGGCTGCCTGCGACTGCTGCGGCGGGGCGGCCGCGGCGGCGGCCTTCAGCGCGGCAACCTGGTTGCGGGCGGAGATGACGTCGGGGTGCTGATCGGTATAGCGCAGCCGCAGATCGGCCAGACGGGCCTCGGCCTGGGCGAGTTGCCCGTTGTCCGCCCCGGCCGGTCCGAAGCCGCCGGACAAAATCACCGGCCTGGTGTCGGAATCCAGCGACAGGGTCGCCGGCATGGTGGACATCTCGCGGCGCATCATGTCGCGCTTGGTCAGCACGT
>CAYWOW010000298.1:0-3779 GCA_964459005.1 uncultured Acetobacteraceae bacterium
CGGCCGAGGTTGGCTCTGCGGATGCGCGAGAAATCCGCCGCCGCAACGCCCGTCACTTCCTGAGCCGCGCGCACGGTCAGCTTGCGGTCATCGAGCACACCAATGATCCGCGCCGCCAGGAGCGCCCGCAGTTGCTCCCGATCGGCGTCGGGGTGGCCGAGATCGCGGAAGACGTTGCCGGTGCCCCGGATGATGTTGGTGTCGTCGCTCATCGCAGCATCTCCTTCAGCCGCCTCAACCGTTCGTGGATCAGATCAATGTCCAGCTTCGGCGTCTTGATCCCGGACTTCGATTTCTTCTGGAATGCGTGGACAACCCAGATATCGTCGTCGATCTGCAAGGCATAGACGACCCGAAACGCATCCCCGCGATGGCGAAGCCCCAGTTCCATGACCCCGGACCCGAAGCCGGTCAGGGGCTTGGCAATATCTGGCATCCGGCCTTCCGCCAGGATGGTGAGCGCCCGCGCCATCTCGATTTGCGCCCCTTGCGGGAAGTCCTCGAAATCCTTCCGGGCGCCCTTGAGCCAGCTTATGGGGCGCGTGTTTCTCAATGTCGACAGCATGTTGTCATATTTGACAACAAAAGTCAATCGGTGCGCTCACCTCGCCCTCACCCCACCAGCCGTTCGATATCCGCACCGCAGGCCGCCAGCTTCTGCTCCACCGCCTCGTAGCCGCGGTCGAGGTGATAGACCCGGTTGACGATGGTCTCGCCGTGCGCCGCCAGCCCCGCCAGCACCAGGCTGACCGAGGCGCGCAGATCGGTCGCCATCACCGACGCGCCGGACAGCGCCGGCACCCCGCGCACGATCGCCGAGGCGCCGCGCACGTTGATCCGCGCCCCCATCCGGTTGAGCTCCGGCACGTGCATGAAGCGGTTCTCGAAGATCGTCTCGGTGATCATCGCCGCCCCGTCGGAGACGCACATCAACGCCATGAACTGCGCCTGCATGTCGGTGGGGAAGCCGGGATAGGGCTCGGTCACCACGTCGGCGCCGTGCAGCCCGTTCATCCGCTTGACGGTCAGGCCGCCGTCGCGCGCCACCACCTCCACGCCGGCCTCGGCCAGGGCGTGGACGAGGGCGCCGAGATGATCGATCCGGGCGCCGCGCAGATGCACCTGCCCACCGGCGATGGCGGCGGCACAGGCATAGGTGCCGGTCTCGATGCGGTCGGGAATGATGGCGTGGCTGGCGCCGCTCAGCCGCCGCACGCCGTCGATGGTCAGCCGGTCGGTGCCGATGCCCTCGATCTCAGCGCCCATCGCCACCAGGCAATCGGCGAGGTCGGATATCTCGGGCTCGCGGGCGGCGTTGGCCAGCACGGTTCGGCCGTCCGCCAGGCTGGCCGCCATCAGCAGGTTTTCGGTGGCGCCGACGCTGGGGAAGGGGAAGACGATGGTGGCCCCGTGCAGCCCGTGCGGCGCGCTGGCCACCACATAGCCGGCGTCGAGCCGGATGGTCGCCCCCATCTGCTCGAGACCTTTCAGGTGCAGGTCGATCGGCCGCGTGCCGATGGCGCAGCCCCCGGGCAACGACACCCGGGCCTCTCCGATCCGCGCCACCAGCGGGCCGAGCACCAGCACGGACGCGCGCATCTTGCGCATGATGTCGTAGGGCGCCTCGGTGCTGGCGATGGCGCCGCCGATCGACAGCGCGCGCCCGTCGTCGCCCGGCCGTTCGACCGCCACCCCGAGCTGGCCGATCAGCGCCGCCATCGTCTTGATGTCGGCCAGACCGGGCACGTTGGTAAGCAGCAGCCGCTCGTCGGTCAGCAGGCCGGCGGCCATCAGCGGCAGGCCGGCGTTCTTGGAGCCGCCGATGACGATTTCGCCGGCAAGCGGCCGGCCGCCGCGGATGCGGATTCTGTCCATGGTTCCCTCCGGGCTCAGCCCATCCGGGGCAGCGCGACGCCGCGCTGGCCCTGGTACTTGCCGGCTTTGTCGGCGTAGCTGGTCTCGCAGGGCTCGTTGCCCTGGATGAACAGGAACTGGCAGATGCCCTCGTGGGCGTAAATCTTGGCCGGCAGCGGGGTGGTGTTGCTGATCTCGATGGTCACCTGCCCCTCCCACTCGGGCTCCAGCGGGGTGACGTTGACGATGATGCCGCAGCGCGCATAGGTGGACTTGCCCAGGCAGATCACCAGCACGTCGCGCGGAATCCGGAAATATTCGACCGTATGGGCCAACGCGAACGAGTTGGGCGGGATGATGCAGACATCGACGGTGCGGTCGACGAAGGACGTCGGGTTGAACGCCTTGGGGTCGACGATGGCGGAATCGACGTTGGTGAAAATCTTGAACCGGTCGGCCACCCGGGCGTCGTAGCCATAGCTCGACAGGCCGTAGCTGATCACCCCGTCGCGCTTCTGGGTCTCGACGAAGGGCTCGATCATGGCGTGTTCGCCCGCCATGCGGCGGATCCAGCGGTCGGACATGACGGGCATGGGCAAGGCCTCCAGGAATCGGGACGGGTCTATCCCAGCGCGCGCAGACGTAACACCCGCGCCGGTGCTACGACATCCCTGGCATGCAAACCGTCCCCGCCCGGCCGCCGCGCGACCAGCGCCTGGACATCGTCCGGGGTTGGCTGCAGCTGTCCATCTTCGCCAGCCACGCGCACGGCTCGTTCATCGGCGGCTGGCTGATCCACGCGTCCTGGGGGCTTTCCGACAGCTCCGAACTGTTCGTGTTCCTGTCCGGCTTCACCCTCGGCAGCGTGTTCGCCCGCCGGGCGGCGCACGGCGGCTGGCGGGAAGGCACGGTGGACCTGCTGGTGCGCCTGTGGCGGCTCTATCGCATCCACCTGATGGTGTTCGCGCTGTTCGGCGCCATGGTGTTCGTGGCCAACGCCACCTTCCTGCCCGGCGAGGCGGAGCTGCTGGGCTGGGATTTCCTGCTTGCCGACTCGCGGCGCGCGGTGCCGGCGGCGCTGGCCATGCTCTACCAGCCCGCCAACATGGGCATTCTGCCGGTTTTCGTCTGGTGCATGCTGCTGCTGCCCGGCTTTGCCGCGGTGCAGGGGCGCTGGGGCGGGGCGGCGATGGCCCTGCCGGTGGCCTGCTACGCCGCCGTGTGGCTGTTCGGCCTGAAAGTGCCGAGCCTGGACCCGGACTGGGAGATCGAGTTCAACCCGTTGGCCTGGCAGCTGCTTTTCCTGGGCGGCGCCTGGCTGGGGCGGCGCGCGCTGCTGGACGGGCAGGCGCTGAGCTTGCCGGCGCCGGCGCGCCGCGTGGCGCTGGCGGTGGCGCTGGCGGTGCTGGCGGCGGGGCTGGTCATGCGGCTGACCTGGTACGGCTTCACCCCCTGGCCGGCGCCGTTCGGCGAACTCTACGCAATCGAGGGCAAGCAGGACCTGTCGGTGCCGCGGCTGGTGCACGCGATGGCACTGGCTTTCGTGGTGGCGGCGCTGGTGCCGCGCGACGCGGCGTGGATGCACCGCGCGGTTTCGCGGGCGATCGCGCGCATCGGGCAGTACAGCCTGGAAGTGTTCTGCCTCGGGCTTTTCCTGTCGTGGGGCGCCGCCGTGGCCTTCCGGCTGGTCCCGGCGCAGGGGGCGGCGTTCGTGGTGCAGGACGTGCTGCTGATCGTCGCGGGCGGCGCGGCGCTGGCGGGCTTCGCCGCCTGGCTGGAAGGCCGGCGAACGGCACGCCGCTTCACGGCGAGGGCCTGACCCGGCGATGCGATGGTGCCCAGGAGAAGACTCGAACTTCCACGACCTTGCGGCCACAGGTACCTGAAACCTGCGCGTCTACCAATTCCGCCACCTGGGCAGGTGC
>CAYWOW010000299.1:0-3769 GCA_964459005.1 uncultured Acetobacteraceae bacterium
GGCGGCGACCTGGGCTGGTTCAAGAAGGGCGACATGCTGCCCGAGTTCGCCGACGCCGCCTTCGCGCTGCAGCCCGGCCAGATCACCGACAAGCCGGTGCACACCCAGTACGGCTGGCACGTCATCCGGATGGAGGAGCGCCGCACCACCACCCCGCCAACCTTCGAGCAAGCGCGCGACGAGTTGCGCAACCAGATGATCCAGGAAGGCCTGCAGAAGCTGGTCGCCAGCGCGCTCGCCGATGTGAAGGTCGAAAAATACAACCTCGACGGCTCCACCCCGCGCCCGACCGACACCGCCGAGCCGCCGCCCCCGCCGCACAAATAGGCATCGTTGCCAAGGAAACGTCGCCATGGCTTCCACCGTCTCGCCGCTAGCCGTCGATCTGCCCGCGCTGGCGCCGCTCGCCGGCGTGCGCCTGGGCGCCGCCGCCGCCGGTATCCGCTACCAGGGGCGCACCGACCTCGTGCTGGCCGAGCTGGCGCCGGGCACCACCGCGGCCGGCGTGTTCACCCGCAGCAAGTGCCCCGGGGCGCCGGTGGACTGGTGCCGCGGGGCGCTCAAGAACGGCCGCGCCCGCGCGCTGGTGGTGAACGCCGGCAACGCCAACGTGTTCACCGGCCGCGCCGGCACCGAGGCGACCAAGGCCTCGGCGGCGGCGGCGGCCAAGCTGGTGGGCTGCAAGCCGCGCGAGGTCATGCTGGCCAGCACCGGCGTGATCGGCGAGGTGCTGGCGCACGACCGGCTGACCGCCGCCCTGCCTGGGCTTTATGCCACGCTGGCCGCGGACCGCTGGGAAGCGGCGGCGCGCGGCATCATGACCACCGACACCTTCCCCAAGGCGGCGGTGCGCACGGCGCGGATCGGCAACGCCGAGGTCACCATCCAGGGCTTCTGCAAGGGCAGCGGCATGATCGCGCCCGACATGGCGACCATGCTGTGCTTCGTCTTCACCGACGCCAAGCTGCCGGCGCCGGCGATGCAGGCGATGCTGCGCAAGGGGGTGGCCGGCAGCTTCAACTGCGTCACGATCGATTCCGACACCTCCACCTCCGACACCGTGCTGCTGTTCGCCACCGGCCAGGCCAGGCACAAGCACGTGCCGGCCGAGGGCGGGCCGGTGCTGCGCGGCTTCCGCACCGCGCTCGCCGACCTGCTGCTCGACCTCGCCATGCAGGTGGTGGGCGACGGCGAGGGGGCGCAGAAGCGGGTGCGCATCGACGTCACCGGGGCGGTCTCGGCGGGCTCGGCCAAGCGGGTGGCGATGTCGGTCGCCAATTCGCCGCTGGTCAA
Organism: uncultured Acetobacteraceae bacterium; assembly: GCA_964459005.1. Lineage (GTDB taxonomy): Bacteria > Pseudomonadota > Alphaproteobacteria > Acetobacterales > Acetobacteraceae > Rhodovastum. Next base: position 1,294 of record CAYWOW010000299.1, read on the forward strand.
GACCGCGGTCGCCGGCGAGGACGCCAACTGGGGCCGCATCGTGGCGGCCGTCGGCAAGGCCGGCGAACCGGCCGACCGCGACAAGCTGAGCATCGCCATCGGCGGCGTGTGGATGGCCCGTGACGGCGCCGTGGTGGCGGGCTACGACGAGGCGCCGGTGGTGGCGCACATGAAGGGCCACGACGTCCGCATCGCGGTCGACCTGGCCCTCGGCCACGGCCGCGCGACCGTGTGGACCTGCGACCTCACCCACGGCTACATCGACATCAACGGCAGCTATCGGAGCTGAGGCAAGGCCGGGATTTTGTCCCGGCCTTGTTCCGTCTTGCGACCCGCCGCTTCTTGCGGCACTCCCATGTGCCATGCCCGCCACCAACGCCCCGGCGACCGGATTCGCGCCGCTCACCACCGAGCGGCTGACGTTGCGCCCCTATCGTCCCGACGACGCCGCCGAACTGCACCGGCTGATCAACGACTGGGAGGTGGCGCGCAACCTCGCCGCGGTGCCGTTCCCCTACGCGCGCGATCTCGCCGACGAATGGATCGGTTCGGCCGGCGGCTCGCTCGCCGACGGTTCCGCCTATCACCTGGTGATCTCGGGTGCCGAGAATGGTCGTGAAATCGTCGTCGGCGGCATCGGCCTGCGAGTCGATGCCGCGGCGCGCACCGGCCACCTCGGCTACTGGGTGGGGCGGCGGTTCTGGGGCCACGGCGTCGCTAGCGAGGCGGCCGGACGGCTGGCCCGCTGGGCGCTCGCCAACCTCGACCTGGCGCGGCTGGAGGCCACCGTCGCCGCCGACAATCCCGCCTCCGTCGCGGTGCTGCGCCGGATCGGCTTCCGTCAGGTGGGGGAAGCGACCGAGGATTTTCTGGCGCGTGGCGGTGAGCAGGACGTGCTGTGCTTCGAGGCGACCCGCGACGACCTGTTCGGGCCGCCGCAGGCCGAACCCTCGGCGGACGGCTCGCGGCCGGTGCTGCTGGTGGCGGCCTGCGCGCTGATCGACATCGACGGCCGCGTGCTGCTGGCACGCCGGCCGGAAGGCAAGACGATGGCGGGGCTGTGGGAGTTCCCGGGCGGCAAGCTACAGCCCGGCGAAACCCCGGAGGCCGCGCTGATCCGCGAACTGCGCGAGGAACTGGGCATCGACGTGGCGGCCAACTGCCTGGCGCCGTTCGCCTTCGCCTCGCACGCCTATGCGAACTTCCACCTGCTCATGCCGCTGTTCCTGTGCCGGCGCTGGAAGGGAAGGCCGGCATCGCGGGAGGGCCAGAAGCTCGCCTGGGTGCGGCCGGACAAGCTGGCGGATTACCCCATGCCCGAGGCCGACCGGCCGCTGGTGCCGCTGTTGCGCGATTTCCTATAGAGCCTGTCTCACGCTTTCCGGCGACTTGCCGGCTCAGCCGCCCGCGGCGGGCACTGTCCCCTCCACCCACTCATCCGCTTCTACCATCCCGGCGGCGACCGCATCGCTCGGCAGGGAGGTCAGGATCTGCTGACATGTCGGACCCCGCGCCAGCGCGGCCGGTGTCGGCTGCTGCCGGGCCTGGGCGATGATGCACCACTTGGCCGCCTGCACAGCGTCCGGCTGCATGCCGCGGGTCTGCGGCGAGCCGGCGGGGTTGGCATACATCCGGGCCAGATCAAGCTGCGCGTCGGGTTGGCCTTGGGCGGCAAACTCCTTGGTACGCAAGAAGCTGTCGTCCGCCTGATGCGACAGCGAAGCGCAGCCGGCGAGCGCGGCCAGTGCCGCAAGCGCGATGGCGGGAATCGGGTTCATGGCGGGCTCTCCGGTGCAACGGCGAAGGCAGGTATAGCATCATTGCGACGCGGCCGAATCCCGTGGCGCGCGCCTTCCCGTAGCGGCTAATCGTTGAAATTGTAGTCCGGCCCCCGCACCCAGTCGTCCGCCTCCCCCTGCCCCCAGGCCCGGTCCTGCGGCGAGATCGTGGTCAGCACGTCCGCGCAGGCCTTGCCGGTCTCCGAGGGGTGCTTGCCCACGGCGATGTAGCACCACTTCGCCGCCTCTCTTCCGTCGGGCCGGGTGGGGCCGCGGCCGGGAAAAGCGGCGGGATCGGCATAGGCGTGCGCCAGCGCGATCTGGGCGTCGGCGTTGTCGGCCCACGCCAGTGCCAGCAGATGGTCGAAGCCCTCGCCCTGTCCGCTGCAGCCCGCCAGCAGCCAGGCCACGGCAACGACGGCAACCCTGTGTTTCATGGCGTCCTCCCCACATCACCGGCGACCGCGAGGCCGGGCGGTTCGCTCCCCCCTTGGCGTCGCGCGGCCATACTGCCACCATCTGCTCCCCTCAGGAGATCACGATGCCCGACCGCACCAATCCCACGGCCTGCCTGCTGATCATCGGCAACGAGGTGCTGTCAGGGCGCACCCAGGACGCCAACATCAAATACCTGGCGACCCGACTCGGCCAGATCGGCATCCCGCTGCGCGAGGTGCGCGTCATTCCCGACGTGGCGG
>CAYWOW010000300.1:0-3768 GCA_964459005.1 uncultured Acetobacteraceae bacterium
GAGGAAGGCCAGGGGCTCTGCCCCTGGACCCCGCCAAGGGCCGTGGGGCCCTTGGCGGGGTCCAGGGCGGAGCCCTGGCCTTCCTTCTCATGACCCCCCTCGTCCGCCGCCGCCTCGCGGTTTTCCGGGCGCATAAGCGTGGGTTCTGGTCGCTGTGGATTTTCCTGGTGCTGTTCGGTCTGTCGTTGTTCGCCGAGTTCATCGCCAACGACCGGCCGCTGGTCATCCACTTCGAGGGCCACTGGTATTTCCCGGTGTTGCAGGACTACAGCGAGGACACTTTTGGCGCCGACTTCATGCCGACTGGAGCCGACTACACCGAGCCGGATGTCGATGCCGCCATCCGCGCCAAGGGCTGGATGATCTGGCCGCCGATTCCGTTCAGCTACGACACCCTGGTGAAGGACCTGTCGGTGCCCGCCCCGGCCCCGCCGTCCCTGCGCAACCTGCTCGGCACCGACGATCAGGCGCGCGACGTGCTGGCCCGCGTCATCTACGGCTTCCGGCTGTCGGTGTTGTTCGGCTTCACCCTGACCATCGTGTCCTCCGTCGTCGGCGTCGCCGCCGGCGCGGTGCAGGGATTCTACGGCGGCCTCGTCGACCTGTTGTTCCAGCGCTTCATCGAGATCTGGGCGGGCATGCCGCAGCTCTATCTGCTCATCATCCTGGCCAGCATCATCACCCCGAGCTTCTGGATCCTGCTGATTTTCCTGCTGCTGTTCTCGTGGATGACGCTGACCGGGGTGGTGCGCGCCGAGTTCCTGCGGGGCCGCAACCTCGACTACGTGCGCGCCGCCCGCGCGCTCGGCGTGTCCGACGCCGCCGTGATGTGGCGGCACATCCTGCCGAACGCCATGGTCGCCACGCTGACCTTTCTGCCGTTCACCCTGTCGGGTTCGGTGACCATCCTGTCGTCGCTGGATTTCCTCGGCTTCGGCCTGCCGCCCGGCTCGCCCTCGCTCGGGGAACTGGTGGCGCAGGGCAAGAACAATTTGCAGGCGCCGTGGCTCGGCATCACCGCCTTCCTGGTGCTCGGCGGCATGCTGACGCTGCTGGTGTTCATCGGCGAGGCGGTGCGCGACGCCTTCGACCCGCGGCGGACCGGGTCATGAGCGCCATCCCGGCTGACCTGGTGGGCCAAGTAAGAAGAATCACAGGGAGACAGAGAGGCGGAGAGATTCGAGTTCTTCTCTCCGCCTCTCCGTCTCCCTGTGATTCTGTTTTCATTGGCGCTGCGCGCGAAAGATGTATCCCATGAGCCTCGTGCGGGTGGAGCATCTTAACGTCGCCTTCGGGGCACGCCGCGTGGTGCACGACGTCTCCTTCACCCTGGATCGCGGCGAGACGGTGGCCCTCGTCGGCGAGAGCGGCTCGGGAAAATCCCTCACCGCGCTGTCGCTGCTGCAACTGCTGCCGCCCGGGGCGACCTGCACGGGCCGGGTGGAACTCGACGGCACCGCCATGATCGGTGCCCCCGAACGCCAGCTCCAGGCGTTGCGCGGGGCGGCCGCCGGCATGGTGTTCCAGGAGCCGATGAACAGCCTGAACCCGCTGGCCCGGATCGGCGCGCAGGTGGCCGAGGCGATCAGCCTGCACCGTGCGCTGGCCAAGGACGCGCTGCTCGCCCGCGTCATCGACGTGCTGTCGCAATGCGGCTTCCCCGACGCCGCGCAACGGCTGGAGGCGTTTCCGCACCAGCTCTCGGGGGGGCAGCGCCAGCGCGTCATGATCGCGATGGCGCTGGCCAACGACCCGGCGCTGCTGATCGCCGACGAACCGACGACGGCGCTCGACGTCACCATCCAGGCGCAGATCCTGAAGCTGCTGGCCGATCAGAAGGCGGCGCGCGGGCTCGCCCTGCTGCTGATCAGCCACGATCTGTCCATCGTCCGCCGCTACGCCGACCGGGTCTGCGTGATGCAGGCCGGTCACGTCGTCGAGGCCGGAACGGTGGCGACCGTGTTCGCAGCACCGCGGCATCCCTATACCCGCATGCTGCTGGCCGCCGAGCCGAGGGGGGCGCCGCGGCCCGTGCCCAACGACGCCGAGACGCTGGTGGAGGCGCGCGGCCTGCGCGTGCATTTCCCCATCCGCCGCGGCTTGCTGCGCCGCACCGTCGGGCATGTGCGGGCGCTGGACGGGCTCGACATCACGGTGCGCGCCGGCGAGACGGTCGGGCTGGTGGGCGAGAGCGGCTCGGGAAAATCCACCACCGGCTACGCCCTGCTGCGGTTGCAGGCGGCCGATGGCAGCATCCGGTTTCGCGGCCAGGACCTGGCCGCGCTCGACAAGCGGGCGATGCGGCGGCTGCGGGCGGGGATGCAGATCGTCTTCCAGGACCCGTTCGGCAGCTTGTCGCCGCGGCTGACCGTGGGCGAGATCGTCGCCGAGGGGCTGAGCGTGCACGCACCGGGGCTCTCCCGCGCCGATCGCCAGGCGCGGGTGGCGGCGGTGCTGGAGGAAGTCGGGTTGCCCCGCGATTGCTCCGACCGCTACCCGCACGAGTTCAGCGGCGGCCAGCGCCAGCGCATCGCGGTGGCCCGCGCCATGGTGCTGAAGCCGCGCTTCGTGGTGCTGGACGAACCGACCAGCGCGCTCGACATGAGCGTCCAGGCGCAGATCGTCGAATTGTTACAGCGTCTGCAACAGAACCATCAGCTTGGTTACCTGTTCATCAGCCACGATCTGCGCGTGGTGCGGGCATTGGCGCACCGGGTGGTGGTGCTGCGCCACGGCGTGGTGGTGGAGGAAGGCCCCGCCGAGCAGGTGTTCGCCCAACCGCGTCACCAGTACACCCGCGCCCTGATGGCCGCCGCCTTCACCCTGGAGGCGGACGAGAGCGGGGTGGTGCAGTCCTGACCGGACTCAGGGCGCGGCCTCGTAGTGCGCCAATCGCCATGACAGCGGTTCCTGCGCGGCTCGGTCATACCATTCGCTCATCAGCGGATGGCCACGCACCGCCGCGCAATAGGCCAGGGCCTGCGGCGTGAGGTCGGGACGATAGGTCAGAAAGCGGCTCACCACCGGCGCGTACATTGCATCCGCGTTGCCGAATCCGGCGCCGAACAGGAACGGACCGCCGGAGGCGGACAGCGCCTCGCGCCAGAGCGCATCGATGCGGGCGATGTCGGCCAGCACCTCCGGGGCGGGCGCGGCGCCAGGACGGGTGCGCAGCACGTTCATCGGCATGGCCCCGCGCAAGGCGCCGAAGCCGGCATGCATTTCCGACGCGATGGCACGCGCCCACGCCCGCGCGCCACGGTCGGACGGCCACAGCGCCGGCAAGATCTCGGCGCAGTATTCGGCGATGGCCAGGCTCTCCCAGACCCGGACGCCGCGATGCTCCAGATAGGGCACTGTGCCCGAGGGCGTCGCGTCCCTGATGGCCTGCGTGACCCCGCGGGCGATCGGGATCACCACCTCCTCGACGTCGAGCGCGGCCAGCCGCACCGCCAGCCAGCCCCGCAGCGACCATGACGAATACCGGCGCGTGCCGATCACCAACCGTCCTTCGGACATGCCTTTGCTCCCGCGCATTGCCGCCGCCCATGGTGGCACGGCGGCGGCCCGCCCGGGAACCGGCAAGTGGAGCCCTTCCCGCCAGTGCGGCGCCGGGCTAGGGACGGGGCATGTATCGCGCCCTTCCCCTCGAGCCGCTGCGGCGCCGACGCCTGGGCTGGCAGGTGTTCAAGTGGTCCGTCATCCTGGCGGTGTGGGGCAGCGTCACGCTCGGGCTGGCGCTGGTGTGGTTCGCCTGGGACCTGCCGC
>CAYWOW010000301.1:0-3766 GCA_964459005.1 uncultured Acetobacteraceae bacterium
GGGGCTGCCGGGGCGACTGGCCGTTCCTGCATTTCGAGCTTTGCTATTACCGCGCCATCGAGTTCGCCATTGCGGCGGGCCTGCCGCGGGTCGAGGCCGGGGCGCAGGGCGAGCACAAGATCCAGCGTGGCTATTTGCCGAAACCGACGTGGTCGGCGCACTGGATCGCGCATGCCGGACTGCGCCGGGCGGTGGCCGGGTTCCTGGAGGAGGAACGGGTGGAGAAGCAGGCGCAGATGGAGGAATTGGCCGCGTTTTCGCCGTTCCGGCGGGAGGGCGAGGCCGGGTAGGCCGCGCCATCACCAAGGCGAAAATCGATGCTGTCCAAGAGCGTGCGAGACTTTTTGGATGCGGACCCGCAGAAGTTGGCGGAGGCGCTGGCATTCCAGGACGTGCAGCACCATCGCCTCAACGAGGCCAAGCAGTTGTGGGCCTGGCTGCAATCGGTCGCGCTGCTGCAGACCGCGCTCATGGACTGGCCGGCGGCGCTGCACTGGCGGGTGGTGCTGGAGTTTTCCATTCTCCGGCTCGGCAAGCGGATCGATGCCGTGCTGGTCACTCCGGTGGGGCTGGTGGTGTTGGAGTTCAAGGTCGGTTCCGCTGCATTCGACGCGGCGGCAAAGCGGCAGGTCGAGGATTATGCCCTGGATTTGCAGGATTTTCATGCGGGTAGCCGGTGGTACCCGATCGTGCCGGTACTGGTCGCGACCGAAGGAAGGCCCGTCCCGCCGGTCTGGCCGCTGCCGCTGGGTTTCGGTGTCGCCGGCAGTGTGCTGGAGGCATCTGCGGCGACGCTGGGGTCGCTGCTGCGTGATCTGATAGGCGGGCTGGCGGCGCCGGCGTTGCCGCTCGATGTGGCGGCCTGGGAGATCGCGCGCTATGCGCCGGTGCCGTCGATCATCGATGCCGCGTGCACGCTGTACGACCGGCACGACGTGGCCGAGATCGTTTTTGCCAGTGCCGAAAAAAAGAATCTGGCCGAAACCACCGGCGCCGTCCTGGCCGCGATCCGCGAGGCGAAGGAAAATTCCCGCAAAATCATCATGTTCGTTACTGGCGTGCCGGGAGCGGGCAAGACTCTATGCGGTCTGAACGCGGCGTTCGCGGTCGATCGGCACGATGACGCCACCTACCTCACCGGCAACCCCACGCTGGTGCACGTCATGCGCGAGGCACTGGCGCGCGATGCGGCCAGGCGCGGGCAGGTGCAGATCGGCAAGGCGCGGCAGAACATGGAAAAGGCCGTCCAGGCCCTGCCGGCGTTCCGCGACCACTACGTGCACACCGGCGACACGCCCGCCGAGCACGTCATCGTGGTGGATGAAGCCCAGCGAGCCTGGTCCGGCGCCTATGCCGTGCGCAAGAGCATGGCACGCGCGGTGAAGTTGGCCGATTCCGAGGCCGGGCACCTGCTGGACGCCATGGCCCGGCATGCCGACTGGGCGGTGGTGGTGTGCCTGATCGGCGGCGGGCAGGAGATCCATGACGGCGAAGGCGGGGTGGCGGAATGGGGCCATGCCCTGGAGGCACGGCCGGAGTGGTTGGTACGGGCTGCCCCCGAGGTGACCAACGCAACGGATACGCGGCAGCGGCTTCCGGCCTTGGCTGGGCTGCGGCTCGACGCCTTGCTGCATCTCGAGGTGCCGGTCCGCAGCATTCGCAACCATTTTGTCGCGGACTGGGTGAATGCGGTACTGCACGGAGACGGCGCGCAGGCCGCCGCCATCGCTCGCGAACACGGGCCGATGCCGTTCGCCCTGACGCGCGACTTGGCGACGTTGCGGAATTGCTTGCGCGCCGCCGCGCGGGGACAGCGGCGGGCGGGGCTGGTGGCCAGCTCCGGGGCGAAGCGCCTGCGTGGCGACGGTATGGGGGCGGAGTTGCCGCACATGGATGCGGCCCTGGTGGCGCACTGGTTCCTCGATCGCTGGCCGGAAGACGTGCGGGCCTCGGATGCGTTGGAAGTGCTGGGGACCGAATTCTCCGTCCAGGGGCTGGAACTCGACCATGTCGGGCTGTGCTGGGGCGGCGACCTGGTGCGGGGGCCGCACGGCTGGCAGCCGCGGGCTTTCGTCGGCACCAAATGGCAACGCGTGGCCGACCCGGAGCGGCGCTCCAACCGGCTGAACACCTATCGCGTGCTGCTGACGCGGGCGCGCTACCGGACGGTGATCTGGGTGCCGCGCGGGGATGCCGGCGATCGCACCCGGCGCCCGGAGGAGTTCGACGCGGTGGCGGCGTTCCTGGCGACGTGCGGAGTGGGCGAGCTCGAGGCAGCGACGGAACCGGCACCCGAACGGGAAGCGACGCTATTCGGCTAGGCACTACCGCCGGGCGGCCCGCGCTCGATGGCGATGGCCCGGATGGCGTGGTCGGTGGGCGAGCGGCGCGGGCGACAGCTTCGACGGGCATACGACCCCAGCAATGACGGACGGCGGAACCGGCCGGCGAACCCGGGCAACACGGCCTCGAAAATCAAATCGCCGGTGGCGGTCACGCCGACCCTGCGGAACCCGGCCTGCGCATACAGCCGCAACGCATGGACGTTGTCCGGGGTGACCAACAGCCGGACCCGGCGACAGTTCGGGATGCGGCGGAAACTGGCCATGATCCGCGCCATGATGCGCCGCCCATAGCCGCGCCCCTGCTGGCGCCGCTCCAACGCGAACCAGCCCAGCCACCAACAGGCAGCATCGCGCCGGTCGGGGTGAAGAACATAGAACCCGATCATGGCGCGCGCCGCCTCGATGGCGAACATCGCATGCGCCGGACCGGCTCGGACCGCCGCAAGAACGTCGTCGAGCGGGTCGAAAAACTGCTCCATTTGCCCGGGATCGAGCTCAAGGGAGGTAATAACACCGAGATCGGCGCGGCCGACCCGGCGGTAACTCAGGGGCTCGGGGCCCCAATCGGGTAACATGATGACCTTCGTGCAGACAGAACAGGTGCCCAATAAGGGCGCTTACCGGCGGGGCCGGCCGTCCCGTCTCTTCAGACGCACGTCTGGGTGCAAACCAGACTGTTTCCTTCGCTCATGTCATTACGAGTAGGTTTCCCCGCCGCGTCGGACAACGCCCATCCGAGGATACCCGGTGCGCTCTCCCGACATGCTGAGTGGCCCGCCGGCGCCGATCTGCTAGAACCCGGCGGAAACGGCGAAGGCCCCTGAGCATGAGCGATCTCGTCACCACCCGGCCGGAGGACGTCGGCCTGTCCACGCCGGCGCTGGCCCGCATCGGGGGCTGGGCGCAGCGCCTGGTGGACGACGGCAAGCTGCCCGGGGCGATCACGCTGGTGGCGCGGCGCGGCCGCGTGGCGCATCTGCACGTGTGCGGCCAGGCCGACGTCGCGCGCGGGGTGCCGATGGCCGCCGACACCATCTTTCGCATCTATTCGATGACCAAGCCGCTGACCACCACAGCGATGATGATGCTGTACGAGGAAGGGCGGTTCCAGCTCGACGATCCGATTCGCCGGTTCCTGCCCTGCTTTGCCGACATGCGCGTCTATGCCGGCGGCAGCCGCGGCAAGATCGACAGCGTGCCGGCCGAGCGCGACATCACCTTCCGCGACCTGATGACGCATACCGCGGGCCTGACCTACGGCTTCATGGAGGCCCATCCGGTCGATGCGCTGTATCGGGCGCGCGGGGTCGATTTCCAGACCTCGGACGCCACGCTGGGCGAGGTGGTGGCGCGCGCCGCCGCCCTGCCGCTGATCGCCCAGCCCGGCCGCGCCTGGAACTACTCCATCGCCACCGACGTGC
>CAYWOW010000302.1:0-3746 GCA_964459005.1 uncultured Acetobacteraceae bacterium
CCGCTCGTCATCTGGGTGATGCTCGGTTTCTTCGAGGGGGTGCCGCGGGAACTGGAGGACGCGGCCTTGATCGACGGCTGTTCCCGCTTCGGTAGTTTCCTGCGGGTGGCGGTGCCGTTGACCCGGCCGGGGATCGTTGTCTCGGGCATCCTGGCGTTCATCTTCTCGTGGAACAACTTTATCTTTGCCGTGGTTTTAGCCGGACCGCGGCTACAGACCTTGCCCGTCGCCGTGTTCAGCATGATGAGCTTCGAGCAGACGAACTGGGGGCCATTGGCGGCCGCCGCGCTGCTCATCACGGCGCCGGTGCTGCTTTTGACGCTGACCTTCCAGCGGGACATCGTCGCCGGACTGGCCGCGGGCGGTATGAAAGGATAAGAGCCGCGCTGCGATCTCACATTTTGGCGCGGGTCATAATGGTCTGCGGTACGGGCGTCTGCTTGTTGACGTCGCGCGCTCCAAAGCGGCTGTTCCGGTTTAGGCCAAGACCGGACCTTTGACCGGCAGCAGTGTTATACCAACCTTCGAAGAGCACGCCCTAATCCGCCATGGCCCGCGAAGGTGGGCCATCCACGACATTCTGAGGCCACATCGGCAAAGTCGTGGATGGCCGGGACAAGCCCGGCCATGACGATATGAGTCACGGTCGCCGAGGCTCGGTATTAGGTCTGGAAAGGACGAATGCGGCTATGCGGTGCAGGGCCTTGTTCCGACTGACAGACACAGGGAGGCGTACCCAGCACCCCGTCAAACAGCTGTGCCGAGTCATGCCAGGTGCCATATTGTCTGACTCTTGATCTCGACCCCTCCCCCCGGCCCCCTCCCACAAGGGGAGGGGGAGAAGAACCTGCTCCCCTTGTGGGAGGGGTGGCCGCGCGGGGGTCATTCGCAAAGGCGCTTGGTATTACGACGTCTTTCCCCCCTCCGCCGCCTGGCGGTCGCGCGCCTGTTGTTTGCGGCGGCGGAGGTTTTCGCGAAGGGCCTCGGCCTGGCGGGCGCGGCGTTCCTCCAGGGCGGCCTGGGCGCGCGGCGTCAGGTTGGGCTGCTTGGGCGGGCGGGGCGGGGCGGCCATGCCGGTTCAGCCGGCCAGGGCGTCGGTCATGATCTGCTGGGCCTCCGCCAGAATGCGTTGCAGGTGCGCTTCATCGCGGAAACTTTCCGCGTACAGCTTGACAATGTCCTCGGTGCCGGAGGGGCGGGCGACGAACCAACCCGACGCCGAGGCCACCTTCAGCCCGCCGATCGGGGCGTCGTTGCCGGGGGCGCGGGTCAGGCGCGCGGTGATCGGATCGCCGGCCAAAGTGGTGCTGCGCACCGCCTCGGGCGCCAGTTTCTGCAAGCGCGCCTTCTGCGCCGGAGTCGCCGGGGTGTCGATGCGGGTATAGAACGAAGCGCCGAGGTCGGCGGTCAGGGCCCGAAAATGCTCGCCGGGGTCGCGGCCGGTGGTGGCGGTGATCTCGGCGGCCAGCAGGTTCAGCAGCGGGCCATCCTTGTCGGTGGTCCAGACCGTGCCGAGTAGGCGAAGGAAGCTGGCGCCCGCGCTCTCCTCGCCGCCGAAGCAGCAGGTGCCGTCGAACAGGCCGGGGGCGAACCACTTGAAGCCGACCGGCACTTCCGACAGCCGGCGCTTGTCGCGAGCTACCACGCGGTCGATCAGGGCACTGCTCACCAGCGTCTTGCCGACCACCGCGGCGGCGGGCCATTGCGGGCGGTGGGTCAGCAGGTAGTCGATGGCAACGGCGAGGTAGTGGTTGGGGTTCATCAGCCCGGCCGAGGGCGTCACGATGCCGTGGCGGTCGGCGTCGGGATCGTTGGCGAAGGCGAGGTCGAAGCGGTCTTTCATGCCGATCAGCCCGGCCATGGCATAGGGGCTGGAGCAATCCATGCGGATGCGCCCGTCATGGTCCACGGTCATGAAGGCGAAGCGCGGGTCCTGGCTCGGGTTCACCACCGTGATGTCGAGCCCGTAGGTCTGGGCGATCGGCTGCCAGTACGGCAGGGAGGCGCCGCCGAGCGGATCGACGCCCAGGCGCAGCCCGGCGGCGCGGACGGCCTGCATGTCGATGACGTTACGCAGGTCGCTGACGTAGGGGCGGATGAAGTCGTGCCGGTGGGTGGTGTCCGCCGCCATCGCCGCGGCCAGGGGCACGCGTTTGACGTCGCGGTTGCCGCCGGCCAGGAGCGCGTTGGCGCGGTCTTGCACCCAGCGCGTGACATCGGTGTCCGCCGGACCGCCGTTCGGCGGGTTGTATTTGAAGCCGCCGTCCTCGGGCGGGTTGTGCGAGGGGGTGATCAGGATGCCGTCGGCGTGCTGGCGGGTGCGGCCGCGGTTGTGCACCAGGATGGAGCGCGAGACGACGGGCGTCGGCGTCACCCCGTCGTCGCGCGCGATCAGCGTGGTCACGCCGTTGCCCGCCAGCACCTCGAGCGCGGTGCGCTGGGCGGCGGCGGAGAGCGCATGGGTGTCGCGGCCCATGAACAGCGGGCCGTCGATGCCCTGGGCGCGGCGGTGCTCGCAGATGGCCTGGGTGATGGCCAGGACATGGGCTTCGTTGAACGAACCGTTGAGCGAGGAACCGCGATGCCCGCTGGTGCCGAACTGGACGCGCTGAGCGGGATCGGCGGGATCGGGGCGGGTGTCGTGGTAGGCCGCCTCCAGCCGGTCGAGGTTTACCAGCAGGTTTTCAGGCGCCGGCTTGCCGGCAAGCGGTGAGAGTGCCATGGGTTCCGTCCTCCATCGCGGCGGTGCAGGATAGCCGGACCGGATAGGGGTTGCACCAGCCCGTCCATGTCGCTAGGTAGTCCGCCGCCCACACCTTCGGCGCTGTTGTAGCTCAGTGGTAGAGCACCCCCTTGGTAAGGGGGAGGTCGAGAGTTCAATCCCCTCCAACAGCACCACTCCGAGCCGGGCGGCAAACCCCAGACGGGCACCGCTCAGGGCCCGGCGGACAGCATGGCCGAGATCACCCAGTTCACCGCCAACGCCACCATCCACCTGCACCGTCACGACCTGCCGCCGGATCTGACGTTCGGGCCGATGGTGGCGGTCGACACCGAGACGATGGGGCTGAACCCGCATCGGGACCGGCTCTGCCTGGTGCAGTTGTCGGCCGGCGACGGGGTGGCGCACCTGGTGCAGATCGTGCCGGAACGACTCGGCGGGCACGGCGCGGACTGCCCGAACCTGAAGCGGCTGATGGCCGATCCGGCGGTGGTGAAGCTGATGCACTTCGCCCGCTTCGACGTCGCCATCCTGCAGCATGCGCTGGCCATCGAGGTGGCGCCGGTGCGCTGCACCAAGATCGCCGCCAGGCTTGTCCGCACCTTCACCGACCGCCACGGGCTGAAGGACCTGTGCAAGGAATTGCTCGGCGTCGAGCTGTCCAAGCAGCAGCAGAGCAGCGATTGGGGTGCCACCGACCTCTCCCCGGAGCAACTCGCCTATGCGGCATCGGATGTGCTGTACCTGCACGCCCTGTGGCACCGGCTGGAGGCGCTGCTGGTGCGCGAGGGGCGGCTCGGCTTGGCGGAAGCCTGTTTCGCTTTCCTGCCGGCGCGTGGCCGGCTGGACCTGCTGGGCTACCAGGAACCCGACATTTTCGCCCATTGACGCGGCGAGCCGGACCGCGCACGGCCGGTCCGGATTGTTGCCCCTGTATGTTGGCGTGCCTTGGGCCTAATAAGGCGGTTACAGCATGGAGACCGACCTGCTCGCATGACCGCGTTCCGCCATGCCGCCGGGCTTG
>CAYWOW010000303.1:0-3745 GCA_964459005.1 uncultured Acetobacteraceae bacterium
GGGTCGTGCGTCGCGGTGAGCACCGCCATCTCCTGCACGCCGAGCGATTCCGCCAGTGCCCGCAGCCGCGCCGCGACGTCCGGGGCGGTGCCGATGATCGCGCTCCGCCGTAACCGCTCGATGCGCGCCCGTTCGGCGTCGGAATAGGGATAGGCGGCCGCCTCCCCGGGCGAGGGCAGGGCGGCATAGACCCCGCGGTCGCGGCCGAGCCGCCACAGCGCGCGGCTGGAAAACAGCCGCTCCGCCTCGGCCGGCGTGTCCGCCGCCAGCGCCCAGACGCAGATCGCCCCCCAGGGTTTTGGCTGGCGGGGACTCGGGCGGTACTGGGCGCGATACAGCGCCATCGCCTCGGCCGCCCCCTGCCCGTCGGTGATGAAATGGGCAAAGCAGTAGGGCAGGCCGAAATGCGCGGCGACCTGCGCGCCATAGTCGGAACTGCCCAGCATCCAGACCTCCGGCACCCCCGCGCCGGTCGGCATGGCGACGACATCGCGGAACGGATGCCCGTCCGCCAGCTTCTCGCCGGCGAGCCAGGCCAGCAGGTCGCGAACCTGGGCCGGAAAATGGTTGGCGGCCACCGCCGCGTTGGGGTTCAGCGCGTGCGCGGTCAGCCCGTCGCTGCCGGGCGCGCGGCCCAGCCCCAGATCGATCCGGCCCGGCGCGATCGCCTCCAGCACGCGGAACTGCTCGGCCACCTTCAGGGCGGAATAATGCGGCAGCATCACCCCGGCGCTGCCGACGCGGATGCGCCGGGTGGTGGCGGCAATGGCGGCGATCAGGATCTCCGGCGCCGAACCGGCGATGGCGGCGGAGTTGTGGTGCTCGGCCACCCAGTAGCGGTGGTAGCCCAACGCCTCGGCGTGCCGCGCCAGCGACAGGCTCTCGCGGATGGAGGCATCGGCCGGGCGGCCGGTTACCACCGTGGACTGGTCCAGTACCGACAGTTTCATCGCGCCCTCAGAAGCTGACCCGGCCGAACAGGCCATACAGCACCGCGTAGAGAACCCCGCCCACCAGGAAGCCCACGATGGTGCCGTTGATGCGCACGTATTGCAGGTCGCGGCCGACGCTCAGCTCCAGCTTTTCGGTGATGGTTTTCGCGTCCCAGCGCGCCACCACGCCGGCGATGAACTCCGACAACTGCGCCTGGGCGGCCGGCAGCAGGGTGCCGGCGATGGCCTCGACGGCCTGCTGCACCCGGGCCCGCGCGCCGGGGTCGTTTTCCAGCATCGTGCCGAGATTGGCCAGCGCGCCCTCGATGAAGGCGATGGTGCGCCCGTCCGTGCGGGCGGCGTCGGCCTCCAGCGCCAGCCGCAGGCGCGACCACACGTCGGCGAGCCAGGCGCGCATGGAATCGTGCGCCAGCACCTGGCGGATCGCCGCCCCGATCTCCGCGGCGCGCGCCGGGTCCTCCTCCATGCGGAGGATCTCGCGGCGCACCCATTCGTCCACGGCGGCGCGCATTTCGGAGCTTTCCGGCTCCATGCGCGCCAGCTCGGTGTTGATCTGGACGATGACGCGGTGCGCCACCGTGGCCCCCACCGCCCAGCCGACCAGCCGGCCGCCCTGTTCGCGCACCCGCTCCTCGATGGCGTGCTGCAGCGCCCCCTCGCGGCTGGCCAGCGCCGACTTCAGGCTGGCCAGGATGAAGGTGAAGACCTCCTGGTGCCGGCCGCCCGCCACCAGTTGGCGCAGCGCCCGCGCGACCACGCGGCCCGCCCCGGGGCCGCCCAGGATGCGCGGGGCAAGGCGCCCGAGCAGCCGGCGGGCACGGCCGTCGTCGATGCTGGCCAGGATGGCCGGCAGCAGCGCCGCCAGGCCCTCGGCGGCCGGGCGCGTCGCCGCCGGATCGGCGAGGAAACGGCGCAGGATGCCGGGCAGGTCCAGCCCGCCGAGGAAGCGCGCCACGTCGGCGCGGGTGAAGACGTGACCCGCGACGAACCGGCCGAGCGCGCGGCCCAGCCGTTCCTTCTGGTTGGGGATGATGGCGGTGTGCGGAATCGGCAGGCCGAGCGGGTGGCGGAACAGCGCCGTGACGGCAAACCAGTCGGCGATCCCGCCGACGAAGCCGGCCTTGGTGGCGGCCTGCAACAGGTCGGTGGCGAACCCCGGCGGCAAGCCATAGGCGGCCACCATCAGCACCGCCATCAGCACCAGCAGCCCGGTGGCGAAGCCGCGATGCGCCCGCAGCGAGCGCCGCGCGGCGAGGTCGGGATCGGGAAGATTGTTCGACATGGGAACGGTCATGGGGAGGCGACGCTATCACACCACGGGCCTTTGCCGAAAAGGCGAAGCGATGTTATAATATAACGATGATCGACCCGCTCTCCCCGCTCGCCGGCCTGCGCTCGCGCCTGACGCTGGCGCTGGTTCTCGTGGCGGTGCTGTGGCTCGGCGTTGCCTGGGCCATGGGCACATGACGCCGCCGCCGGTCGTGCTGCACGACCTGACCTGCGTGCATGACCGCCATCCGGCGGTGCACCACCTGTCCGGCCGGTTCGCGCCGGGCAGCCTGACCGCCGTCGCGGGGCCGAATGGCGCGGGCAAGACCACGCTGTTGCGCGCGCTGGCCGGGCTGCATCCGGCCCACGAGGGCCGCATCGACCATGGCGGCCTGGCGCCCGACCAGGTCGCGCTGCTGCCGCAGGCCGGCACGCTCGACCGCGGTTTTCCGGTGACCTGCCGCGACGTCGTGGCGCTGGGTGCGTGGGCGCGCATGGGGGTGTTCGGCCGCCTGCCCGGCGACGATGCCGCCCGCACCGACGCCGCGCTGCACGAGGTCGGGCTGGCCGGGTTCGAGCGGCGGCTGGTCGGCACCTTGTCGGCCGGCCAGTTCCAGCGCGTGCTGTTCGCCCGCCTCGCCGTGCAGGACGCCCCGGTGCTGCTGCTCGACGAGCCCTTCAACGCCGTCGATGCCCGCACCGCCGCCGAGCTGATGGCGCTGATCCGCCGCTGGCATGGCGAGGGCCGCACCGTGATTACGGTGTTGCACGACCTGGACCTGGTGGCGCGCGAGTTTCCCGAAACGCTGCTGCTGGCCCGCGATCCCGTGGCCTGGGGGCCGACCGGCCGCACGCTGTCGGCCGAGAACCGCTTGCGCGCCCGCCTCGCCGCCGAGGCCTGGGCCGATGACGCGCAACTGTGCCGGGACGCGGCGTGAGGTGATCGCTCACTGGCTGATCGAGCCGTTTGCCCTCGGCTTCATGCGCCGCGCATTGGCGGGCTGCATGGCGCTGTCGCTGGCCGGCCCGCCGCTGGGGGTGCTGCTGGTGCTGCGGCGCATGAGCCTGACCAGCGACGTGTTGCAGCACGGCATTCTGCCCGGCGTGGCGCTGGGGGCGCTGTTCGGCGGCCTTTCCCTGGTGTCGATGGGGTTGGGCGGGGTGCTGGCGGGGCTGGCGGTGGCGCTGCTGGCCGGCTGGCTGGCGCGGGCTTCCGGCGGGCGCGAGGACAGCCAGTTGGCCGGGGTGTTCCTGGTGGCGCTGGCGCTCGGGGTCGCCATCGTGTCGGCCACGCGCGGGGTCGACCTGGCGCATCTGCTGTTCGGCAGCGTGCTGGCGGTGGACGACGCCGCCCTGCTGCTGATGGCCGGGGCGGCGTCGGTCTCGCTGCTGGGGCTGGCGGTGATCTGGCGGCCGTTGGTGCTGGAGAGCTTCGATCCCGGCTTCATGCGCGCGGTGGGTGGGCACGGCGGGGTCTGGCACCTGGCCTTCATGGGGCTGGTGGTGCTGTGCGTGGTCGGCGG
>CAYWOW010000304.1:0-3662 GCA_964459005.1 uncultured Acetobacteraceae bacterium
CGGCCTGCACGACCTCGGCCGGCCGAAACAGAAGATGGCGCAGCTCGGTAGGCATAAGGCGTTCTCCGCGGACGCCGCGACAGGACCATAGTTCCATTGACGAAAGCTTTCGCGCGCGGCCGCCGCCGGCAACGCCGGATCGTGCCGGGATGTTGCGCCAGGCGACAGAATAGTCGCGTAAAGCACGGTCATGGTCCCGGCACGGATACCGCCACCTGGACGGGTATCGAAAGCTGTGCTTGAGGATATGCTTGTATATTTTTCGATGCTCTTGCCATAAACCTGCCCCACACCACCATATCCGGAATGTTTTCTGCTTGATAAATATCCGCATGCGATTTTGGTTGCATGATTACCATCGGGCGACTATGTGTCTACACAAGTAACTTAGGGGGTAGGCTGGCGGGTCCTTTCGGCACGGAGGACGTCGTGGCCTGGCGACGATGTCCCGGCATCGCGGCAGGCGTCATGCGCTTCCAGCACCCGGGATCCCTCGCCAAGCCAGCATGCAGGGCAATCCGAAACATGCCAACATCGGTGTTGTACGCCAGGATAAGGCGGTGTGCCAGCATTGTCGCCGCCACGACCCGGTCCGCGGTGCGTTCTGCCTTTGGCCAGCATATATGGATCATTGGTATCTTCTTCGCGCTGCTTAGCCTCGTCTATACCAGTGTCGTCATCCAAGGCTCGCGCCGCAGCGCCGTCGCCTATGCCGGCGACGATACGCGGGGCCTGGGCATCATCATGGCCGAACAGACCTCGCGCTACCTCCAGGTGCTCGATCTCCTGTTGCAGCAGACCCAGGCGCACATCCAGACTTTCGGCATCCGCACGCCGGAGGAGTTCAAGCGCCTCCTGGCGGGCGAAGAGATCCACCAATTCCTTGCCGAGCGCATGATGAACCTGCCGCAGGGCCAAGGCGTCGCCCTGTTCGACGCCGACGGCTCCGAGCTCAATTCATCGCATCCCTTGGTGACGCCCTTCAGCATTGCGCAGCGCAAATATTTCCAGCGCCTCCGCGGCCTGAGCGATGGCAATCTGGTCGTCGGCCGGGTGACGGCACGGCACAGTACGGGTACGAGCGGGTTCCTCATCGGCCGGCGGATCAGCACACCCGATGGCACCTTCCTCGGCGCCGTCGTTACGGCGACCGACAGCAATAACCTGTATAATTTCTACCGGGCGATCGACTACCAGCATCGTCTTGCGGTGACGCTGCGGCGTCGTGACGGCTTCGCGCTCGTACGCTATCCCGCGACCAGTGCTGCCGATCAGGCGATGCCCGCCACCGCGTCGTGGTTCGCGCTGGTTGCGGCGGGTGGCGGCACCTACAACACGTCCGACGATTCCATCGCGGCGGGCTCGATCATGTCGGTCAACCCGACGCCGAACTACCCGCTGGTGCTCGACGTCGCGGTCAGCGAAGAAAACATGCTGAAAACCTGGCACGACCAGGCCGTGTACACGGTGGCCGACGGCGTCGCCTTCGCCATCATTTCATTGGCGATTTTTGCCTTGATCGGGCGACAGATGCGCCGGCAGAAGGAACAGAACGTCACGCTGTCGCGCACGACGGCCATGCTGGGGGAAAACGAAAGGCGGTTCCGTGACTTTTCCGAGCTGGCCTCCGACTGGTTCTGGGAGCAGGACGCGGAACTGCGCTTCACTGCCATCGGTTTAGATGAGCGGCGGACGGTCCATGACCGAGAGTCGCCGATCGGCAAGCGGCGGTGGGAACTGAACAATATCGACAGCGACCCGGAACGGTGGGAGGACCACAGGCGGACCGTGTTGGCCCATGAGCCTTTTCGCGATTTTCATTTCGAGCAGACCGACGGAGACGGCAGACCACGCCATGTGACCATCAGCGGCGTGCCGGTGCATGATCAGGCCGGCACGTTCATCGGCTATCGCGGCATCGGGCGCGATATCACGGCGCAGATCGAAGCCGAACGGGACCTCAGAGAAGCCAAGGAGCACGCCGAGCACGCGGAGGCCCTGTTGCAGGATGCCATCGACAGCGTCGCCGACGGCTTCGTGATCTGCGACGCCGGCGGCCGGCAGGTCGTGTGCAACGAAGGCTATCGCCGCCTGTATCGGTATCAGACCGACTTCCCGTGGGCTGCCGGCCATACGCGCGAGGACATCCTGCGCCAGGGCCTGGCGAACGGCAGATATCCCGACGCGATCGGCCACGATCAGGCGTGGTACGAAGGCTGGCTGCGACGGAACCTGAACGTGCCGTCATCGATGGAGCTGCCGCTGGCGGATGGCCGATGGCTGCTGGTGACCGAACAGCGCATGCGCAGCGGCGGCATCGCCGCTCTCCTGGTGGACATCACCACGCTCAAGCAGGCGCAGGCCGCGCTGCGCGACAGCGAGGCCGGTCTCGAGCGGGCGCAGGAAATCGCCAAGATCGGCAGTTGGGAACTGAACGTCGCCACCGGCGAAATTGTCTGGTCCAAGCAGCTCTATCGCATGCGTGGACTGCCGCTCACCTTCAAGCCGACGCTCGCGAATATGACTCCCCGCCTTCATCCCACCGAGGCCCAGCGGATGTTGGACTGGTTCGCCGATCTGGCGGCCGGGCGGCAGCGCGAACCCATCGAATTCAGGGCCATGCTCCCCAACGGTGAAGAGCGCGTGGCGATCAACGAAGGCCGCCCGGTGGTCGATCCCGATGGCGTCATCCGCCATGTCGTAGGAACCGCGCAGGACATCTCCGAGCGCCGGCTGATCGAACGCACCCTCGCGCAATCGCAGAAGATGGACGCCCTCGGCCAGCTCACCGGCGGCATGGCGCACGACTTCAACAACATGCTCGGCGTCATCATCGGCAACCTCGACCTGGTGAAGCCGCTGCTCGGCGCGGACGCCTTGGCGTCCGACCTGTGCGCGGAAGCGCGCGATGGCGCGGTCCGCTGCGCCGACCTGATCCGCCGCCTGCTCGCTTTCGCCCGCCGCCAGGCCCTGCACTCGGAACAGACGGACGTCAATGCCCTGATCAGCGACGTCTGCCGCCTGCTCGGCCGCACGCTCGGCGAGCACATCACGCTGACGCTGGAGTTCGACGCCACGCTGCGCCCGGTGAAGGTGGATCCAGCACAACTGGAGGCCGCCCTGATCAACCTGGCGACCAATGCCCGCGACGCGATGCCGAAGGGCGGGCAGCTCACCTTCGCCACCCACAACGCCACGCTCGACGCCGTCTACGCGTCGCAGCATGCCGACGTGGCTGCCGGAGACTATGCCCTCATCGAGATCAGCGACACCGGCACCGGGATTCCGCCCGACATCATCACACGCATCTTCGATCCCTTCTTCACCACCAAGGCGTCGGGCAAGGGAACCGGTCTCGGCCTGTCGATGACGTTCGGCTTCGTCAAGCAATCCGGCGGTCACCTGTCGGTTTACAGCGAACTGGGCCGGGGCACCACGTTCCGGCTTTATCTGCCGCGCAGCGACAGCGATGAGGCCGCAGCGGTCATCGCGCCCGGCTCGGATGTGATCGTGGGCGGCGATGAGACCATCCTGGTTGTCGAGGACAACGCCCAACTGCGCCGGACCGCGGAGCGGCAACTGACGGAACTCGGCTACCAGGTGCGCCTGGCCGACGGCGCCCAACCCGCGCTGACGCTGCTGTCGGGCACCGACGCGGTGGA
>CAYWOW010000305.1:0-3633 GCA_964459005.1 uncultured Acetobacteraceae bacterium
CGTTCACCCGGCTGGAGAAGGCCTATTGGCTGCGCCGGGATGCCGATCTCGAGCGGCAGGTCGGGGCGTGGCTCGATCAGGAGATCGTCTCCGGCAACTGGCAGCGGACGCTGGACGCCGCGCTGGCGGCGCCCTGAGGACAGGCCGTCGGCGGCGCCGGTAGCCGTTGCGCCTCACGCGTTTGTGATCTAGATGGATGCCCGTCTGCCGGGCGCCCACAGCGGCACCTTCGCTCATCGCAATGGGGTTCACCGTGACGGGGCTTGTCGCCCGGCTGCTCTTGCTGGTTTCGATGGCTCTGCTGCCCGTGCTGGGCTTCGAGATTTATGCCGAACGCGACGCCCGCCAGGTCCGCCAGCAACTGATGGAAGACGAGGCGTTGCGCCTCGTGCGGCTCGTCGCCTCCGAGCAGCAGCGGATTGTCGACAGCGCGGAGCAGGTGCTGGACGTGCTCGCCAGCACACCGGCCGTGCAGGACAACCGGCTCCCGCAGTGTCAACGGATACTGGGAAATTTCCTGCGCCAGTCGCCACGTTACGCGAACGTCTTCGTCAACGGCCTGGATGGGCATCTGGTCTGCGGTCCGGCGCCGGTCGACCCGTCCATCACCATTGCGGACCGCGAGTACTTCCGGGACGCGTTGTCCACCGGGGGCTTCACGGTGGGCACGTACGGCATCGGGCGGGTCATCCGGCGGCCGGCGATTGCCCTGGTCAGGCCGTTCACCAACGGGGACGGGGTCGTCATGGGCGTCGTTGGGGTGGCGCTCGACCTCAACTGGCTGCAGCAGGAGCTCGAGCGTCTCCCCTTGCCGCCAGGGTCCGTTGCCTCGATCGTCGACCGCAACGGCACCATCCTGGCCCGCATCCCCGCCGCGCCGGGCTATGTCGGCGGGCCGATCATCGACGCGGTCCGCTTCAGCCTTGAAGGAAACCAGATCGCGGTCACCCACTCGACCAGCCGGGACGGGCGCCCGCGCATCATGGCCTATTCGCCTCCAGGCGCGAACCTGGGGGGGCTGGCCAGCATGGTCGGACTGGACCGGGACCTTGCCTTCACCTCGATCACGCGGGCGAATCGCACGGGAATCGTGCTGATCATCGCCGGTGGCGTCCTGGCCCTGTTGATCACCGCGCTGGCCGGCACGCGCCTGATCCGGCACCCGTTCCACCGGCTGCTGGCCGTCGCCGACCGCTGGCGGACCGGCGATCTCGCCGCCCGCAGCAGGGTGCGCAAGGATACCAGCGAGTTCGGCCGTCTCGGCGCCGCGTTCGACGCCATGGCGGCGGCGCTGCAGGCCCGCGAACATGCCTTGAGCATGGCGCTGGAGAGCACGACGGACAACGTCATGGTGCTCGACCGGGCCGGGCGCGTGACCTTCCTCAACGAGCGCGCGAAAGCCGCCATCGGGCGGGATCGCGACCTGCTGGGCCAGGTCATTTGGGAAGCCTTTCCGGCCCTGGCGGACAACGCGATCGGCGCTGCCTTGCGCCGCGCGGTCGAGCAGGGGGCGCCGACATACGCCTCCGCCACCTCGCCGACGTTCGGGAAGGATTTCGAGGCCCATGCGTACCCGTCGAGCGACGGGCTGACCATGTTCTTCCGCGATGTCACCGAGGAGCGCCGCACCGCGGCCGCCCTGCTGGAGAGCGAGCGGCATTTCCGTGCCATCTTCGAGCAGGCGGCGGTGGGCATGGCGGAGGTCGCCATGGATGGCTCATGGCTGCGCGTCAACGGCAGGATGTGCGCGATCATCGGTCGCACGCAGGATGATCTGCTCGGCCGCACGTTCCAGGACGTCACCTGGCCCGACGACCTGGAAGGCGACCTGGCGCTGCGCAGCGCGCTGGTGGCGGGCGAGGTCGACACCATCGCCAGGGAAAAGCGCTACCTGCGCGGCGACGGCAGCACCGTTTGGGTCAACCTGACCATCGCCCTGCTGCGCGACAGCGATGGCAAGCCGGATCGCTTCATTTCCGTCATCGAGGACATTTCCGGGCGCAAGCGCATCGAGGAGGCGTTGCAGGCCAACGAGGCGCTGCTGCGCGCCGTGCTGGAACAGATTCCGGCCGCGGTCATCATCTCGAAGCTCCCCGAAGGCAGGGTGACCGTGCGCAGCCGTCACTCCGAAATCATCCTGGGGCCGCTGGCCGGGTCACTGGAGGCTCCCCCCG
This sequence comes from uncultured Acetobacteraceae bacterium, assembly GCA_964459005.1. GTDB lineage: Bacteria > Pseudomonadota > Alphaproteobacteria > Acetobacterales > Acetobacteraceae > Rhodovastum. The sequence goes on from CAYWOW010000305.1 coordinate 2,175, forward strand.
CGGCGGCCGGGCGCCAGGGCGTGCATTCCGACGGGCGCTTTTATGCGCTGGAGGACTATGCCAGCTGGCGGGCGCTTCACCGGGGCGAGACGGTGATGGCGGAGCCGATGATCTATCGGCGCGCCGATGGCGAGTTGATGGATCTCGAGATCTACGCCGCCCCGGTCCGTGACGCCACTGGCGCCATCATCGCGGCGGTAACCGCCGCGTTCGACGTCTCGGAACGCAATCGGGCCAAAAATCTGCTGGACCAGGCCAACGCGAACCTGGAGGCGCGCGTGCGCGAGGAGGTCGCCGCACGGCAGGCCGCGCAGGCACGCGCCGCTCATGCCGAGCGCATGCAGGCGCTGGGCCAGCTTGCCGGCGGCATCGCCCACGACTTCAACAACGTCTTGCAGGCCGTCGAAGGGGCGGCGGCGCTGATCGAGCGCCGGCCGCAGGATGAAACGGCCGTTCACCGCCTGGCGCGGCTGGTGATCGAGGCGGCCGGCCGCGGCGCTTCCATCACCCGGCGCCTGCTCGCCTTCGGCCGTCGCAGCGACCTGCGCGCCGAGGCGCTGGACGTCGCCGCCATGCTGGCCGGCATGCGCGAGGTCTTCGCCTACACATTGGGCCCCGCCATCGACGTGGACGTGGGGGCGGTGGACGATGTGCCGCCGATCCTTGCCGATAGGGGGCAGCTCGAGACGGCCCTGATCAACCTGGCCACCAACGCCCGCGACGCGATGCGCGACGGCGGCAGGCTGATGCTGACCGCCGCGCTCGAGGTTGTGCCCGTGGATGGCCTGCTCCATCCGTTCGCGCTCGCCCCCGGCCGCTATGTCCGGCTGACCGTTGCCGATACCGGGACCGGGATGGATGCGGCGACGCTTGCCCGTGCCGCCGAGCCGTTTTTTACCACCAAGGCGGTTGGCCTCGGCACCGGCCTGGGCCTGCCGATGGTCCGGGGTTTCGCCGAGCAGTCCGGTGGCGCATTGAACATCGCCAGCATCCCCGGCCATGGCACCACGGTGACGCTCTGGCTTCCCGTGGCCGGGGCCGACCAGCGCCCCGACACGGCAGCGCCGCAGGCGGCCGGGCGCGTGCCGGCCGATGACCAGGGCAAGACGACGATCCCGACCCGGGTCCTGTTGGTGGACGACGAGGATCTGTTGCGGGAGGTGCTGGCGGAGCAACTGGGCGACGCGGGCTACCATGTGCTGGTCGCGGCCAGTGGGGCCGACGCGCTTGCCCTGTTGGCCAAGGGCGAAGCGGTGGACATCCTCATCACGGATCTTTCGATGCCGGGCATGGACGGGCTTGCCGTCATCCGCGCGGCGCAGGAAGGCCGCCCCCGGCTGCCCGCGGTGCTGTTGACCGGCTACGCCGGCGATGGCGCGGCGCTGGCGGTGGGCGGGGCCGTTTCGGGTTCGTTTTCGCTGCTCCGCAAACCGGTCCGCCTGCAGGACCTGGTTGACCG
>CAYWOW010000306.1:0-1706 GCA_964459005.1 uncultured Acetobacteraceae bacterium
GTGCTCGGCATCGTCTATGGCGACATCGGCACCAGCCCGCTCTACGCCTTCAAGGCCAGCATGGACCACTTCAAGCAGGACGGCGTCATCCGCTGGGAAGTGCTCGGCATCCTGTCGATGATCTTCTGGTCGCTGGCGCTGATCGTGACGCTCAAATACGTGCTGCTGGTGATGCGCGCCGACAACCGGGGCGAGGGCGGCATCGTCGCCCTCATGGCGCTGGCGCTGCGCGTCTCTGACGGGGCGCGGATCCGTTACGTGATCACCCTGGTGGGCATCAGCGGCGCCTGCCTGTTCTTCGGCGACGGCATGATCACGCCGGCCATTTCGGTGCTGTCGGCGGTCGAGGGCCTGGAGGTCACGTCCCCGGAACTGCAGCGGTTCGTCCTGCCGATCTGCGTCGTCGTCATCGTCATGCTGTTTGCCATGCAGTGGAAGGGCACCGCCAAGGTCGGGCGCGTGTTCGGTCCGGTGATGGCCGTTTGGTTCGTCGTCATCGGCGCGCTCGGCCTGGTGGCGGTGGCGCGCAACCCCGTGGTCCTGCTGGCGATCTCGCCGACCTACGCGGTCCAGGTGGTGCTGAACGACCACTGGGTCGCCTTCTTCACCCTCGGCGCGGTCGTGCTCTGCGTCACCGGCGCCGAGGCGCTGTATGCCGACATGGGCCATTTCGGCCGCCAGCCCATCCGTCTGTCCTGGACGTTCTATGTGCTGCCGTCGCTGGTGCTCAACTATTTCGGCCAGGGGGCGCTGGTGCTGGCCGACAATACCGCGGTGGAAAACCCGTTCTTCCTGCTCGCGCCGCACTGGATGAACCTGCCGCTGGTGGTGCTGGCCACGTTCGCCACCGTCATAGCCAGCCAGTCGGTCATCTCGGGTGCCTATTCGATGGCCCGGCAATGCCTCCAGCTCGGCTTCCTGCCGCGCATGACGGTGAGCCACACCAGCGCCACCGAGGAGGGTCAGATCTACGTGCCGCAGATCAACACCGCCCTGGCCGGCGGCGTGTTGCTGCTGGTTTTTGCCTTCCGCACCAGCGATTCGCTCGCCGCCGCCTATGGCATCGCGGTCACCGGAACTTTTCTGTGCACCTGCTTCCTGGCGGCGGTCGTGTTCCACCGGCAGTTCGGCTGGTCGCGGCTGGCGACAGCCGGCGTGTTCGGCTCCCTGTTCCTCCTCGATACGGTGTTCTTCATCGCCAACATCGTGAAGGTGCCGGAGGGCGGCTGGGTCCCGCTGGTGCTCGCCAGCCTGCTGATCGCGGTCATGACATCGTGGAAGCGCGGCCGCGACCTGCTGCTGTCGCGCTGGCGGCACGACAGCCTGCCGCTGGCCAGCTTCCTCGCCCGCCTGCCTCAGTCGCGCATCATGCGGGTGCCCGGGATCGCGGTGTTCCTCACCGGCAACCCCGACTACGTGCCCAACGCGCTGCTGCACAACCTCAAGCACAACAAGGTGCTGCACGAGCGGGTGCTGTTCGTCACCGTGCTCAACGAGGACGTCCCCGACATCCCCCGGGCCGAGCGCGCCAGCGTCGAGCAACTGGCCCCCGGCATCCACCGCGTGGTGCTCCGCTACGGCTTCATGGAGAGCCCCAACATCCCGCGCGCCCTGGGCCGGCTGCGGGCCCAGGGCGTCGATTTCGACCCGATGCAGGTCAGCTACTTCCTCGGCCGCGAGGTGCTGGTGCCGGCGATGGTGCCGAA
>CAYWOW010000306.1:1806-3615 GCA_964459005.1 uncultured Acetobacteraceae bacterium
GGCGGGAATTTCTCGCCGGCCGCGCCGATGATGTTGACGATGACGCCGGACCGGCGTGCCGCCATGGCGGGATAGACCGCCCGGCACAGCGAAATGAACCCGAACACCTTCAGGTCCCAGGCCCGCCGCCAGGTGTCGTTGTCCACCGCGCCCAGCGTGCCGGGCGGGATGGCGCCGGCGTTGTTGACCAGGATGTCGACCGCGCCGGCCGCCGCCGCCACCCGCAGCACCTCGTCCTCGCGCGCCAAATCCGCCGCGATGGTGCGCACGCCGACCTGGCGGTGCGCCCGCACCGCGGCGGCGGCGGCGGCCAGCGTCGCCGGATCGCGCGCCGCCAGCACCAGGTCCACCCCTTCCCCGGCAAGCGCCAAAGCGGTGGCGCGGCCGATGCCCTTCGACCCGCCGGTGATCAGCGCCCGCTTGCCCGCCAGCAGCAGATCCATCGCTCAGGCCGCCCGGCGCAGGCCGGCGGCATAGGCCCGGCAGGCCTCGCCGAAGGCCCGGAAGATCACCACGCTGTCCGGGTTCTCCGCGTAGCGCCATTCCGGGTGCCACTGCAGGCCATAGACCCAGCCCGGCCCATCCGCCGCCCGCACCGCCTCGATCGTGCCGTCCGGCGCGACGGCCTCGACCACCAGGCCCTCGCCGGGCCGGTCCACGCACTGCTCGTGCGACGAGTTCACCTGGATCTCGGTCTTCCCGAGCAGGCGCGCCAGGTGCCCGGACAACCGCACCGCGTGCTTGGGCCGATAGCGGTAATCGGGCGTGCCGGGTCCGCCGCGATGGTCGATCCGGCCGGGCAGGTCGTGCACCTGCTGGTACAGCGTGCCGCCCAGCGCCACGTTCAGTTCCTGGATGCCGCGGCAGATCGCCAGCACCGGCAGGCCGCGCGCCACCGCGGCGCGGATCAGCGGCAGCGTGGTGCCGTCGCGCTGCGGGTCGTGCCGGTCGGGCGTCAGCGACTGCCCCACGCCGTAGAGGTGCGGCTCGACATTGCTCGGGCTGCCCGACAGCAGCAGCCCGTCCAGCCGGTCGAGCACCGCGGCCAGCCCCTCGCCCACGGGCGGCAGCAGCACCGGGATGGCGCCGGCGCCGCCGATCACCGCCGCGCCGTAGCGGGCCGGGGTGATGTACTGGTTCAGGCCGTTGATCTCCCGGTTGCACGCCGGGATTCCGACGATAAGGCTCATGGCGACGCGCCGTCCTCGATCCTTTGCACTGCCGTGGTTAGCGCCGTGGCCGGCAGATGTCGAAAAAATTCGCACCCAGCGCGCCGGCAAACATCAGCGCCGCCATCGGCCGCACCGTGCCGTCGCTGGCCAACCCCACCAGCAGCCCGCTGATCGCCCCCAGCATGAACTGCAGCGTGCCCATCAGCGCCGAGGCGCTGCCGGCATGCGCCGGGTGCCCGCTGAGCGCCCCCACCGTGCTGTTCGGCGTGTTGAATCCGTTGGTCGATATCGACACCATGATCGCCAGCGCCACCACCCACCACTGCGCGGGCCGCACGAAGGCCAGCACCAGCAGCGTCGCGTTGGCCGCCAGCATCACCCGCACGCTGCCGCGCAGCACCCGGCTCACCCCGAACCGCCCGACCAGCACCGGATTGATCTGCGAGCAGGCGATCAGCCCGGTCGCGCAGCACCCGAACACCGCCCCGTAGGCGGCCGGACCCAGGTGATAGATCTCCTCGAACACCCCGGGCGAACCGCCCAGATAGGCGAAAAAGCTGAAGGAGGTGCCGCCGCCCAGCAGCGTATGGGTGATGAAGCCGCGCTCCCGCAGGATCGACCCGTAGCGCTGCGCCAT
>CAYWOW010000307.1:0-3604 GCA_964459005.1 uncultured Acetobacteraceae bacterium
ACATTGAAGGTGCAGGGAAACAGCCGGTCCCATGTTCAGGAGGGCGGGGGCTGCGGCATACCGTCGCGGTCACGCAACGACATGACAAGGGGATGCGTGCGCATGAAGCGACGTGAACTGTTTGGGGCCGTTGCCGCCGCCGGCATGCTGGCCGCGCCGAATCTGGTCCGTGCCCAGGGCAGCAAGGTGCTGCGTTTCGTGCCGCAGGCCAACCTGTCCAGCATGGATGCGGTGGCCGGCACGCAATATGTCGTGCGCAACGCGGCGCTGCTGGTCTGGGACATGCTGTACGGCGTGAACGCCCGGCTTGAGCCGCAGCCGCAGATGGCCGAGGGCCACGAGGTCGACGCCGAGTTCAAGACCTGGACCTTCCGTCTGCGTCCCGGCCTGAAGTTCCACGACGGCGAACCGGTGCTCAGCCGCGACTGCATCGCCAGCCTGAAACGCTGGATGGTGCGCGACACCATGGGCCAGTTGATCGCGGCGAGAATCGACGCGCTCGAGGCGCTGGACGACCGTAGCTTCCGGTTCCGGCTGAACAAGCCGTTCCCCAAGCTCCTGTTCGCGCTCGGCAAGAACAACGCGCCGACCGCCTTGATGATGCCCGAGCGGATCGCCAAGACCGATCCCTTCCAGTTGATCAGCGAATACGTCGGCTCCGGGCCGATGAAGTTCAACAAGAGCGCCTGGGTGCCCGGCGCCACCGCGGTGTTCGAGAAGTTCGCCGACTACCCGGTGCGCCCGGAGCCCGGAGAGTGGCTCGCCGGCGGCAAGCGCATGATGCTCGACCGTATCGAGTGGGTCATCATGGACCCCGCCACCGCCGGCGGTGCGCTGCAGAACGGCGAGGTGGACTGGTGGGAAACGCCGCTGCCCGACCTGGTGCCGCTGCTCAGGCGCAACGCCAACATCGCCGTCGACATCGCCGACCCGCTCGGCAATATCGGCAGCCTGCGCATGAACCATCTGCAACCGCCGTTCAACGACGTGCGGGCACGCCGGGCGCTGCTGATGGGGCTGTCGCAGCAGGACTACATGCAGGCCGTGGTGGGCGAGAACCCCGACCTGTGGCGGCCGCTGCCCAGCTTCTTCACCCCCGGCACCGCAGTCTACAGCGAGGACGGCGGCGACATCCTGAAGGGACCGCGCAACTACGAGGCAGCCAAGAAGCTGCTGAGCGAGGCCGGCGCGCTGGGTTCCAAGGTCACCCTGCTGGTCGCCACCGACGTTCCGATCACCAAGGCGGAAGGCGAGGTGACGCAGGACCTGCTGACCAAGCTGGGTTTCCAGGTGGACTACGTGGCGTCGGACTGGGGCACGGTGGGCGCGCGGCGGGCCAAGAAGGATCCGCCGAGCCAGGGCGGCTGGAACATCTTCCACACCTGGCATGCCGGCGCGGATTGCGTGAATCCGGCGCCCTACACCGCGCTCGATTGCGGCGGCGACAAGGCGTGGTTCGGCTGGCCGAATTCGCCCGAGGTGGAGGCGCGCATTGCCGACTGGTACGCGGCCCCGGACCTGGCAGCGGAAAAGCAGGCGATCGCGGCGATCAACCGCGCCTCGTTCGAGGTCGTGACCTACGGGCCGACCGGCTTCTTCCAAATGTACCAGGCCTGGCGCAAGAACGTTACCGGAGTGGTGAAAGCGCCGTTCCCGGTCTTCTGGGGTGTGCAAAAATCCTGACGGCGACTAGACTTTCCCCGGCCGCGCTGGCGGCCGGGCCAACCAGGAAGAGACGATCGGCATGTACGCCTACGCGGCACGGCGAATCCTCGCCACCATCCCCGTCATGGCGGTGGTGGCGTTGTTCGTGTTCAGCCTGCTCTACATCGCCCCGGGCGATCCGGCGGCGATCATCGCCGGCGACCAGGCGACGCCGGCGGATGTCGATCGCATCCGCGCCTCGCTCGGCCTCGACCGGCCGTTCATCGTCCGCTTCGGCGAGTGGGTCTGGCACGTTCTGAACGGCGACCTTGGCCAGTCCATCTTCACCAACCTGCCGGTCACCCACATGATCGCGCAGCGCATCGAGCCGACGCTGTCGCTGATGGTGTTGACGCTGATCCTGTCGATCGCCATCGCCGTGCCCGCCGGCGTGCTGGCGGCGTGGAAGCACGGCACCTGGATCGACCGTCTGGTGATGATCATGGCGGTGGCCGGGTTCTCGGTGCCGGTGTTCGTGGTGGGCTATGTGCTGGCCTACACCTTCGCGTTGCAGCTCGACGTGCTGCCGGTGCAGGGCTACTCGCCGATCGCCAACGGCGTGGGTCCATGGCTGCGCGGCCTGGTGCTGCCGGCGGTCACCCTGGGCAGCGCCTTCATCGCGCTGATCGCGCGCATCACGCGGGCCACCATGCTGGAAGTGCTCAACCAGGACTACGTGCGCACCGCGAAATCGAAAGGCGTCGACCAGCACGCCATCCTGTTCGTGCACGCCTTGAAGAACGCCGCAGTGCCGATCGTCACCATCATCGGGCTCGGGGTTGCCGGGCTGATCGGCGGCGCGGTGGTGACCGAGAGCGTGTTCGCCATTCCCGGCGTCGGCCGGTTGGTGGTGGACGCCATCCTGCGGCGCGACTACCCGGTCATCCAGGGCGTCGTGCTGATGTTCAGCTTCGTCTACGTGCTCGTCAACCTGGGCGTGGACCTGCTTTATACCGTGTTCGATCCGAGGATCCGCTATTGAGCACCACCGCACTCGATCCGACCGGTCACGCCGCCGCGCCGGAGCTGGCGGATGTCCTGCCGCCCCGTAAACGGCGCGGCCGGGTCGCCATGTTCGTCTATCGCCATCCCACCATCGCCGCGGGAGGCCTGCTGCTGGCGATCATCGTGGCGATCGCCATCTTCGCCCCCATGCTCGGCACCGTGGACCCGACCGCGCTGGCGCCGGCGCGCCGCACGCGGGCCCCCAACGCGCAATACTGGTTCGGCACCGACATGCTGGGGCGCGACGTCTATTCGCGCGTGCTGTACGGCGCGCGGGTGTCGCTCATCGTCGGTTTCGCGGTCGCGTTCTGTTCCGCCATCCTCGGCATGTTCATCGGCCTGGTCTCGGGTTTCGTCCGCTGGATGGATGCCGTGGTGATGCGGATCATGGACGGCATCATGTCGATCCCCTCGATCCTGCTGGCGATCGCGCTGATGGCGCTGACCCGCGGATCGGTGCAGAACGTCATCATCGCCATCACCGTCGCCGAGGTGCCGCGGGTGAGCCGACTGGTGCGCGGCGTGGTGCTGACGCTGCGCGAGCAGCCCTATGTGGAGGCGGCGGTGGCCTCCGGCACGCGGATGCCGAAGATCATCCTCAAGCACATCCTGCCCAACACGCTGGCGCCGATCACGGTGCAGGCGACCTTCATCTGCGCGTCGGCGATGATCACCGAAGCCATCCTGAGCTTCATCGGCGCCGGCACGCCGCCGATCATTCCGTCGTGGGGCAACATCATGGCCGAGGGCCGGGCACTCTGGCAGGTCAAGCCGTACATCGTGTTCTTCCCTGCGGTTTTCCTCTCCGTCACGGTGCTGGCGGTGAATCTGCTGGGCGACGGGTTGCGCGACGCGCTCGACCCGCGGCTGGCGAAGAGGATCTGAGGGCCATGGC
>CAYWOW010000308.1:0-3603 GCA_964459005.1 uncultured Acetobacteraceae bacterium
CCTCGCTCTTGATGGAATCGCATGCGCTTACTTGGACAGCGGCAAAACCATGCCAACCGATCTGTTCCAGATCTTTGAGCGGCTTGCTGTCGCGATGGACTTGGAACGGGACGAGGAGTACGACGCAGTCAGAAAGCTGCTGGCCGATGCCCGGTCCAAATAGATCTTTCGCGCTGTGAACGCCCGCCGCGGGCGGCGGCGAACCTGACAAGCGCACGGTGTCGTCCGGTACCGCCACCACCGGCACACCACACAAGGCCGCGCCCCGACCATCACCGGCCAACGCCGCGATCGGATCAGACCGTCCCTGTGCTAATGGGGGCCCTGGCCTGATCTTTCTTCGCGGAGTCCGGCATGGAGTGGGAAGCCCCGGCCATCATCCTCGACGTCCGCCCCTTCGGCGAGGGCGACGCCATCGCCACCGTCATGACCGAAGCGCACGGCGCCCATCGCGGCCTCGCCCGGGGCGGCGCCAGCCGCGGGCGGGCCGCGCTGTGGCAGCCCGGCAACCTCGCCCAGGTGCGCTGGGTCGGCCGGCTCGCCGACCAGCTCGGCAGTTTTTCCGCCGAACTTGTTCACCCCGCCGCGGCGCTCGCCATGGACGACCCGCTCCAGCTCGCCATGCTCACCGCCGCCTGCGCCGTGGCCGAGGGCGCGCTGCCCGAGCGCGAGGCGCATCCGCGCGTCTTCGCCGGCCTGCTCAACCTGATCGCCGGGCTGGCGGAGGGCACCGCCCTGCTCGCCCGGCAGATCCGCTGGGAGGTGCTGCTGCTGGCCGATCTCGGCTACGGCCTGGACTTTTCCGCCTGTCCGGTCACCGGAGCGACCGAGGGGCTGGTCTATGTCAGCCCGAAATCCGGCCGGGCGCTGACGGTGGAGGGTGCCGGCACCTGGGCGCCCCGGATGCTGCCGCTGCCGCCGCTGCTGCTCGGCGAAACCGGGGGCGACGCGGCGCAGTGGCGCGACGGATTGCGCCTGACCGGGCACTTCCTCGCCCGCGACGTGTTCGGCCTGCGTCACCTGCCGTTGCCCCAGGCCCGGCAGGCGCTGTACGACCGGGTGGCGAAGCTGGCGGAGACGGAGTCGGATGGCTGACGATTTGGCCGGAAAGGTCGAGGACACCAAGCTGGCGGACGCGCTGAGCGAGCGCTACCTCGCCTATGCGCTGTCCACCATCATGTCGCGCTCGCTGCCCGACCTGCGCGACGGGCTCAAGCCGGTGCACCGGCGGCTGGTCTACGCCATGCACCAGCTCCACCTGGACCCCGCCGCCGGGTTCAAGAAATGCGCCCGCGTGGTCGGCGACGTCATCGGCAAGTACCACCCGCACGGCGACGCCTCGGTCTACGAGGCGCTGGTGCGGCTGGCCCAGGATTTTGCCGCGCGCTACCCGCTGATCGAGGGCCAGGGCAATTTCGGCAACATCGACGGCGATAACGCCGCGGCCATGCGCTACACCGAGGCGCGGCTGACCGAGGTCGCCAAGGCGCTGCTCGCCGGCATCGACGACGATGCCGTCGATTTCCGGCCGACCTACGACGGCGAGGAGAGCGAGCCGGTCGTGCTGCCCGGCGGCTTTCCCAATCTGCTGGCCAACGGGGCGGCCGGCATCGCGGTCGGCATGGCGACCTCGATTCCGCCGCACAACGCCGGCGAGGTCTGCGCCGCCGCCATCGCCCTGGTGCGCAACCCGGACATCGATACCGCGGGGCTGCTCGCCCACATGCCGGGCCCCGACTTCCCGACGGGCGGGGTGCTCGTCGAGGAGCCCGCCGCGATGCTCACGGCCTACGAGACCGGCCGCGGCGGGTTCCGGCTGCGGGCGAAATGGGCGGTCGAGCCCGGAAAATTCGGCACCTGGACCGTCGTGGTCACGGAAATCCCCTACCAGGTGCAGAAATCGCGGCTGATCGAACAGATCGCTCAGCTCATGGAGGAGAAGAAGCTCCCGCTGCTCGGCGACGTGCGCGACGAAAGCACCGAACTGGTCCGCCTGGTGCTGGAGCCGAAGACCCGCAGCGTCGAGCCCGAGGTGCTGATGGCCGGCCTGTTCCGCTCGACCGCGCTGGAGACCCGCTTTCCGCTCAACATGAACGTGCTGTCCGCCGACCGCACGCCGCGGGTGATGGGGCTGCGCGAGGTGCTGCGCGCCTGGCTCGACCACCGCCACGAGGTGCTGGTCCGCCGCTCCAACCACCGCCTCGCCGCCATCGAGCGCCGGCTGGAGATTCTCGACGGCTTCCTGAAGGTGTTCCTCAACCTCGACGCGGTCATCCGGATCATCCGCAGCGAGGACGAGCCCAAGCCGGCGTTGATGAAGACTTTTGGCATCAGCGACACGCAGGCCGAGGCCATCCTCAACATGCGCCTGCGCAGCCTGCGCCGGCTCGAGGAAATCGAAATCCGCCAGGAGCACAAGGGGCTCACGAAGGAAAAGAAGGACCTGCTGAGCCTGCTGGGGGATGAAAAGCGGCGCTGGCAGCACATCGCCGGCGAGTTGGAGGAGACGCGAAAAAAATTCGCCGCCGGCGCGCTGGGCGGGCGCCGCACCGTCTTCGCCGAGGCCGGTCCGCTCATCGAGGCTGCCGCCGAGGCGTTCATCGAGCGTGAGCCGATCACCGTCATCCTGTCGGACAAGGGCTGGATCCGCGCGGTGAAGGGGCAGGGGGCCGACCCCGCCGAGTTGAAGTTCAAGGAGGGCGACCGGCTGCGCCTGCTGGTGGCCTGCGAGACCACCGACCGGCTCTGCCTGTTCGCCACCAACGGGCGCGCCCACACGCTGAAGGCCGGCGACCTGCCGCGCGGGCGCGGCGACGGCCAGCCCGTCCGCCTGCTGGTGGAGATGACCAACGAGGACGACGTCGCGGCGATTTTCCTCCCCCGCGAGGGCACGCGTTATCTCGTCGCTTCCAGCGCCGGCCGCGGCTTCCTGGTGAAGGCCGAGGAGTTTTCGGCGGAGAAGCGCACGGGCCGGCAGATCCTGAACCTCCGCCCCGGCGAGGAGGCGCAGGTCTGCGTGCCGGCCGAGGGCGACCACGTGGCGGCGATCGGCACGAGTCACAAGCTGCTGGTGTTCCCGCTGGAGCAGGTGCCCGAGATGGCGCGCGGGGCCGGGGTCATCCTGCAGAAATACAGCCGCGGCGGCACCTTGAGCGACCTGCTGGTGTTCCACCTGGCGGATGGGCTGAGCTGGCGCCAGGGCGACCGCACCCGCACGGAGACCGATTTGCGGCCGTGGCTGGGCGATCGCGCTCAGGTCGGGCGCATCCCGCCGCACGGGTTTCCGAAGAACGGGAAGTTCGGCTGACCGCTGGGTTCAGAACGGCACGCCGGTCTGGTAGCGGCTCGTGCGGATGGTCTGGAGCGTCTGCACCCGGCTGACATGGGGCGACCCGGTGAGCTTCTGGGTCAGGATGTTCTCGTGCGCGGTGTCGCGCGCCACCAGCCGGAGCAGGAAATCGCCGCCGCCGCGGATCATGTGGCACTCCCGCACCTCGGGCCAGTCTGCCACCATCTGCTCGAAACCGGACAGCACCACTTCCTTCTGGCTCTCCAGGCCGACGATGGCGAAGAAGGTGATCTCCCAGCCCAGCCGCTGTGGGT
>CAYWOW010000309.1:0-3598 GCA_964459005.1 uncultured Acetobacteraceae bacterium
AGAGCATGTCGGTATCGGTGCCGAGCTGGCCGGCGGGGAAGATCTGCAGGTCGAACGCCCCGTTGGTCGCGGCCCGGATGCGCTCCGCCGCGGCCTTCGTGCGCACGTTCAGGGGATAGGTATCCGGGACGTTGTTGCCGAACTTGAAAACGAAGCGGGCAGCCGCCCGGCTGCGGATCGCCGGGGTCGCCAGCAGGGGTATCGCCGCGGCGGCGGCGGTGATGAGCGTGCGTCGTTTGACGTCCGGCATTGTCGTTTCTCCCTAAACGCCACATTCCAGTCCCAGGCCGGTAACGTATTCGCTGTTACGAACCCTGTCTATGGATGTTCGATGTCTCATGCCGGCCGCCGCGCCCCGTGGCGGAACTTGTGATGCGGACGTCCGCGGCCCCCCTGGTCTGGCGGGTCAGCGCTCCCTGGCCGTGTTCCTCTCGCGCATCCGGTGGCAGGATTTCACCACGGCATGACGCAACAGAACGCCCAGCGGCATCTTGATCCAGTGGCTGCGAACGAACAGCAGGAACCGCGCGACCGCCCCGCTGCCGCCCTGGCCCGAGGTTCCGGCGACGATCGCGTTGCGCACCAGCCAGTCCATGACGCGAAGCCGCACGGCGTCGGGCGCGAACGCGGCTTGGGTCCGGGCCAGGACCGCGGCCGGGATCGCCGTGCCCGTGAGGTCCGCCGCGTAGCGCAGGCCATAGTAGAGCGGCCGGCCAAGCCCAAGGCGCCCTGCCCGTTCGGTCAAACCCTCCCAGAACCCGGGTTGCTGGCCAAACAGCGTCAGCAGGTCATGCAGATCCAGCAGGTCGCGCAGCCGGCCGGCCGGGTCCTCCTGAAACAGGTGGGTGGCCGCGTGCAGCACCATGTCGGCGGGGCTCAGCACCCACAGTCCGTCGCCGACCGGCGTGGCGTCGGCCAGCAGCGTTTCGCTGTCGATCCTGATCCCGCTCACCGGCGGGAAGATCGTATGGTGCACGTCCAGTTCAGTCCCCCGCTCGCCGTGCGTCAGCGGCGGAATTTGATGCATCCAGTCGCGATAATAGTGCTGGTCATAGGCATTCATCTTCGCGGGCAGCCAGCCCCCGTTGATAAGCGTCCACTCGACGCGCCCGATGTCCGCAGCCGGCACCAGGATGTCGACATCGACGGAGAAGCGGCCGCGGGCCGGTGGTAAGCCGGCCCGTAGGTAGGCCGTTCCCTTGAGCAGCGCGATCCTGATGCCGAGGCCGGCCAGCGCGCGCCGCACGCGGTCGATTTCGAAGCGCCACGTTACGGCATTGACGTGGGCCCGAATGCGCGCGCTGGCGAGTTGCCGCCGCGCCGCTTCCGGCAGACCCTGGAGGATGCCAAGGTCGGCCAGGTCGTGCTCCAGCCGGGCGAGCAGGCGGTTCCGGTAAGCTGCGGGCAGGACGTCATTGAGTGCTTCGGCATCGAGGCGGGTTATCGAGGCCGGGTCGCGCATGCTGCGCACAAGCAGTGCGGCTCCCCGTACCGCCGGGGCCGCGGTGCGGACCGGAGGTGCTGGGGGCGAGCCCGGCGTGTCCACTTCCACCACCTCCGCTCCGCTAGGCGTTTGTTATCGCGGGACGGCTGGTCGTGGGATCCATCCGAACCCGTGCCAGCAGGGCTTCTATCGCGTCCACGGCCTGTTCAAGTGTTCCGTAGGACAGCCGCCAAGCCGGGCAAGAGTCGACCAAACCGGCGACGGTATCGAAGCCGAACCGCTGCGTGGCGTAGTAATTGATGCCGCTCGCGGCCAGCAGTCTGAATGTTTCGCTCTTGCGCAGTGGCCGCAGCGTCACCGGCGCCCCGGCCTGGTAGGTGGGCGAGACGATCAGTGCCGGCTCGGCGGTCTCCGCGGACCGGGCGATGGAATCGGCGGGCGGGCGGAGAAAGGCCATGTCGCCGCGGATTGTCCCGGTGAACACCGGACTGATGTAGGCGTCGGGAACCAACTGGCGGATGAGCGCGATCGACTCGTTTTTCAATGTGATCGGCAGGGGGAACGGTTGCAGCCGGCCGTCGGCCGCACGCAACACGGCGAGCTCGTCCGACAGCAGCCGCCAGCCGCGCGTGACCAGACCGGCGCAGATCGTGCTTTTACCGGAGCCGGACGGAGCGGGCAGAATGGCCGCCAGGCCACCACGCTCCACGACGGCCGCGTGCAGGACGAGATTGGCTACGTTCGCGCTGACGCACTGGTCCAGCGCCGAGTCGATCATAAGATAGGCATGGCGAAGGGGCATCGGACGGTAGAGTGCCGCGCCGTCGGCGAAGACCAGGGTCCTGCGCCCGATGAAGCGCCGCAGTGGGCTGGCGTATTTGAGATGAACCCGGACATCGTCGGTTCCCGGCCCCGGCTCGATCGGGTAGCCGCCATACAGCTGCAGGATCTGCTCGATCACCACCGGCACGTCGATGCGCAGGTTGATGCAAAGCCCGGCCAGCAGCAGCCGCACCCCGGCGGCACGGAACTGAGCGCGAAGCGCGGATTCCGGGACTGCTCCGAGTTGCATCAGGGTATCGGCTCGGCGAGCCCGATCTCGTCGAAGCGACGAAGCACCTGCTGCACCACGGCATTGAGGCTGTCGGTCGCCGGCGTATCGGCCTGGTTGGCGAGAGCGGCGGCAAGGCCGTGGACCGTGGCGGCGTGGTCCAACAGCAATTCGAACACCGTTCCGGCGATGGCGTCGAGGTAGTGGGTCATGCCCGACCAGGGATGGAACACGATGTATTCGTCATCCCAGCAGCGCCACGCCAGCCCCGCCGGCTCCAGCAACCGCCACGTTCGGGAGTCGATGTCCTGGTCAACCACGAAAGACACGTGGCACAGTGACGCGACGGAAGGAAAGTTTTTCTAGCCGGTGCACGCGTCGGTGCCGTGAGTCCCCGTATGCTGTGCCCCTGTCACTGTCCCCTTGGTATTCCCGCCCGGACCGCCGAGCTTAACTGAGCAATTGATAGCGTAGGCGGGGCCGCTGAGCGTCATCACGACGGGCACCGTCGAACCGACCAGGGCGGCCTTGATCAGCAACCGACGCTTGCCGATCCCCGCCGGCTGCGCCGGGGGAGCGCTCTCTGGAGCAACTTCGGGACGTGGATCGTCAGCCATGGCCGCCGCCCCCATCGGGGTTCATCAGTTCACGCATCTTAACCTTAACCCTGCTTTTGGACCAGACGTCTCGTTCCGGCGTTCGGCGACGGGACTTCCATACCTGTTTCGGCGGGCCCAAAAGCCCACCTATCCCCATATGGGCATCACACCGCATGATAGCATCATCGCGACCCGAATATCCAGTATTTTTGATAATGTCCCAAATTTGATCTCTCCGCGCTGGAACGGGGCACTCCGTCTCCCGTCCCCGCTGTCATGGTCACACTGACCTGACCGGCAGGCCGACGACGCCGGCGGGCTCCGCCAGGAGATATCCGGGCTGCGGCTTCACCACCACCACCGTTTCCTCCAGGTGGTGTCGCAGCACGGACACCTGGGTCAGCATGATGTAGAGCAGCTCGAAATACGCCGCGCTGAGCAGCGCCCCGCACACCATGAACACGATCAGGCTCAGTCTGAACAGCACGGCAAGATCGCGCGCCC
>CAYWOW010000310.1:0-3597 GCA_964459005.1 uncultured Acetobacteraceae bacterium
CGCCAGCAGCAAGGGATCGCCGCCCGACAGAATGACCTCGCGGATGGCGGTGTGCGCACGCAGCCAGTCCAGCGCGGCGTTCAGTTCGGCCGTGGTGAGCACCCCGCCATCGGGGCCGACGTGCTCGCGGCGGAAGCAGAACCGGCAATACACCGGGCACACCAGCAGCGGCTTCAGCAGCGCCCGGTCCGGGTAGCGGTGGACGATGCCCTTCACCGGCGAGAGCGCGTCGTCGCCGATCGGGTCGCGGCGCTCGTGCGGCGCGGTGACGAGTTCCGCCGGGTCGGGGATGAACTGCAAGCCGATCGGGTCGTCGGGGCGCTCGATCAGCGCCCGCATCGCCGGCGTGATCGCCACCGCATAGCGCGCCTGCACCGCGGCGGCGGCGTCGCGGTCGGCGACCAGGCCCGCCGCGAACAGGGCATCGGCGCTGCGCAGCGTGCGGGAAGGGGGGGTGCCGCTCGGCATGGTCCTGGCTGTAGTGTGCGTCTCCTTATGCCGCAACCGTCCTGGCACCCCGATAGCCTCGCCGCACGCCTGCCCTTCCTGCGCCGCAGGGCGAGGCTGGCCGCCGCCGTGCGCGCCTTCTTCGACGCCCGCGGCTACCTGGAGGTGGAAACCCCCTACGCCGTGGCCGCGCCGGGCGAGGAGGTGCACCTGTCCGCCTTCGCCACCGAGCGGATCGCCCCGGACGGCGCGCGGACCCGGCTGTGGCTGCACACCAGCCCCGAATTCGCCATGAAGAAGCTGCTGGTCGGCGGTGCCGGCCGCATTTTCCAGCTCGCCCGGGTGTGGCGCAACGGCGAGGGCAGCGACCTGCACGCCGCCGAGTTCACCATGCTGGAATGGTACCGCCCCGGCGCCTCGCTCGACGATTTGATCGCGGAAACGCACGCCCTGCTGCGCGCCGTGCTGCCGCCGCGGGTCGCCTGCCGGGGGGTGGCCACCGACCTCGGCACCGCCGAGCGCCTGACCATGGCGGACGCGTTTTCGCGCTATGTCGGCGCCGACCTGCTGGCCACCGCGGACGACGCCCCCGCGCTGGCCGCGGCGGCCGGCGCCGCGCTGCGCCCCGGCGAGAGCTGGGAGGACCTGTTCTTCCGCCTGCTGCTGGAGCGCATCGAGCCGCGCATCGGCCGCGACCGGCCCACCTTCCTCACCCACTGGCCCGCCGCCCAGGCCGCTTTGGCCCGCCGCGACCCGGCCGACCCGCGCGTCGCCGAGCGGTTCGAGCTGTGGGTCTGCGGCATGGAACTGGCCAACGCCTTCGTCGAATTGACCGACGCCGGGGAGCAACGCGCGCGTTTCCTCGCCGACCGGGCGCGCCGCGCGGCGCTCTACGGCGATGCCGGCTGGGAGATGGACGAGGCGTTCCTGGCGGCCCTGGCCCACGGCATGCCGCCGGCAGCGGGGATCGCGCTCGGTTTCGACCGCTTGGCCATGATCGCCGCCGGCGCCCCACGCATCGGCGACGTCACGTGGTTGCCTTGACGGACTACCGCCCCCGGAACACCGGCTTGCGTTTCTCCATGAAGGCGCGGCGTCCTTCGACGTAGTCCTCACTGTCGAAGCAGTCGCGCACCAGGCGCTCGCAGAGGTCGCGGTCCGGCGACGGCTGCTGCATTTCGAACACGGTGCGCTTCAAGGCCTTGAGCGTCAGCGGCGCGTTGTCGGCGATCATGGCGCAATACGACCGCACATAATCCTCCAACCCGTCGACCGTGGTGACGTGGTTGAGGAAGCCCATGGCGGACATCTCGGCGGCGGTGAACTGGCGCGCGGTGTAGAAGATCTCGCGCGTGGCGGACGGGCCGATGAGGGCCATCAGCCGCTTCACCCCGTCCGCCCCGTAGCCCAGGCCGAGCTTCGCCGCCGGAATGGCGAAGCGGGCGTCGTCGGCGGCGATGCGCAGGTCGCAAACGGTGGCGATGCCCATGCCGCCGCCGATGCAGTAGCCGCGGATCATGGCGATGGTCGGCTTTTCGCTGCGCTCCAGCCGCTCGCCGGCCGCCTTCGAGGTCGCGTCGTAGTGGGCCACGGTCTCGCGCGAGGAGCGCTGCTGCTCGAACTGCGAGATGTCGGCGCCGGCCACGAAGGCTTTTTCGCCTTCACCGCGCAGCACGATGACGCGCACCGCCGGGTCGGCCTCGAAGCGGTCCAGGATCGTCGGCACCGCCGCCCACATGTCGAGCGACACCGCGTTGCGGCGCGCCGGGTTGTTGAAGATCATCCAGCCGATCGCGCCCTCGATGCGGGCGATCATGCGCTCGGTGGGCAGTTCGACGGTCTCGATGTCGGCCATGTCGGTCCGGTGTCCTTGCTGAAGGGAGGGCAGGACCCGAACAACCATAGGACCGCCAGGGAAGCAAGGCCCGGGCGTCCTGCCGGGCCTTGCCGTGCCGCGGTTCAGTGCAGCATCATCACCGGGATGCCGATGAACAGCAGGGCCGCCAGGAATATCGCGCCGAGCACGAAGCCCAGGCCCCAGAACTCGGCCGGCCTGATGTAGCCGCTGTTGTAGTAAACCGGCGCCGGACCCGTCGCATACGGGCTGATCACGCCCATGATGCCGGTGGTCAGCGCCAGCGCCATCACCAGCTCGTTCGCCGGCAGGCCCGGCAGCGCCAGGCCGACGCCCAGCATGATCGGGAACATCGCCGCGGTGTGCGCCGTGAGGCTCGCGAACATGTAGTGCGCGACGAAATAGATCGCCGCCAGCGCCATGATGGTGGCGGTGGGTGAAAGCCCACCCACATGATGCGCGGCGAATTGGGCGAACCACGCGATGAAGCCGACGCGCGCCAGCCCGGCGGCCATGGTCACCAGACTGGCCAGCATGAAGATGGTGGTCCAGGCCGCGTGGTTGCGGGCCATGTCGTTCCAGGTGAACACGCCCGTCACGAACATGAATCCAATCGCCAGGAAGGCGACGATCGAGCCGTCCATCCATTTGTCGCCGAGGATCCACAACAGCACGGCGCCGACCACGATCACGGCCAGCGTGATCTCGTTGCGGCTGATCCGTCCCATTTCCTTGAGCTGCTTGTTCGCCCATATCGCCGCCTCGGGGCTGTGCTTCAGCCGGGGCGGATAGAGGACGTAGACGATCAACGGCATCACGATCAGCAGCGGAATGGCGAACGGCGCGGCGGCGAGGAACCACCCCAGCCAGCTGATATCGACGTGGGCCAGCTTGCGGGCGAATTCCAGCGCCAGGAAGTTGGGCGCGCAGCCCGTCAGGAACAGCGAGCTGGTGATCGTGTTGGCGGCGAACGCCGTATACATCACGTAGGCGCCGATCCGCCGGCGCGACGGGTCGTTCGGCTTGCTGTCGTAGAGCGGCGGCAGGTTGGACACCATCGGGTACATCGTGCCGGCACCGCGGGCGGAGTTGGACGGGGTGACGATGGCCAGCAGCGCCTCGGCGAGAACGTTGGCGTAGGCCAGCGACAGCGTGTTGCGCCCGAGCTTGCTGACCAGGGTGAGGGCGATGCGCCGCCCCAGTCCGGTCTTTTCGTAGCCCATGGCGAACATGAAGGCGCCGCCGATCAGCCAGACCGTGGTGCTGGAGAAGCCGGACAACGCCCAGTTCGCCGC
>CAYWOW010000311.1:0-3571 GCA_964459005.1 uncultured Acetobacteraceae bacterium
GCTTGCGCGCCCGGTGCTCGACCAGCCAGGAGGTGCAGTTCGGACACTGCACGCGATGCCCGCAGGCCCGGCACAAGGTCAGCGGGGCATAGCCGCGGCGGTTGAGGAACAGCATCGCCTGTTCGCCCTGGGCAAAGGCGGCCCGTACGGCCTCCACCAGGGGCGGCGAGAGGAAGCGGCCGCGCTCCGGCGGGCTGGCGCGCTGGTCGACCAGCACGATCTCCGGCATGCCGGCGCTGCCGTGCCGTTCGGGCAGATGCAGGCAGCGGTAGCGGCCGGCCTCGACGTTCGCCACCGTCTCCAGGCTGGGCGTGGCGGAGACCAGCACCGCCGGCGCCTCGCACAGCCGGGCGCGCACCACCGCCATGTCGCGGGCGTGATAGACGACCCCCTCCTCCTGCTTGAAGGCGGTCTCGTGTTCCTCGTCGACGATGACCAGGCCGAGGTCGGGGAAGGGCAGGAACAGCGCGGACCGGGCGCCCACCACCACCGGCGCGGTGCCGCCATCCACCGCCCGCCAGGTGGTGCGGCGGACACGGGACGGCAGATCCGAATGCCACACCGCGGGGGCGACGCCGAAGCGATGGGTGAAGCGGTCGAACCACTGCGCGGACAGCGCGATCTCGGGCAGCAGCACCAGCGCCTGGCGGCCGGCACGCAGGCATTCCGCCACCGCTTCCAGATAGACTTCCGTCTTGCCCGACCCGGTGACGCCGTCGAGCAGCGTCACCGAGAAGGCGCCGGCCCGAACCGCCTCGCGCAGCGCCGCCGCGGCGGCTTCCTGCTGCGTCGAGAGAATCCGGCCCGGGTGCTCCGGGTCGGGACGCTGGAACGGCGGCGGCGACGGCATGGCGGCGGGCAGCAGCAATCCCGCCTCGGCCATCGAGCGGACCACGCCCGGCGAGACCTCGCCCAGACCAGCCAGTTCGGCGGTGAGGCGCGGCCGGCCATCGGCCAGTACCGCCAGCACGCGCCGGCGGGCTTCGGTCAGGCGGGTCTCCGGCAAGGGGTCGGCCAGGCGCCAGCCCGTGTGCTGCGGCTCCGGGCGCAGCGCGTTCACGCGCAGCGCCATCGCCAGCACCTCGCCCGGGGCGGCGAGCGTGTAGGAGGCGATCCAGTCCACCAGGCCGCGCAGATCGGCGCGCATCGGGTTGGCGTCGATGCGGCCGGAAATCGGCCGGAGGCGGTTGTCGCCCACCGTCGCGTCGGGCACGCCGTCCCACACGACGCCGACCTCCTCGCGCCGGTTCAGCGGCACCAGCACCAGATCGCCGGGCGCCACCGCCATGCCACGCGGCACCCGGTAGTCGAAGGGGCCGGCGAAGGGATAGGGCAGCAGCACGGGCACCCGAAGGCCAGCCGGGGGCGGCTCCGGCGGGGGCGACTCGAACAACTTGCCAAGCCTGCGCTTTTGGTTGATGCCGGCCATAAGCTATGCTGTGCCCCATTCGGCACCGCCGGGAAAGATCGTCAGTAAGGGACGCCTGCCATGAAATTCTTCGTCGACACCGCGGATATCGCGGAAATCAAGGCGCTGGCCGCCACCGGCCTGCTCGATGGGGTGACCACCAATCCCTCGCTGATCGCCAAGTCGGGCCGCCGCATCCTGGAGGTGGTGGCGGAAATCTGCGCCGTCGTCCCCGGACCCGTCAGCGCCGAGGTGGCCGCCACCGAATACGACCAGATGATGCGCGAGGCCGAGGTGCTGCGCCACATCGCCACCAACGTCACCATCAAGGTGCCGCTGACGCCGGACGGGCTGCGCGCGTGCAAGACGCTCACGGGCCAGGGCACGATGGTCAACGTGACGCTGTGCTTCTCGGCGGCGCAGGCGCTGCTGGCGGCCAAGGCGGGCGCCACCTTCGTTTCCCCCTTCGTCGGCCGGCTCGACGACATCGGCCAGGACGGCATGGAACTGATCGCCGACATCGTGCAGATCTTCGGCAACTACGAGGCGCTGAAGACCGAGGTGCTGGTGGCCAGCGTGCGCCATCCGATCCATGTCATCCAGGCCGCCAAGCTGGGCGCCCATGTGGCGACGGTGCCGCCGGCGGTGCTGCGCATGCTCTACCACCACCCGCTGACCGACAAGGGACTGGCGGCCTTCCTGGCGGACTGGGCGAAGACGGGCCAGCAGATCGTCGAGCCCGGCAAGGGCTGATGACCAAGGCGGTGGCCGGCGGGTCGGTCGATCCCGAGGCGGTCGCCGCCTTTCTCGCGGCTCACCCGCGTTTCCTGACGGATCGGCCGGCGCTCTACCGCGCCCTGGCGCCGCCGCGGCGTGTCCATGGCGAGGTGCTGGCCGACCACATGGTCGAAATGGTGCGCGCCGAGCGGGCGCATGCCGCCGCCATGGCGGAACGGGCGGACGGCGTGCTGGCGGCCGGACGCGCCGCCGCCGGCATGACCGCGCGGGTGCATGAGGCGGTGCTGGCGCTGATCGGCGCGGGCGACATCGCCGAGTGCGTCGCCACCGTGTTTCCCGCCCTGCTGGCGGTGGACGCCGCCGCGCTGTGCATCGAGGCGCCGCTGGCCGGGGCGCACACGCTGCCGGCCGGGACGGTGGCGCACCTGCTCGACGGCCGCGCGGTGGCGCATGCCAGCGACCCCGCCGAGGCGCGCCTGCTGCACGGCGAGGCGGCGGGCCTGGCCCGGCACGAGGCGCTGGTGCGCGTGCCCGGCGAGCCGCCGGCGCTGCTGGCGCTGTCGGCGCGCGAACACTGGACGCTGGACCCGGCGCAGGGGGCGGGGGCGCTCGCCTTCCTCGGCCGGGCCGTCGCCGCCGCGCTGGGGCGGTGATGCTCGCGGACGCGGCGCGGGGGGAGTTTCTGGACTGGCTGGCGCATGAACGGCGCGCCTCGCCACTGACGATCGAGGCTTACGGGCGGGATATTTCTTCCTTTCTGGGCTTTCTGACCGGTCATCTGGGCGGCGAGCCCGATCTGGCGGCGCTGGGCGGGCTGCGGCTGGCGGATTTTTGGGGCTGGCTGGCCAGCGAGGCGGGTAAGGGCGCGGGGGCGGCGACGCGGGCGCGGCATCTGTCGGCGGTGCGCAGCTTCTTCCGCTTCCTGGCGCGGCGGCACGGGCTGGCCAATCCGCAGATCCGGCTGCTCGAATCCCCGAAGACGCGGCGGCCGCTGCCACGCGCGCTCAGCCGGGGACAGGCGCGGGCGGTGGCGGAGGATATCGGCGAGGAGTCGGAGGCCGCCGCCATGCAGGCGCGCGACGTCGCCCTGTTTTCCCTTTTGTACGGCTGCGGGCTGCGGATTTCCGAGGCGCTGGGGCTCGACGTGGGGGCGGCGCCGCTGCCCGGCGGGAACGCGGCGCTGCGGGTGGTGGGCAAGGGAGCGAAGGAACGGATCGTGCCGGTGCTGCCGATGGTGCGGGCGGCGATGGCGCTCTGGCTGCGCCATCACCCCTCGCCCACACCCGAGGCGCCGCTGTTCACCGGGGCGCGCGGGCGGCGGCTGAACCCGGGGGTGGCGCAGCGCACCATGCGCGAGTTCCGCCGCCACAACGGCCTGCCCGAGCACGCCACGCCGCATGCGCTGCGGCACTCGTTCGCCACCCA
>CAYWOW010000312.1:0-3552 GCA_964459005.1 uncultured Acetobacteraceae bacterium
GTGATCGCGCGCGTCACCAGCCGGCTGATCGTCAACCGCACCGCGCTGAAAACCCGCCCCGAGCAGATCGGCGCCTGGATCGCCCGGTTTCGCGCGGCGCTCGCCTCATGATCCGCCTCGCCACCAGCGACCCCGGCTTCGAGCCGGCCTTCCGCGCCCTGCTCGAACAGGCCCGCGCGACCACCGAAACCGTGGACACCGCGGTCGCCGCCATCATCGCCGAGGTGCGCGCCCACGGCGATCAGGCGCTGTGCGACCTCACCCAGCGCTTCGACCACATGGCGGTCACTCCCGAGGGGCTGCGCATCGGCGTCGACGAGATCGAGGCCGCCATCGCCGTGGTGCCGGCCGAGCTGCACGCCGCCCTCGACGTGGCCGCCACACGCATCGAAACTTTTCACCGCGCCCAGATGCCGGCCGACCTGCGCATGGTGGACGCCGAGGGCCTCACGCTCGGCATGCGCTGGATGGCGCTTGATTCGGTCGGGCTCTACGTGCCGGGCGGCAAGGCGGCCTATCCCTCCTCCGTGCTGATGAACGCCATCCCCGCCCGCGTCGCCGGGGTGGGTCGCGTGGCCATGTGCGTGCCCACCCCGGGCGGCGCGCTCAATCCGCTGGTGCTGGCGGCGGCGCGGCGCGCGGGGGTGGCCGAAATCTACCGGGTCGGCGGCGCCCAGGCGATCGCCGCCCTGGCCTGGGGTACCGCCACCATCGCCCCGGTGGACCGCATCGTCGGCCCCGGCAACGCCTACGTGGCCGAGGCCAAGCGCCAGGTGTTCGGCCGTGTCGGCATCGACAGCATCGCCGGCCCCTCCGAAGTGGTGGTGATCGCCGATGCCGCCCAGAACCCTCGCCGCGTCGCCATCGACCTGCTCGCCCAGGCCGAGCACGACGAGGCCGCGCAGGCCATCCTGATCACCGACGACGACGGTCTCGCCACCGCCGTCGCCCGGGCGCTCGCCGCCGAGTTGCCCAGCCTGCCCCGCGCCGCCATCGCCGGCACCTCGTGGGAGCGGCACGGCGCCATCATCGTGGTGCGCGACCTCGACGAGGCGGCGGCGCTGGCCAACCGGCTGGCGCCGGAACATTTGCAGATCATGACCGCCGACCCGGCGGCGCTGTTTGCCTGCATCCGCCACGCCGGCGCCGCCTTCCTCGGCCCTTCCTGCCCGGAGGCGCTGGGCGACTACGTGGCCGGACCCAACCACGTGCTGCCGACCGGACGCACCGCCCGCTTCGCCTCCGGCCTGTCGGTATTCGACTTCCTCAAGCGCACGACCTGGATGACCGGCGACGACGACGCGCTGCGCCGCATCGGACCCGCCGCGATGGCGCTGGCGGAGGCGGAAGGATTGCACGCCCACGGCCGCAGCATCGCCGTGCGGCTGGGGAATGCGTGAAGGAACGCCCGCGGCGGCTTGACCCGCGATTGGCGGATGCTCATGGTGCGCGCCACGTGGCGCTGCGGCGCCGTAATCGACAACAGAAGGAACTGCATGTCGAAAGAAGACATGATCGAATTCAGCGGCACGGTCACGGAACTGCTTCCGAACGCCATGTTTCGCGTGAAGCTCGACAACGAACATACCATTTTGGCGCACACCAGCGGCAAGATGCGCAAGAATCGTATCCGCGTGCTGGCCGGCGACCGCGTAAACGTGGAGATGACCCCCTACGACCTGTCCAAAGGCCGCATCACCTTCCGGTTCAAGTAATCTGAACCGCCTCGTTCTCGCCTCGGCCAGCCCTCGCCGCCGCGACCTGCTGGCCCAGATCGGCGTCGTTGCGGACGCCGTTGCCCCGACCGACATCGACGAGACCCCACTGCGCGCCGAATTGCCGCGCCAGGCGGTGCAGCGCCTTGCCCGCGCCAAGGCGGACGCGGCGGCGAGCCCCGGCGATTTTGTCCTCGCGGCCGACACCGTGGTGGCCTGCGGCCGCCGCATCCTGCCCAAGGCCGAGACCGAGGCGCAGGCGCGCGCCTGCCTGGCGCTGCTCTCGGGCCGCCGCCACCGGGTGCTGACGGCGGTGGTGCTGGTGGCGCCGGACGGACGCCGCGCCGAGCGCCTGGCCGAAAGCGTGGTCGGCTTCGCCCGCCTGACCGAGCCGCAGATCCGCGCCTACCTCGACAGCGGCGAATGGCGCGGCAAGGCCGGCGGCTATGCCATCCAGGGCCGGGCCGCGGCGCATGTGCGCTTCCTCTCCGGCAGCTATTCCAACGTGGTCGGGCTGCCCTTGTTCGAGACCGCCAGTCTGCTGCGCGGTCTCGGCTATGGGTTGCCGTGAGGATTTTTGCGGCGTGCAGCCCGGGCGAGGTCCGCGCCGCCGCGGTCGATGACGGTGGGCTGGTGGACTACGCGGTCTGGCGCCCCGGCGCGCCGGACGGGGTGGGCGACCTCTATCGTGGCCGGGTGGCCGCGCTGGCGCCGGCGATGGCGGGGATTTTTGTCCGCCTGGAGAGCGCTGCCGACGGTTTTCTGCCGGACAGCGAGGGCGGCGGCGGCGCCACCGAGGGCCAGGCGCTCGGGGTGCGCGTCGTCCGCGCCGCCCAGGGCGGCAAGGGTCCGCGCCTGACCGCGCGCCTGGAGCCCGCCGAGGCGGCGCTGGTCGGCGCCGGCCCCCCTGCCCTGCTCCGGCGCGGCCCGGGGGCGATCGAGCGGCTGGCGGCGCTGCACCCGGCGGCGCCGGTCGACATCGACGACGCCGCCGTCATGGCGGCGCTGCGGCCGGCGCTCGGCGCGCGGATGCGCCTGGTGCGGGCCGCCTTCGACGACGCCGTCGCGGCCGAGGCGGAGGCCCTGGCGGAGCCGGGCGTGACGCTGGCCGGCGGCGCCCGGATCACGATCCACCCGACGCCGGCGCTGGTCGCGATCGATGTCGATCTCGGCGCCACTGGCGCGCGTGGCGGCAAGGCGCGGGCGCAGTTCGCCGCCAACCGCGCGCTGCTGCCGGTGCTCGCCCGGCAGATCCGCCTGAGGAATCTGTCCGGCGCCATCCTGGTCGATTTCGGTGGCATGTCCGCCGCCCGCCGCCCCCGGCTCGCCCCGGAGTTCCGGGCGGCGCTGGGCGACGACCCGCTGGCGCCGGTCCTGCTCGGCTTCACCGCGCTGGGGCTGGCCGAGATTCTGCGCCCGCGCGTGCATCCGCCGCTGTACGAGGTGTTTTCGGGGCCGCATGCCACGGGGCTGGCGGCGTTGCGCGCGGCCGACGCGGCGTTTTCCGCCCGCCCGCAGCACGCGCCCACGCTGCGCGCCGCCCCCGCCGTGGAGGCGGCGGTGCGTGCCGACCCGGTGGCGCTGGCCGACTGGCAGCGCCGCACCGGGCGGGCCTTCCCGATGCGCGCCGATGCGACCTTGCCTGGTTGTGCCTGGAGTCTGGATGAATGAAGACAGCAGCGACGACCGGCGGGGCTGCGCCGGCCTGCCCGATCTGCGGCAAGCCCACGACGCCGCGGTGCCGCCCGTTCTGCAGTCCCCGTTGCGCCGACGTCGACCTTGGCCGCTGGTTCGGCGAGACCTACCGGGTTCCGGCGGAACCGGTGGAGGAGTCGAC
>CAYWOW010000313.1:0-3523 GCA_964459005.1 uncultured Acetobacteraceae bacterium
ACATCCAGGCTTTTGGCGACACCAAGCCCCTGGTGCCCACCGCCGCCGGCGTGCGGGAGCCGCAGAACCGGCGGGTGGAGATCGTGCTGCGCTGAAGGGGTTGGCGGATCGGTCAGGATGGTCGCCGCCTGATATGTCGTGGCTGACCCGCCGTCAGGGCGGCGCGGCCTCGGCCGAGCGGGCGCGGGTCATCATCTCATTGGCCGTCACGACCCCGTCGGGCGATACCGCCGCGCCGCCTTCCGCCAGCACCTCGGCGGTCCAGGTGTTGCAGGTGTGGCTCAGCGAATACGGCATGCTCGCGGCATAGAGCGCGCTGCCCGGATAGGGGCCGTCGCCGAGCGCCACCAGGTCGCCCGTTTCGCTGTGCGTAAAACTGTTCGACACATAGGCGACCGCGCGCCGCGCGCCGTCCTCGCTCAGCATGAGCCGGACCACGTTGGACGCGCCGAACGCCGCCTCGGGCGCGGCGGAGAGGCCGGTGACCAGCAGCGCGCCGGCACCCGGCAAGGCAGCCAGCAGCGTGTCGCCGAAGCCCGGGTGCGGATCGGCGAGATAGTGGCGGTCGCCGAAGCCGAACACCAGCGTGCGGGCGCCGGGGAAGCGGTCGCGCAGCGCGGCGAGCGGGCCGGTCAGGTCCTCGGCGCGCAGCCCGATTTCGGTGTGCCATTCGCGGTCGATGACGGCGACCGGGACGGGGCGGGGCAGGCTCAGCGGGTCCGGCCGCGCCGGGACGGCACTGCACGCGGCAAGCAGCAGGAGGGAACCGAACAGCACCGCCGGGCGCTGGACCCGCCTCATCCGTGCGACAGGATCTGCCCGAGGAAGGTGCGGGTGCGTTCGTTGCGCGGGTTGGCGAAGAAGGTGTCCGGCGGCGCTTCCTCGACGATCTCGCCAGCGTCCATGAAGATGATGCGGTGCGCCACACTGCGCGCGAACCCCATTTCGTGGGTCACGCACAACATGGTCATGCCGTCCCGGGCCAGGCCGATCATGGTCTCCAGCACTTCCTTGACCATCTCGGGATCGAGCGCGGACGTCGGTTCGTCGAACAGCATGACTTTCGGATTCATGCAGAGCGCGCGCGCGATGGCGACGCGCTGCTGCTGGCCGCCGGAAAGCTGGCCCGGATATTTGCTGGCCTGCTCGGGGATGCGCACGCGGGCGAGGTACTGTTTCGCCAGCGCCTCGGCCTCGGCCTTGCTGGCGCCGCGCACTTTCATCGGCGCCAGCATGCAGTTCTGCAACACGGTGAGGTGCGGGAACAGGTTGAACGACTGGAACACCATGCCGATCTCGCGCCTGACCTGATCGAGCGCGCGGGTGTGCGGGCCGACCTCGGTGCCGTCGAAGACGATACGGCCGGTCTGGTGGTGTTCCAGCTGGTTGATGCAGCGGATCAGGGTGGACTTGCCGGAGCCCGAGGGACCGCAGATAACGATCCGTTCGCCGCGGCGGACCTGCAGGTTGATGTTGGTCAGCGCCTGGAAGTTGCCGAAGCTCTTGCAGACCCCTTCCAGGGTGATGATGAGGTCGCCGGTTGGCGCGCCGGGGCTTGCGGACATGGGCAGGTTCCTGGGCTGGGCGGACGGGGCGCGCCGGGGGCGCGCCCCGCGGCGGATCAGAACACCGGCAGTTCGGGCAGCGGGGCGCCCAGCCACTTGCGGCAGATGCCGTCCAGCTCGCCGTTGTTCTTGATGAAGTAGATGAAGGTGTTGACCCACTGGAGCAGGTCGCTCTGGCCGCGGCGGAGCGTGATGCCGTTGGGCTGATGGCGCAACACCATCTTGACCTCGTAGTCGGCCGCCGGGTTCATGTCCATGATCTGCTTGGCGGTGATGTTGTTCACGCCGATGACGTCGATCTGGCGGGACAGGATCGCCTGCGCGGTAGTGGAGTCATCGTCGAAGCGCATGATCTGCGTGCCCGCCGGCGCGATCGCCGAGATCGCGGTGTCCTGCGTGCTGGCGCGGGCGACGCCCACCTTCAGCGCCTTGAGGTCGGCCACGGTGGCGATTTTCGTTGTCTTGGGGGCCAGCACCTCGATGTCGATGCTGCTGTAGGGAATCGAGAACATGCACTGCCGCGCGCGTTCCGGCGTGATGCCGAAGGTGGCGACCAGCACATCGACCTTGCTGGTCAGCAGGTAGGGGATGCGGTTGGGTCCGGTGACCGCCACCAGCTCGAGATCGACGCCCAGGTACTTGGCCATCAGGGTCGCCACGTCGACGTCATAGCCCTCGTATTTGTTGGTGCCGGTGGCCAGCCCGAACGGCGGCAGGTCGACCAGAATGCCGACCTGCAGCTTCTTCTTGGTCAGCAGGTCGTCGATGCTCTGCGCCTCGGCGGGGGCGGCGGCGCCGATGGTGGCGAGGACGGCGCCGGCGGCACCGAGCAGGCCGAGCGGCCGGCGGGACAGGCGAAGACTGCGGTCGGTGGACATGGAGGGTTCTCCTGGCCAGGATTGAGGTGGGTGCCTGGCTTCACCGTGAAAGCGTTGCGTTCAGAACACCGGCATTTCGGGCAGCGGGGTGCCGATCCACTTGCGGCATATCGCGTCCAGCTCGCCGTTGTTCTTGACGTAGTAGATGAAGGTGTTGATCCACTGCATCAGGTCGGCCTGACGGCGGCGCAGCGCGATGCCGTTGGGCTGGTGGCGTAGCGCCAATTTGGTCTCGTAGTCGAGCGATGGATTCAACGCCAGGAACGCCCTGACGGTGGTCGTGCTGAGCGCGAGGGTGTCGATCTGGCCGGACAGCATCGCCTGGTTGGTCATGGCCTCGTCGTCGAAGCGCATGATGCGCGTGCCCGGCGGCGCGATCGCGGTGAGCGCGGTATCCGGCGTGCTGGCGCGGGTGACGCCCACCTTCAGCGCCTTCAGGTCGTCCGTGCTGGTGATCCTGGTTGCCCTGGCGGCCAGCAATACGATGTCGATGCTGCTGTAGGGGATGGAGAACGCCACCTGGCGGGCACGCTCCGGGGTGATGCCGAAGGTGGCGATCAACACGTCGATCCTGCTGGTGAGCAGGTAGGGGATGCGGTTGGGTCCGGTGACCGGCACCAGTTCGAGCTCGACACCGAGGTATTTCGCCATGAGCTCGGCCACGTCGACATCGTAGCCCTCGTATTTGTGCTCGACGGTAGCCACCCCGAACGGCGGCAGGTCCGCCAGGATGCCCACCCTGAGCGTCTTTCTGGTGAGCAGATCGTCGATGCTCTGCGCTTCCGCGCTGCGGGTGGCGCCGAGCGCGGCGAGCAGGCCGAGCCGTCGGCTGGGCACGCGCGGGGTGCGGTCGCCGGGCATGAACGATTCTCCTTGCCGGATTGCGGGGTGCCACGGATCAGAACACCGGCAGCTCGGGCATCGGGCCGTCCAGCCACTTGCGGTAAAGGGCGTCCAGCTCGCCGTTGTTCTTGACGTAGTAGATAAACGTGTTGACCCACTGGAGCAGGTCGGCCTGACCGCGACGCAGCGCGATGCCGTTGGGCTGATGGCGCAACAGCATCTTGGACTCGTAGTTGG
>CAYWOW010000314.1:0-3522 GCA_964459005.1 uncultured Acetobacteraceae bacterium
TGGCAGGCCTACCTCGATGCGCTGGCCGCCGAAGGGCTCAGCCGCGATCCGTAGGGAGTACCCGCAGCGCGGTCACTCCCGCCGCCAGCACCGCCAGCACGTCCGCCAGGGCCAGCGCCACGCAGCCCTCGGTGGGCGCGTAATCGCCCCGCGCGACATGCAGAAAAATCGCCGAGCCGCGGTCGCGCACCACCGGGGCGTCGTTCCAGCCGAGCACGCCCACCACGTCGTACAGCCCGTCGCGCCGCCACAACTCCTCGTGCCGGGCCGGGTGCGGCAGGCGGATCTGGCGGTTGTAGTCGGCGTGTTGGGGATCGTCGCACCAGCCATCCTGCTCGCCGATCGGCTCGCGCGTCACCGCGGCGCGCGGAATGGCCACGCGGTCGGCGCGATAAAACACCCGACGCAGCACCAGCAGGCCGGCCGGCGTGGCGCCGTCGCCCTCTTCCTTGAAGGTCCGCACGCCGCCACGCCCCAGCGCGCACCGCCAGAGCCGGCCGTGCAGCTCGAGCCGCCCGTCCGGATGCACGATCGCCTCGCTCATGGTGGCCCTCTCAGTCCAGCAGGTGGCCGAACCGCTCCGCCTTGGTGGCGAGATAGTGGTCGTTCACCCCGTTCGGGGCGAAGGCGAGGCTCTCCCGGCGCACCACATCCACCCCGCAGGCCACCAGCGCGGAGACCTTGTCCGGGTTGTTGGTCAGCAGCCGGACGCGATGCACGCCCAGCGCCTCCAGCATGGTCGCGGCGACCATGAAGTTGCGCTCGTCCGCCCCCCAGCCCAGGGCGCGGTTGGCATCCACCGTATCGAGCCCGCGATCCTGCAGTGCGTAAGCGCGCAGCTTGCTCACCAGGCCGATCCCGCGCCCTTCCTGGGCCAGGTAGAGCAGCACCCCGGCGCCCTCCTCGGCCATGCGCCGGATCGCGCCCCGCAGTTGCGCGCCGCAGTCGCAGCGCAGGCTGCCCAGCAGGTCGCCGGTGAAACACTCGGAGTGCAGCCGCATCAGCGGTATCTCGGCCCGTTCGGGATGGCCGATCAGGATCGCCAGGTGCTCCACCCCGGCGTCCGGCGCGCGGAAGGCCACGATGCGCGCATCCGCCGCGCCCTCCAGCGGCACCTGCGCCTCGGCCACCCGCGTCAGCTTGGCCGCCATCGCCTGCGGATAGGCCAGCACCTCGTCCGCGGTCACCGTCAGCAGATGCATTTCGGCCGCGCGCGCCGCGGCATCGGCCCGCAACGGCGCCGCCAGCACCGCCGGCAGCAGCCGCGCCAACTTGATCAACGCCAGCGCCGCCGGCGCCGACCCCGGCGCCTCGGGCAGCAGCACCGGGTCGGCCGGCAACAGCTGCTCGGCGGTCGGATCGGCCAGGCTGCGCAGGAATTCCGGCTCGAACAGCGCCTCGGACAGGCGCAGCGCCAGCGCCGGATGCAACGGCACCACCGGACGATGCAGCACCGCGGCCGCACGCGCCGGCGCCAGCAACAGCACCGGTGCCGCCTCGGCGACCCGCCGAAGCTCCGCCAGCCCCCGCGCGCCCGCCGCCTCGGCGCCCAGCAGCACCAAGTCCGGCGCCGCCCGCAACAGCACCGGCGTGCCGCGCCGGACATCGGCCACCGCCCGGTGCACCGCGCGCAAACGCAGTACCGCCGGATCGGCCGTTTCGAACGCGCCCGACTCGGCGGGCGCCGGCGAGGTATCGCCTGGGGATTGGTGTCGCAGCGACGAAGAGGTCATGCACCTACCGGATAACGTACTGGGCCATCCCAGTCGATGTTTGTGGCGGCATTGCAGGTACGCCACCACCCAACCCCATGCAACCACTGGGTTGCATGGCATATTGACAGTCTGGCACGGTCCATCCGGCCGCGCCTCACGATAATGTGTGCAACTTGCGAAACGACAAGGCCGTATGCACCTGACTGTTACGTGATTGAATAGGGTCCGGTCGCCGACACCGCTGATTGCAGCCAATCGGATGCGCGATGCCGGTGGACGGCAAGGCGGGGGGACCTGGCCCCCCGGACTTTCGTGGACCGAAGGAAACCCAGCCGATGACGGGCGAGCGCCCCATCCTGATCGTCGACGACGACGCCGTCCTGCGGGACATGCTCGCCGAACAGTTCGCTGTGGACGGCGAGTTCGCCGCCACCGGCGCGGAAACCGCCGGCGAGGCCGAAGCGAAGATCGCCGCGCGCAACGCCCGGTTCGACGCCCTCATCCTCGACGTGACCCTGCCCGACGGCGACGGACGCGACCTCTGCGTCCGGCTGCGGCGCAACGGGGTCAAGGTGCCGATCATCATGCTCACCGGCTCCGACGAGGAGGCCGACGTGGTGCGCGGCCTCGACGCCGGCGCCAACGACTACATCGCCAAGCCGTTCCGCCTGGCCGAGCTGCTCGCCCGGCTGCGCGCCCAGTTGCGCATCTTCGAGAACAGCGAGGACGCGGTCTTCACCATCGGCCCCTACACCTTCCGCCCCGCCGCCAAACTGCTGCAGGACACGGCCAAGAACCACCGCATCCGGCTGACCGAAAAAGAAGCCGCCATCCTCAAATACCTCTATCGCGCGGGCAGCCGGCCGGTGGCCCGCCAGATCCTGCTGAACGAGGTCTGGGGCTACAACTCGGCGGTGACCACCCACACACTGGAAACCCACATCTACCGCCTGCGCCAGAAGATCGAACCCGACCCGTCGAACGCCCGCCTGCTGATCACCGAAGGCGGCGGCTACCGCCTCGATCCCGAGGGCGTGCGACCGGCAGCGGTGTAGGAAGGCCGGGTCTTCCTACACTTCCAGTTCCACGCACACGGGGACGTGGTCGCTGGTTTGCGGCCAGTCGCGCGCGTCCTTCAGGATCGTTTGGGTTCGCAGTCCGTCCGTCAGGTCGCGGCTGACCCATACGTGGTCCAGCCGCCGGCCCCGGTCGGAGGCGCGCCAGTCGCTGTTGCGGTATGACCACCAAGTGTAGAGCTTGCGGTCCGCCGGCACGAAGTGGCGCACCGCGTCGTCAAATCCCTGGTGCAGCCAGGCCGTCAGCCCCTCGGTTTCCGGCGGCGTATGGCTGACCACGCCGAGCAGTTGCTTGTG
Source organism: uncultured Acetobacteraceae bacterium (assembly GCA_964459005.1). Classification (GTDB taxonomy): domain Bacteria; phylum Pseudomonadota; class Alphaproteobacteria; order Acetobacterales; family Acetobacteraceae; genus Rhodovastum. The sequence goes on from CAYWOW010000314.1 coordinate 3,089, forward strand.
GTTCCACACGTCGTGCTCGAGCGGCGCGATGTTGAGGTCGCCCACCAGCACGGCGCGCGTCAGCGCCGTGCGGGCGGCGAACCAGGTGGTCGCCTCGGCCAGGAAGTCGAGTTTGTGGGCGTATTTCGGGTTCGCCTCGCGGTCCGGCTCGTCGCCCCCGGCCGGCACGTAGAAATTGTGCAGCTCGACCGGCTCGGAGCGGGTTTCCAGCGCCACCGCCAGATGCCGGCAGTCGCCGCGGCCGCACCAGTCCGGCGCGAAGTCGAGCACCTCAAGCGGCAGGCGGGAGAAGATCGCCACCCCGTTGTAGCCCTTCATCCCCCGCCACGCCGCGAAGGGATAGCCGAGTTCCCCCGGTGCGCTGGCGGGGAACAGCGCGTCCGGGACCTTGGTTTCCTGCAGGCAGATCACGTCGGGGTTCAGCGCCGCGATCA
>CAYWOW010000315.1:0-3513 GCA_964459005.1 uncultured Acetobacteraceae bacterium
GTCGGCAGGGTGTGGTTGGTGCCGATCACCTTGTCGCCATAGGCCACGTTGGTCAGCGGCCCCAGGAACAGCGCCCCGTAATTCGTCATGTTGCGCAGGAAATACTCCGGGTCCCGCGTCATGACCTGAACGTGCTCCGAGCCGATCCGGTCGGCGATCTCGACCATCTCGGCGTCCGACCCGGCGAGAATGACCTGGCCGAAATCCCGCCAGGCAATTTCCGCGACCTTCGCCGTGGGCAACCAGGCAAGCTCCGCCGCGATCGCCGCCATCGTGTCGCGCGCCAGAGCCTCCGAGGTGGTCAGCAGGATCGCCGGGCTGTTCGGCCCGTGCTCCGCCTGGCCCAGCAGGTCCGCCGCGCACAATTCGCCGTCCACGCTGTCGTCGGCGATCACCAGCGTCTCCGTCGGCCCGGCCAGCAGATCGATCCCCGTCCGCCCGAACAGTTGCCGTTTGGCCTCGGCGACATAGGCGTTGCCCGGGCCGACCAGCATATCCACCGGCGGGAAGCCGCTCGCCGCGTCGCCGAACGCCATCAGGCCGATCGCCTGCACCCCGCCGAGTGCGATGATCGTATCGGCGCCGGCCAGATCCTGCGCCACCACGATCGCCGGATTCGGCCGTCCCTCATACGGCGGCGCCGCGGAAATGATGTGCTTCACGCCGGCCACCTTCGCCGTCACGACGCCCATGTGCGCGGAGGCGACCATCGGGTACTTGCCGCCCGGCACATAGACGCCGACGGCGTTCACCGGAATGTTCGTGTGCCCGAGAATGACCCCCGGCAGGGTCTCGACCTCGACATCCTTCAGCGCGTCCCTCTGGACCTGCGCGAAGCCGCGGATCTGCGCCTGGGCGAACCGGATATCGTCGATGGTGGCTTCGGGCAGCGCCGCATAGGCCGCGCGAATTTCATCCTTCGTCAGCCGGAAATCGGTCCGCTCCCAGTTATCGAGTTCCCGCGAGTAGCGGCGGACGGCCGCCATGCCCTCGGTCTCGATGGCCGCCAGCATGGTCTCGACGGTGGCCCGCACGCGCGCGTCGTCCGCCTTGGACGCCTCGACCGATCGTCCCTGTTTCAACCACACCGCCATCATCGTTTCTCCACAAAATAATCAGCCCGGATCGAACGCCGCATCGCCAAGCCGGTGCAGCAGGCCCATGAGCTGGTAGCGCCCGTCGCTGCCCAGGCGGGCGGCGAACTTCGCCTCGTGCGCGGCCAGCAGCGGCTCCAGCCGAGCCAGCATCGCCACCCCGGCGTCGGTCAGGAACAGCGCGGAGGCCCGCCGGTCGCCCGTCGCGCGCGCCCGCTCGGCCAGGCCGCGCGCCTCCAGCCCATCCAACAGCGGAACAAAATTGGCCCGCCGGATGCCCAGCGCGAGCGCCACCTGCCCCGCCCGCAGCCCCGGATTGCGCGCCAGCACGACCAGCACGGCATACTGCGTCGGCCGGATGTCCAGCGCCGCGAACTGTTGGGCGAGGTCGCGCGACACCGCCAGTTGCGCCCGCCGCAACGCATAACCGATGAGCCCGGACAACGGCCCGACATCCACCGCGGCCCCCGCGTCGGCGGGTGCGGCGTCCTCGCGATGGGAACGTGCTGGCATGATAGTCATGCATTATAACGATCCGCCGGCACCCCGGACAGGCGCAATCCGCAAGCAGTGCCGGGCCATCCGCTTGACAGCCCGCGCGCGCTGCCGCACCCGCAGGGTTTCGGCGCAAGGGAGCCCCGGATGGCGCAATACGTGGCGCATCGGCTGTTGCAACTGGTCTTCGTGCTGATCGGCGTCAGCATGGTGGTGTTCGTCACCATGCACCTGCTGCCCGGCGACGTGGCCCAGATGCTGCTGGGCGACCGCGCCACCAACGCCGAACTGGCCCGGCTGCGCCACGCGCTCGGCATCGACCAGCCGATCTGGGTGCAATACATGCGCTTCGTGCTGGACGCGCTGCACGGCGACTTCGGCACCTCGCTGGCAACCAACCATCCGGCCATCGACGACGTGCTGGTGGCCTTCCCGGTCACCCTGCAACTCACCTTCTGCTCGCTCGCCATCGCCAGCCTGATCGGCGTGCCGCTGGGTGTGCTGACGGCGGTCACCAACGGCTCGCGCTTCGATGCGGCGATGATGACGGCGACGCTGTTCGGCGTATCGATGCCGATCTTCTGGCTCGGCCTGATGCTGCTGATCCTGTTCGCCTCCGTGCTGGGCTGGGTGCCGGTGGGCGGGCTGATGCCGGTGGGCATGGAGCCGCCCCGGGTGACCGGCATGAGCATCATCGACGCCGCCCTGACCGGCGAGCCCGCCATGACCTGGGAGGCGGTGCATTCCATGCTGCTGCCCGCCTTCACGCTGGCCACCGTGCCGCTGGCGCTGATCACCCGCATCACCCGCGCCGAGGTGATCGCCGCCGGCATGCTGGACCACGTGCGCACCGCCCAGGCCAAGGGGCTGCCGGCCCGGCAGGTCGTGCTGCGCCACGTGCTGCGCAACGCGGCGATCCCGATCGTCACCGTGATCGGGCTGCAACTCGGCCTGCTGCTCTCCGGCGCGGTGCTGACCGAGAGCATTTTCGCGCTCCCGGGCGTCGGCCGGCTGATGGTCGATTCCATCCTGTCGCGCGACTATTCCGTGGTTCAGGCCGGCGCGATGTTCATCGCCATGACCTTCGTGCTGGTCAACCTGCTGGTCGACCTGAGCTACACGCTGCTCGACCCGCGGGTGGGCCGGCGATGAGCGCCACCGTCCCGGCGCCGGCCCACGCCATCGTCCGGGCGCTGCGCCAGCGCGGCGCCACGGCGGGGCTGGCGATCATCGTCGTGTTCCTGCTGGTGTGCGTGCTGACGCCGTGGCTCGCCCCGTACGACCCGTTCGACCAGGACCTCTCCAGCGCGCTCTCCGCGCCGGGAGCGGACCACTGGCTGGGGGCCGACCAGTACGGACGCGACATCCTGTCCCGCCTGATCTGGGGCACCCGCTACGCGCTGATGGCCATCGTCGCGGCCAACGGCCTGGCGCTGGCGGTGGGCGGCACGCTCGGCCTGGTGGCGGGCTTCGCCGGGGGGCGCGTCGATACGCTGGTGATGCGCCTGGTCGACGTCATGCTGGCGTTTCCCTACCTGCTGCTGGCGCTGATCATCGTCGCCGCGCTGGGGCCGAGCTTCACCAACTCCATCATCGCGATCGGCATCATCTACACGCCGCAATACGCCCGCCTGATGCGCGGCCAGGTGCTCGCCGTGCAGGAAGCCGACTTCGTCTGGGCGGCGCGTTCGGTGGGGGCGGGACGGCTGCGCGTGATGCTGCGCCACGTGCTGCCGAACAGCATGTCGCCGGTGCTGGTGATGGCCACCTTGCAGGCCGGCTCGGTGGTGGTGGAAACCGCGGGCCTGTCCTTCCTCGGCCTGGGCGCGCAGCCGCCGTCCCCGGACTGGGGGGCGCTGTTGGCCGACGGGCACTCGTATTTTCTCTCGGCCTGGTGGATCGCGACGTTCCCGGGCTTGGCGAT
>CAYWOW010000316.1:0-3490 GCA_964459005.1 uncultured Acetobacteraceae bacterium
AGGTGCCGGGCCACTGCGGCTTGGCCCAGGCGCGGCGGGTGACCGGGGGGCTGCCCGCGGGCTGCCAGGTGACGCGCAGTTCGGGGTAGCGGAAGACGGCGCGCTCTTCGGCGGTCGGCGGCTCGCCGGTGCGCACGAAGCGGTCCAGGGCATCGCGCAGGGCGGCGGTGGCGCGGGCGTGGCGCCGCGCCAGTTCGTCGATCGCGGCGTTCGGGGTGAGGGATGTTGCGGTCATGGCGGGGAGATCGGCATTCGCGGCCGCGTTAACAAGCGGTTGTCGCGCCCCGGCCAGGGCAGCCCAGCCCCTCTCCGAACGTGTTGCTCAGCGAGGGGGCGGCGGCGGACGGCGAACCGGCTCTGTCAGAGGCCGGCCCGCGTATAGAGCCGGCGGGCGTTGCCGCTGAAGATCTTCTCCTGGTCCGCTTCCGACAGCCCTTTGATCGCCTTCACCATCGGCACGGTGTCGTCATAGGGCCGGCCGGTCGTGGGGTCGATGGCCTTGGCGGTGCCGAACATCTCGCTGGCATAAAGAACGTTGTCCGGCCCCATGCGGCGGATCAGCAATTCCAGCGAGTCCGGGTCGTACAGCGCGGCGTCGAAATAGAGGTGCTTCACCATCTCCTCGAACGGCCGCCGCTTCTCCAGCGCGTGCAGCGCGGAATGGCGCCGCCACTGGAACGGGATTGCCCCGCCGCCGTGCGGAACGATCAGCTTCAGCCCAGGGAAGTCCTCGAACACCTGCGAATTGCACAGCTCCACCACGGCCGCGGTGTCCCAGTTCACGTAGTGCGATCCGTTCACGTGCTGCCCGGGATTGAGTGTCGAGCTGGCATGGATCATGCCCGGCAGGTCGAGCGCCACCATCTTGTCCCACAGCGGATACCACCACTCATCGCCGAGCGAGGGGGTGAAGGGAGGGGCGCCGCCCGAGACGTCGGGGTTGATGTTGAAGCCGACGAAGCCCCATTCGGCCACGCAGCGGTCGATTTCCTCCAGGCAGTTCTTCGGCGACACGCCGGGGGTCTGCGGCAGTTGGCCGACCGGCGTGAACTGGCCGGGGAACAGCTTGCAGACCCGCCCGATCAGGTCGTTGTTCACCTCCGTCCAGTAGCGGCTGACCAGTTCGTTGCCGAAATCGTGCCCCATGCCGGAGGCGCGCGGCGAGAACATCAGCCGGTCGATGCCGCGCTCTTTCATCTGCCGGATGTTGCCCTGTAGCGAGGCGACGATTTCCTCATCGGAGATGCCAAGCGAGCCTCGGGACGGCTTGTTCTGCGCCGAGACCTGCCGGCCGCGATAGGCATCGAGCTTGGGCGAGGCCTGGGTGTAGTGGGCATGGACGTCGATGATCATGATGGTTCTCCGGTTCCTCTCTCAGGCACGCCCGGCGATGCGCCGGCCGGTTTCCAATGCCGCGAAGCTCGGCACCGGCGCCGGCATCAGCCAGCGGAAGCCACGCGCCAACAGGCCTTCCACGTTCTTCGTGTCCACATGCGGATGGCCGCACGGCACGTTGTACTGCTTGCAGATCGCCAGCACATCGTCGATCGCCGAGGCGACCGTGGGGTGGTCGTACTGGCGGGGATGGCCGAGATCCTGCGACAGGTCGCCCTCGCCGATCAGCACCACGCCGATCCCCGGCACCTGTTCCAGAATCGCCGGCAGATTGGCGATGGCCCGCTTTTCCTCGCACATGATCACCACCAGGATCTCGCCGGCCGGATCGAGCGGCCAGACGTCGGCGCGGCGGTAGTATTCCGGTCCGGTGAGGCCCCAGTAGCGGGCGGCGTTGGCGGGGGCGTCGCCGCGTTGGCCGGGCGGATCGTAGCGCGGCGCCTCGGCCGGGCGGGGATAGCGGCAGGCCGCCACCGCATTGCGGGCATCGTCCACGGTGCTGACATGCGGCCAGATCACGCCGTAGACGCCGACATCCAGCACCTGCTTGGCCATCCACTGGCTGTGTTCGCCGCCGTTGGGCGGGATGCGGACGAACGGCGTGACCGCGGGCGCGAGGCTGCCCGAGGTGACGATCTGCCGCCGGCTCAGCAGGTACTGCAGACAGTGGCGCAGCATGGTGATGTCGTAGGGGTTGTGCTCCATTTCGAACACCACCGCATCGTAGGCCGCGCCGCCCGCCGTAAGGGCGGCGCCGATCTCCGGCGGTGCGAAGGTCGCGAAGGCGGGTACGCCGGATTCCAGCGCACGGATGGCGCCGTTCAGGCGGGGCAACTCGGTCGCCATGGCTTGTCACTCCTGGTCAATGGATTCGCCGAATCGGCAGCCGCGGCGGCGCGGCATGCCCGGTTGTCACCGCATCGCCGGGCTGGCCGGGCGATGCGGATCGAACCCGTCGCTACGCACTCTTCCTGGGCGTCACTCTCATCAGCGAGGCAATGCCGGCGGCGACAAACAGGAACGCCGCCACAACCATCAGGGCGATCGAGAAGCTTCCGGTCGAGGTCTTGACGACACCGATGAACCACGGACCGATGAGGCCGCCGAACTGAGCGATCATGTTGACCACCGCGATCCCGACCGCGCCGGCCACGCCGGTCAGGAACGATGCGTTGAGGCTCCAGAACAGCGAATTGCCGGAGCCCATGCCAAGGCCGGCCAGGCAGAGCGAAAGGTAGGCCAGTACAGGGTCCTTGAACAAGGCGCTGCCCAACATGCCGATCCCGCCGATGACATACACCGCGGCAAGGTGGAACTTGCGATCGCCGGTACGGTCCGAGTTGATGCTGACGACGATGGTGCCGATCACGCCAAGCATCGGCGGCACCGCCGACAGAAGACCGATCTGCAGGTAGCTGAGCGTGCCCAGGCTCTGGATGATCAGTGGCAGCCAGATGAACATTCCATAGATGCCGACGAGCGCACAGCCGAACAGGGTCGACAGCACCCAGACTCGGATGTCGCGCAGCGAATCGAAGATCGAGTTCCGTCCGGCGCGTTCGATCTCCACCCGCTCGGCGCGAAGCTCGCTCTCGATCCAGTCGCGTTCGGGCTGCGTGAGCCACTTCGCCTGGGTCGGCGAGTTGGGAAGATAGTACAGCGTGAACAGGCCCAGTAGGACTGCCGGCAGGCCTTCGCCGATGAACATCCACTGCCAGCCGCGAAGTCCGATGATCCCATCCGTATAGGTCAGCAGAACACCCGAAATCGGCCCGCCCAGGATGGCGGCGAAGGAACCGGCGATGATGTATCCGCCAACGGCCCTGGCACGGTAACGGGTGGGGAACCAGTACGTGAGGTAAAGCGCCAGACCCGGCAGGAGACCGGCCTCCGCGAGGCCAAGCACGAAACGCGCGACATCGAAGTTCCACTCGTTGGTCACGAACGCCATGAGGGAGGCGACCGCGCCCCAGATAACGAGGATTGCCCCCAGCCAGAGTTTTGCCCCGAACTTAAACAGCATCAGATTGCTGGGGATTTGCAGGATCATGTAGCCAAGGAAGAAAACGCTGCCGCCGAATCCGAATACGGCTGA
>CAYWOW010000317.1:0-2185 GCA_964459005.1 uncultured Acetobacteraceae bacterium
GTTCCGTATTCGTATCTACCGGCGGGCGATCCGCGTGTGCCGCCCTTGCCCTAACCCTCCGCCGCCGCCGTCCAGTCCAGCACGATCTTGCCGCAGTTGCCGGCCTTCATTGTCTCGAAGCCGTGCAGAAAATCCCGCGCGGGAAAGCGGTGGGTGATGATCTTTCGCACGTCGAGCCCGCTCTGCAGCATGGCCAGCATCTTGTACCAGGTCTCGAACATCTCCCTTCCATAGATGCCCTTGATCGTCAGCATCTTGAACACCGGCTTCGTCCAGTCGACCATGAAGGGTTTCGCCGGAATGCCGAGAAGCGCCAGCTTGCCGCCGACGAGCAGGTGCTCGATCATCTGTTCGAAGGCCGCCGGCGCTCCGCTCATCTCGAGCCCCACGTCGAAACCTTCCTTCATGCCGAGGCGCTTTTTCACCTCGTTGAGATCTTCCCTGGAAACGTCGACCGGCACGACATCGGCGACCTCGGCGGCCAGCGCGAGGCGGATCGGATTGATGTCGGTGATCACCACATGCCGCGCCCCGACATGCCGCGCGACCGCGGCGCTCATGATGCCGATCGGTCCGGCGCCGGTGATCAGCACATCCTCGCCGACCAGATCGAACGACAGCGCGGTGTGCACCGCATTGCCGAGCGGATCGAGAATGGCGCCGATCTCGTCGTCGATGTCGTCGGGCAGCGGAATCGCGTTGAACGCCGGAATCTTCACGTATTCCGCGAAGGCGCCGGGGATGTTGACGCCGATGCCGCGGGTCTGCGGATCGAGATGGAAATGCCCGCCCCGCGCGGCGCGGCTCTTCATGCCGATCACGTGCCCCTCGCCGGAGACGCGCTGCCCGATCGAAAGCCCGCGCACCAGGGCGCCGAGTTCGACGATTTCGCCGGCGTATTCATGCCCCACGACCATCGGCACGGGGATCGTCCGGCTGGCCCATTCGTCCCAGTTGTAGATGTGGATGTCGGTGCCGCAGATCGCGGTCTTGTTGATCCGGATCAGCACCTCGTCGGGGCCGGGTTGCGGCACCGGCTCCTCGCGCAGCCAAAGCCCAGGCGCCGCCTGTGTTTTTACGAGAGCCCTCATGGCATTTCTCCTGTGCCGAACGATCAGACGATGCCGAGCGCGGTGCCGGCGTCCCTGAAAGCGTCGAGAGCGAAAGTCACGTCGGCTTCGGTCAGCGCCGCCGACATCTGGGTGCGGATGCGCGCCCGCCCCTTGGGCACGACCGGATAGGAAAACGCGGCGACGTGAACGCCGCGTTCGGCCAGCGCCTGGGCCATCGCATTGGCGCGGGCGGCCTCGTGCAGCATCACCGGAATGATCGGGGTCGCGCCGGGCAGCACGTCGAACCCGGCGGCGACCAGACCGTCGCGGAACCGCTGCGCATGGGCGGCGAGCAGGGCGCGGCGATCGTCGGCTCGCTCGGCGATGTCGATCGCCGCCAGCGCGCCCGCCGCCACGGCCGGGGCGAGGCTGTTGGAAAACAGATAGGGCCGGGCACGCTGGCGCAGCAGATCGACGATCGGTTGCGCCGCGGCGACGAAGCCGCCCATGGCGCCGCCGAGACTCTTGCCCAGCGTGCCGGTGACAATGCCGACGCGCGTGCCGACCCCCGTCAGCGCCGGCGTGCCACGTCCCTGCGCGCCGAGATGGCCGGTCGCGTGGCAGTCATCGACCATGACCAGCGCGCCGTGGCGCTCCGCCAGATCGCAGATCGCCGGCAGGTTGGCGACATAGCCGTCCATGGAAAACACGCCGTCGGTGGCGATGACCTTGAACCGCGCCCCGGCCGCGTCGGCCTCCGCCAGGCGGGCGGCCAGGTCGTCCATGTCGTTGTTGGCGTAGCGGTAGCGCTGGGCCTTGCACAGCCGCACCCCGTCGATGATCGAGGCGTGGTTGAGCGAGTCGGAGATGATGGCGTCCTGCTCGCCCAGCAGCGCCTCGAACACGCCGCCATTGGCATCGAAGCAGGCCGCGAACAGGATGGCGTCGTCATGGCCGAGATAGCGTGCGATCCGCTGCTCCAGCGTGCGGTGCAGGGTTTGCGTTCCGCAGATGAAGCGCACCGAGGCCATGCCGAACCCGAACTCATCCAGCGCCGCCTTGGCGGCTTCGACCAGGGCCGGGTGGTTGGCCAGGCCAAGATAGTTGTTGGCGCAGAGATTGACCGCCTCGCG
>CAYWOW010000317.1:2285-3484 GCA_964459005.1 uncultured Acetobacteraceae bacterium
CCCGGACGCTTCAGCAGGAACCAGGAGAAATCCTCGCTGGTCATCGCCGGCGGCAGGTCGCGCCGCAGCGCCAGCCCCGCCCCGGCCACCGCCTCGGCCGCCAGTTCGGCCTCGGCGTGGTGGTTCACCGTGGCGTGCAGGCCCGGCAGGATCTGAAGCTCCGCCCGCATCTCGAAGGTCGCGGCGATGCCCTCCACCACCCGGGCGATCGCCGCATCCAGTTGCTCGCGCACCAGCGGGTTGAAGGCCCTGAGGGTGCCGCGCAGCGTCACTTCCGACGGGATCTGGTTGGCCGCCACCCCGCCGTCGATCATGCAGATCGACACCACCGCCGACTCCAGCGGATCGATGGTGCGCGATACCACCGATTGCAGCGCCACCAGCAAGTGACCGGCCGCCAGCATGGGATCGCGGGTCAGGTGCGGCATCCCGGCATGGCCGGCATGACCGAACAGCGTAACGGCCACCCGCGCCCCGCCCGCCATCACCGGCCCGTCGTGCACCGCCACCGTGCCGGCCGGCAGGCCCGGCCAGTTGTGGTAGGCGAAAATGCGCTCCATCGGAAAACGCTCCAGCAGCTCGTCGGCCAGCATGGCCACCGCGCCGCCACCGCCCTCCTCGGCGGGCTGGAAGATCAGGTGCACGGTGCCGGTCCAGTCCGGATCGCGCGCCAGCAGCGCCGCCGCGCCGAGCAGGCTGGTGGTGTGGCCGTCATGGCCGCAGGCATGCATCACGCCGGGATGCGTGGAGGCGTGGGCCAGCCCGGTGGTTTCGGCGATCGGCAGCGCATCCATGTCGGCACGCAGGCCGACGCTGCGATTGGAGGCGCCGCGCGTGAGCGTCGCCACCACGCCATGGCCGCCCACCCCGGCCACGAAGGGAATGCCGAACTCGGTCAAACGGGCGCAGACGAAGGCGGCGGTGGCCTTCTCGTGCAGCGACAATTCGGGGTGGGCATGCAGGTGCCGGCGCCATCCGGCCAGCGTTTCAGCCAGGGACTCGTCCATGCCGGCCAGCTTCCCTCCGGTCGGGGCAAAAAACCAGAGCCGCCTGCCGCCGCTGCCACACGGGGGCGGAATCTTCGCCGTAATCTTGCCACGCGCGGCTGAAAAAAGCTGCTTCGCGCGGCATACGCCCGAGGAGCTTCTGGTGCATCTTCCCGCCTACCCCATCTCCACCGGTTCGTCCGGGGTGTCGTC
>CAYWOW010000318.1:0-3476 GCA_964459005.1 uncultured Acetobacteraceae bacterium
AACTCCATGCCCGACACCACCTGGCCCCAGATCGTGTACTGCCCGTCCAGGTTCGGCGCCGGCGCGAACATGATGAAGAACTGGCTGTCCGCGCTGTTCGGGCTGCTCGACCGCGCCGCGCCCACCGTGCCGCGCAGGAAGCGCCGCGTGGTGGTGAACTCGGCGGGCAGGTTGCCCAGCCCGCTGCCGCCGGTGCCGGTGCCCGTCGGGTCGCCGCCCTGCGCCATGAAACCCTCGATGACCCGGTGGAACGGCGTGCCGTCGTAGAAGCCCTTGCGGCACAGCAGCTTCACCCGCTCGACATGCTTCGGCGCCAGTTCGGGCAGCAACTGGATCACCACGCGACCGTCCTTCAGATCGAGATAGACCGTGTTTTCCAAATCGGTCGTCTGGGCTTCGCTCATGCTGCTTATCACCACGCCTGGGGTTACAAGAAAGGCCGCCATAAAAACACGTCTCAACATCGTCCTGCTCCGTATCATCGGGGTCACTTCGTCCGTCCCAGCCGTTCCAGCGTCCGCTGCAAGGTCAGCGCCGGCACGAACGAGGAAATGTCGCCACCGAGCAGCGCGACCTCCTTGACGAAGCGCGACTGGATGAACTGGTGCCGCTCGCTCGCCATCAGGAACACGGTCTCGATGGTGGGATCCAGCCGGTAGTTCATCCCCGCCATGGCGAACTCGTAGTCGAAATCCGACACCGCGCGCAGCCCCCGCACGATCATGGTGGCGCCGATCGCCTGGGCGAAATGCATCAGCAACCCGTCGAACGGTTGCACGTCGATCGGCGTGCCGGTACGCGCGGACACCGCCACCATTTCGGCGCGCACCAGGTCCACGCGCTCGTCCAGCGGGAACAGCGGGCCCTTGCCCACGTTTGTCGCCACGCCCACCACCAGCCGGTCGAACAACTTCGCGGCCCGGCCGATCACGTCCAGATGCCCGTTGGTGACCGGGTCGAACGTGCCAGGGCACAGCCCGATCCGGGGACCGGCGCGTCGCGTCTTAGCCATCTTCCGGTTGTCCTTCCTCCTCCGGCCCGTCCTCACCGCCATTTCCGTCGGCCGCGTCCTCCACCACCGGGAACACGCTGGTGACGCATTCGCCACCATCCAGCCGGAACAGTGTCACACCCATGGCCGACCGGCCAGTCAGCCGGACCTGATCGGCGGGCAGGCGGATCAGCCGCCCGACATCGGTCACCAGCATCACGTCGTCGCCCGGCCGCACCGCCAGCATGCCGGCCATCGCGGTGCCGGTGCGCACGCTCAGCGTGATGTTGGTGATGCCCTGCCCGCCACGGCCGCTGACGCGGTACTCGTAGGCGGAAGACCGCTTGCCGAATCCCTGATCGGTCACCGTCAGCAGGAACTCTTCCCGCTCGGCCAGATCCTCGAAGCGCTCCGGTGGCATCGCAACTTCCTGCGCCCCTTCCTCATCCTCGTCCGGCGCGTCCGCCTCCTCGCCGGCGGCACGGCGGCGAGCGGCGGCCAGCTTGAGATACGTGGCACGCTCGTCGGGAGTGGCCTCGACATGGCGCAGCACGGCGAGACTGACGACTTCGTCGTGCGCGCGTCCCTCCTGCAACTTCACGCCGCGCACGCCGGAACTGTCGCGGCCCGCGAACACGCGCAGGTTGTCCTCGGTGATCTGGAAGCGGATGCAGCGGCCCAGCCGGGTCGCCAGCAGCATGTCGTCGCCGCCCTCGCGGCAGGTCGCCACCCCGATCAGCCGGTCGTCCTCGTCGAGCTTCATGGCGATCAGCCCGCTCGCCCGCATGTTGCGGAAATCCGACAGCCGGTTGCGCCGCACGTTGCCCTTGGCGGTGGCGAACACCAGGTGCAGGCTTTCCCACAGCGTCTCGTCGTGCGGCAGCGGCAGCACGGTGGTGATGGCGTCCGAACCGAGTTCGGGCAGCAGGTTCACCAGTGCGCGGCCCTTCGCGGTCGGGCCGGCCTCGGGCAGGTGCCACACCTTCTCCCGGAACGCTTTTCCGCCGGACGAGAAGAACAGCACCCACTGGTGGGTGTGCGCATTGAAGCTGCGCGTCACGATGTCGTCGCCGCGCGTGCCGGCCGCGCTGCGCCCGCGCCCGCCGCGGTTCTGCTGGCGGAAGGTCTCCAGTGGCGTCCGCTTGATGAAGCCGTCGCGGGTGATGGTGACCACCATCTGGCCGGGTTCGATCAGGCTCTCGTCGTCCTGGTCGGCCGCCGCCTCGACGATTTCCGTCATCCGCGGCGAGGCGACCGCCAGCCGCGCCTTCTGCAGCTCGCCGCGCAGTACCTCCATGCGCCGCGGGTGGCTGGCGAGGATCTCCAGCAGGTCGGCGATCTTTGCCGCGACCTCGCCCATCTCCTCGTTGATCTTCTCGCGTTCCAGCCCGGTCAGCCGTTGCAGGCGCAACTCCAGGATGCCGCGCGCCTGTTCCTCGGTCAGCCGCACCGTGCCATCGGGGGCGACGACGTTGCGCGCGTCCTCGATCAGCGCCAGCAGCGAGATCACCTGCTCGGCCGGCCAGCCGCGCTCCATCAGCGCCACCCGGGCCATCGCCGCGTCGGCGCTGGCTCGGATCAGCCGGATGACCTCGTCGATATGGGCGACGGCAATCGCCAGCCCCACCAGCAGATGCGCCCGGTCGCGCGCCTTGGCGAGTTCGTGGCGCGCGCGGCGCAGGATCACATCCTCGCGGAACCGGAGGAAGACCTGCAGCGCATCCTTCAACCCCATCAGCCGGGGCCGCCCGCCATCCAGCGCCAAAAAATTCACCCCGAAGGTGGTCTGCAGCGCGGTGAAGCGGAACAGCTGGTTCAGCACCACATCGGGCGTGGCGTCGCGGCGCAACTCGATGACGATGCGCATGCCGGAGCGGTCGCTCTCGTCGCGCATATCGCCGATGCCCTCGATCTGCTTGGCGCGCACCAGCTCGGCGATGCGTTCCAGCAGGGTGGCCTTGTTCACCTGGTACGGAATTTCCGTCACCACGATCTGCGTGCGATCGCTGCCGTGGCCGATTTTCTCGAACTCCGCGCGCGAGCGCAGGACGAGCGAGCCGCGACCCGTCTCGAAAGCCTGGCGGATGCCGGCCCGGCCCAGGATCATCGCGCCGGTGGGGAAATCCGGACCGGGGACGATCTTCATCAGGGCGTCGAGCCCGAGCGAGGGGTCGCCCACCAGCGCCAGGGCGGCGTCGATGATCTCGGTCGGGTTGTGCGGTGGGATGTTGGTCGCCATGCCGACGGCGATGCCGCTGGCGCCGTTGATCAGCAGATTGGGGAAGCTCGCCGGCAGAACCCGCGGCTCCATCGAGGTTTCGTCGTAGCTGGGCTGGAAGTCGACGGTGTCGTTGTCGATGTCCTCCAGCATGAAGGAGCTGGCGCGGGCCAGCCGCGCCTCGGTGTAGCGCATCGCCGCCGGCGGGTCGCCGTCCACCGAGCCGAAGTTGCCCTGGCCGTCGATCAGCGGCACCCGCATGCTGAA
>CAYWOW010000319.1:0-3455 GCA_964459005.1 uncultured Acetobacteraceae bacterium
CATGCGTTCCAGCCGGCGGTCGTGGCCAGCCAGGAGCAGCGCGATGGCGGAAACGATCGGCGCCAACGCGATGCAGAGCAGTCCGATATTGTCGCTTCCGGTCAGATCCTTCACAAAGCCGAACACCGACGGCCCGAACCACCCGCCCAGACTGCCGACCGCGTTGATCATGGCGATACCGCCCGCGGCGGCGGCGCCGGTCAGCATCGCGCTGGGCAGCGCCCAGAACGGCGACTGCAGGGATTGGATGCACATAGGTACGAGCATGAGCATCATCATCGTCACGACCGGGTGGCCAACGCCGATGACGATGCAAGCCGCCAGCGCCACCGAGCAAAGCAAACACGGCCCCACGACATGCCAGAGCCGCTCGCCGGTGTGGTCGGAGTGCCAGCCCCAGAAAAGCATCGCCACGAAAGCGAGCATGAAGGGCAACGCGCTGACCAGACCGATCATGCCGGTGGACACCCCGAGGCCCTTGACGATGAGCGGCAGGAAGAACACCAGCACGTAGGACACCATGTTGGTGCCGACATAGGCCAATGACAGCAGCCACACCTTTGGATTGCAGAACGCATCGAGGAGAGAGTACTTCCGCACCGCCTCGCGCTGTGCCATCTCGGAGTCCAACCGGGCCTGCAACCAGGCCCGCTGGTCCGGCCGCAGCCATTCGGCGTCCTTCGGCCGATCGGTCAGCAACTGCCACATCACGAAGCACATGACGATCGACGGCAGCGCCTCGATGATGAACAGCCACTGCCAGCCACGCAGGCCCAGATCGCCTTGCATGAGCAGCAACAGCCCGCCGACCGGCGGGCCGACGAACAGCGAGATCATGCTGGCCGACTGGAATATCGCCATCATCCGGCCGCGATAGTAGGCCGGGAACCACCAGGTCAGGTACAGCACGACGCCTGGATAAAACCCGGCCTCGGCAATCCCGAGGAGGATGCGGTTCCAGTAGAAGCTCGACTCGCTCCACACGAAGCCGGTCAGCCCGGCGATGATGCCCCAGGTCATCAGGATGCGGGCGATCCAGCGCCGCGCCCCAACCTTGTTGAGGATCAGGTTGCTCGGGATCTCGAATGCGAAGTAGCCGAGAAAGAACAGTCCGGCGCCGAAACCGAACACCGTGTTCGAGAACCCCAGGTCCTGCACCATCGTCGTCGCGGCCATGCCCACGTTCGATCGGTCCAGGTAGGCACAGAAATAACCGAGCACCAGCAACGGCATCAGCCGCCAGATCACCCGCTTGATGGTTTCCCGTTCGATCGGCTCGATTTGGTCCAGCGGCCCTGCGCTTACGCCCACGACGGTGTCCTTCACGTTATGCAACGATCCTGAGCGAAACCAAGTCTGATTTCGCGCCAGTGCCCTCGCCTGTGGCGCCATTGCCGGAATGGACCATGCACCGCAATCAGTGCGGCGGCAACACATCCGCCGCCATCGTATCCGCCGCCTTACTGGAACAGTCCTTTGAGCGTGCCGACCGGACCAGTGCTCGGCTTGGCCTGCGGCTGGCTGGCGGCGGCGGGCTGGCTGCCCGCGGCCGGCGGCGCGGAGAAGCGCGCCAGCGCGAGCGGTTCGGCGCAGGGATCGCCGGACAGCTTCTTGTCGATCGCCGAACCGGCGATGAGAGCCAGCCCGCCGGTGCTCGCCCCGAGCGCCAGCTTGGCGGCGGTGCCGACGTTGCCGGTCACCAGGCCCAACGCGTCCGGCTCGACGGACGGAGCGGCGAAGGTCCCTTTGACGATGACCGGGGTCGCGACGTTGGTGCCGGCGACGCCGACCGTCGGCTTGAGATGCAGATCGAGCGTTTCGCTGCCGAAATTCATCCCGCCCGTGCCATCCAGGCCGACCGTGCTGCTGTCCAGTTTCAACGTCCGCAGCGTGCCGGCGCCGTGGCTGGCGTCCAGCCGCAGCGCGAAGCAGTTCAGCGCGCTCATGCCGGCCTTGCTGGCGAGCTGGTTGATCTGCGTGCTCTGCAGCAACGACGACAACAGCCCGCCGAGAACCTGGCTGTCCATCTCGCCCTTGGCGACGGCGGCGCCGATCTCGCCGTCCAGCGAGGCCGCGATGGCGTGCGGCGAGTCGCCGGCCCCATGCAGGTCGGCGCGCAGTTCCAGCGTGCCGCTGGCGTAGCCGGGCTTGCCGAGCGCCTTGAGCAGCGCCTGCAGCGCCAGGCCCGGCGCGCGCAGCGTGAGCGTCACCGGCGGCGCTGCCGGATTGGCGTCCATCGTCAGCTTGGCGTCCACCTGTCCGCCCGGGGTGTTCACGCCGGCCGGATCGAGCGTGAGCTTGCCGTCCCTGGCGACGAGGTGGAGCTTGACCGCCTTGTAGTCCTGCCCGCCGGTCAGCAGGTCGTCGAGCGCCAGTTGGACATCGGCGTCGGTCTGTCGCAGCGCGTCCAGCGGCAGCCTGGTGTCCGGAATGACGTGCCCCGATCGCGCGGCCGGCGCCGCCGGTTGGGCGGGCTTGGCCGGGGCGCCGGCCGAAAGCGACGCTTTGAGGGCGTCGAGATCGATCTGCTTGCCCGCCAGGTCGGCCGTGACCATCGGCCGCGCGCCGCGCCTGAAGGACGCCGAACCCGCCAGATCGAGCTTCGGCAGGCTCAGCTTCAGATCGCTCGCCGCGATGGTATTGCCGCCGTCCGCGTCGGCCAGCTTGAACTGCGCGGCGATGGCCTTCAGCGGCGGCAGGGGCGCGCCGGCGAGCGGGGACAGGGCGGCCAGGTCGGGAATGTCCGCCGTGACGGCGAGCGCCAGCCCGCGCCCGGTGGCGGGTTGCGCCACCGTGCCGTCGACGCCGAATTTGGCGCCGGCGGCGGTGATCGCGAGCTTGACCGGCCAGGGCGCGGCGCCGCCGCCCGTGAGCGCGCTCAGCGGGCCGGTATCGGCGGTCAGCCCGACCGGGGTCGCGTTGTAGGTGGCGTCCACGGTCAGGTGCAGCGGTGCGTCCGCCGAGGCCGCCGTGGCGGCGAGTCGGGCCAGCCCGAGCGTCGTGGTCTGGCCGGCGTTGCGGAGCGCGATCGTGCCGCCCTCGATGCGCACGCTGGACAGCGCGATGGTGGGCGGCGCGGCCGCGGCGGCGGTGCCGGAGGGCGCGGCCGGTGCGGCGGGCGCGGGACCGGCGGACGCGAACTGCCAGTTGGACTGTCCCTTCGCGTCGGTTTCCAGCAGGATGTCGGGCTGATCGAGCACCAGCCGCGCGATCTGGATCTGTTTGGACAGCAGCGGGACCAGCGCGAGTTGCAGCTCGAGCTTGTGCAGCGTGACCATCTGCGGGCGCGAGAAACCGGGCGGATTGCTGAAGCTGACGTCGCTGACCTCCAGCGTCGGCTGCAGGGAGATCGACAGGCCGATGCGGCCGCCGATGTTCAGCTCGCGGCCGGTGGCGGACCGCACCGCGGCAACGATCTGCGGCTTGTAGCTGTTCGGATCGAAGGTGGCGACCAG
>CAYWOW010000320.1:0-3444 GCA_964459005.1 uncultured Acetobacteraceae bacterium
GGTCGAGATCGGTGGCACGGCGATGGCGGGAGCCGGCGATGACTGAGACAGTCGCGGCGAGAACCCGGTTCGTGTGCGAGATGGTGGTGAAGACCGCCCGGCTGATGGTCGGTGTTCCGGACTACGACAACTATGCGGCGCGCCGTCGGGAGCGCCGGGGCACCTGGTGGTCCGCTTCGGCGGCCACTGCCACACTCACGGCCCTGATGAAGGCCCTCACCAGGGGCATCGTCTCGGCCTCCAACTGAAACTCGCCGGGCATGCGCAGCCAGTCCTCCACCGACCTGTCGAGCAACAAGAACAGGGCGCGGGCTGCCATGTCCGCAGACCATTCGGGCGCCAGCCGGCCACGCGCCGCGGCAAGCCCGATGATCCCGCGCAACTGCTTCTGCATTGCCGCATCGGCGCGTTGCCGGCGTTGCAGGGCAGGCAGCATCTCGTCGACGTACTCGCAGCGAAACCAGAAAATGGTGAGGATCCGGCGACGCTCGACGTCACTCCCGAGGGCCCTCAGTGCGTCGCCGATGGTGTTGGCGAGTTCGTCGAGGGGATCAAGCGTGGGGTCGGCAGCCAGACGGTATTCCAGGGCAGCCGCGACTTCGTCTTTCGGGAAATTGGCCCGCTCCTCCAGGGCACGGAAGATCTCCGGCTTATCGCGGAAATGCCAATAAATGGCCCCGCGGGTGACCCCGGCGGCGCGGGCGATCTCTTCGAAGGTGGCGCGAGCGATGCCGCGCTTCAGGAACACCTTGATCGCCGCCGCGAGCACGGCTTTGCGTGTCTGTTCAGCCTCGGCCTTGGTCCGTCGCACCGCACGTCTCCGTGTTTCGAGTGGCCTACTTACATACGTGCATGACGGTATAATGTCAAGTACGATCTACTGGGACGCCATCGGCACCCGGTGAACGCCGCGACTCTCGTCGCTGGCGGCACGATATGGAATCCCTCGCTGTACTCATGAGACTCTCGAATGCAGTTTACGCATGTCTGCCTCGTTCCCATCGTGCCGCTGCCTTCGCGGTGCGAATTGACACTTGACATACATGCATGAAGGTATATTAAGGCACCCGAACCGGCAAACGGCAGGCCATCCATCGGTGCCGGGCGAACAAGCATGAGGCCTCAAATGAAATCTGCAGCCGCTTTGGCCTGGCTGGGCTTGGCCCTGCTCGGCGCGTGCCACGACAAGTCGCCGCCACCCGCCGAGATCCGGCCGGTCCGGACCGTCGTGGCCACCCCCAGCTCGGGCGGAGAGGAGGTATCGCTCACCGGCCACATCCGCGCGCGCACGGAGGAAAGCCTTGCGTTCCGCCTCGATGGCCGGATGATCGCCCGCCGCGTCGATGTGGGGCGGGTGGTGCGGGAGGGCGACGTGGTCGCTGAACTCGACCCGCTGCCGCAGCAGGACGCCCTGCGCGCCGCGCAAGCCGCGCATGCGGCGGCTCAGGCAACCCTCCATGAAGCCGCCAACAATCTGGCGCGCCAGCAGGCGCTGGTGGGCCAGGGGTGGTCCACCAGGGTCCAGTTCGATGCCGCTGAGAAGGCGTTCCTCAGCGCGAAAGCCGCGGTCGATGCCACCTCCGCCCTGGTGCACACGGCCGAGGACCAGCTTGGCTACACCCGGCTGCTGGCAGACGCCTCGGGTGCCATCACCGCCACCGGCGCCGAGGCCGGCGAGGTCGTACGGGCCGGCCAGATGATCGCCACCGTCGCGCACCAGGACGGGGCCGATGCGGTGTTCGACGTGCCCGCCAGCCTCATGCGCCAAGTATCCCGCGATGCCACCATCAGCGTCGCGCTGACCGACGACCCGGGCATCCGGACGACCGGGCGGGTGCGGGAGGTCGCACCGCAGGCCGATCCCGTGACCCGAAGCTTTCGGGTCAAGGTCGAGTTGACTCCGTGGCCTGAAGCCATGCGGCTGGGCGCGACGGTGTCCGGACGGACGAGCACGACGGCAAACGGCGGCATCGAGCTTCCGGCAACCGCGCTGACCCTGGTGGATAACCAACCGGCGGTCTGGGTGGTCGATCCCAAGAGCCAGGAAGTGTCGCTGCGGCCGGTCGAACTGCAGCGGCAGGGGTCTTCCACCATCGTCGTCTCGCACGGCCTCGCGGGAGGCGAGGTGGTGGTCACCGCCGGCGTGCACGCGCTGCGGCCCGGGCAGAAGGTTCGCCTCCAGGAGGCGTCGTCGTGAAGCGCTTCAACCTGACGGCCTGGGCGCTCGACCACCGGCCCGTCGTTTACTATCTGATGGCGGTGCTCGTCGTTCTCGGCATCGCCTCCTACACCCGACTGGGGCGCAACGAGGACCCCATTTTCACCATCAAGACCATGGTGGTGACGGCCCAATGGCCGGGCGCAACGCTCGAGGACACGCTGCTCCAGGTCACCGAGCGCCTGGAACGCAAGCTGCAGGAGACGCCCAACCTCGATTATCTGAAAAGCTACACCAGCCCTGGTCAGACAACGATCTTCGTGTATCTCAAGGGTTCGACCGCGAAGAAGGCAGTCGCGGACACCTGGTACCAGGTACGCAAGAAGGTCAAGGACATCGAGCTGACGCTCCCGCAGGGCGTCATCGGCCCGGTGTGTGATGACGAATTCAGCGATACCTACGGGATCGTCTATGGATTCACCGCGGATGGATTCACGAGCCGTGAGCTGCGTGACTACGTGGAGGATATCCGCTCGCGCCTGCTGCAGGTGCCCGATGTCAGCAAGGTGAACCTGATCGGCGCACAACCTGAAACCATCTACATCGAGTTCTCGCCCACAAAGCTGGCCGGCTACGGGCTCACCCCCGCGACGCTCGTGGCCTCGCTGCAGGCGCAGAACGCCGTCGCGCCGTCCGGCGTCATTACCACCGACAAAGAGAGCATAAAGCTGCGGGTCAGCGGTGCCTTCAGGTCCGAACAGGACATCCTTGCCCTGAACTTTGCCGTCGGCGACCGGAACGTGCGGCTGGCCGACATTGCCACGGTGAAGCGGGGCGATGCCGACCCACCGTCGCCGATCTTCCGCATCAACGGCAAGCCCGGCCTGGGGCTGTCGATTTCCATGCGCGACAACGGCGATGTGCTCGCGCTGGGAAAGAACATTCAGCAGGCCATGCAGGAGCTCAAGGCCAACCTGCCGATCGGCATCGAGCCGGTGATGGTCGCCAACCAGCCGGACACGGTTCGCAACTCAATCAGCGATTTCATGGAGGCGTTGTGGGAGTCCATCGCCATCGTCCTCGTGGTGAGCGTGGTCAGCCTCGGCCTGCGCGCAGGAGCGATCGTCATCATCTCCATTCCGATGGTGCTGGCGGTCGTGTTCGCGACAATGGGGCCATTGGGGATCGACCTCCAGCGCGTCTCGCTCGGCGCCCTCATCATCGCCCTCGGCCTGCTGGTGGACGATTCCATGATCGCGATCGAGAGCATGGTCAGCCGCCTGGAG
>CAYWOW010000321.1:0-3438 GCA_964459005.1 uncultured Acetobacteraceae bacterium
TAAGACGCCGCGCCAGCCCTCGCGGCTGGCAACATTATGACGCTTTGAGGACCATCGGACCGTACAAACCGGATTGCATCACCCGCCGGGATGGCGGATATCCCCCGGTACAGGGGCGGTCATTCCTATGCCGCACCATACAGGGAGGGATTGACATGACCAAAATCACCCGCCGCACCCTGATCGCCACCGGCGCGGCGCTGCCGCTGGTCGCCATCAACCGCCGACCCGCCGGCGCGGCCGAGTTCACCTACAAGTACGCCAACAACCTGCCCGTCACGCACCCGCTCAACGTGCGCGCCGGCGAAGCGGTGGCCCGCATCAAGGAGGCCACCGGCGGGCGCGTCGAAGTCACCATCTTCCCCAACAACCAGTTGGGCTCCGACACCGACACGCTGAGCCAGTTGCGCGACGGCGCGGTGGAGCTGTTCAACCTGTCCGGGCTCATCCTGGCCATCCTGGTGCCGGCTGCCGCGATCAACGGCGTCGGTTTCGCCTTCAAAGACTACGGCCAGGTCTGGCCCGCCATGGACGGTCCGCTCGGCGCCTTCATCCGCGGCGAGATCGCCAAGCGCGGCCTGGTCGCCTTCGAGAAGCAGTGGGACAACGGCTACCGCCAGATCACCAGTTCCACCAAGCCGATCCGCGTCCCCGAGGATCTCAACGGGTTCAAGATCCGGGTGCCGCCGAGCCCGCTCTGGACCGGTCTGTTCAAGGCCTTCGGCGCCTCGCCCACCAGCATCAATTTCAGCGAGACCTACTCCGCGCTGCAAACCCACCTGGTCGACGGCGAGGAAAACCCGCTGGCGACGATCGACGCGGCCAAGCTCTACGAGGTGCAGAAATACCTCTCCGTCACCAACCACATGTGGGACGGGTTCTGGCTGCTCGCCAACCGCCGTGCGCTGGAGGCGCTGCCGAAGGACGCCCAGGAAATCGTGCAGCGCGAGTTCAACCGCTCGGCGCTCGACCAGCGTGCCGACGTGGCCCACCTGAACGCCACCCTGGAAGGCGCGCTGCAACAGAAGGGCCTGGAGTTCATCGCCACCGATCCGGTCGCCTTCCGCGCGGCGCTGAAGAAGGCCGGGTTCTACGCGGAGTGGCAGGGCAAATTCGGCAAGGAAGCCTGGGACGCGTTGGAAGGCGCGGTCGGCAGCCTGGCCTGATGGCGGAGGCCATCCCCGCCCGCGGCTTCGGCGATGCGATCGAGACCGTGCTGCGCATCGTCGTGGAAGTCCCCACGGCGGTGCTGGTGGTGGTCGAAATCGCCGTGCTGCTGGCCGGGGTGGTCAGCCGCTTCGTCTTCCACCACCCTTTCCTGTGGAGCGACGAACTGGCCTCCATCCTGTTCCTGTGGCTGGCCATGTTCGGCGCCGTGGTGGCCCTGCAGCGCGGCCAGCACATGCGGCTGACCGCCATCGTCGCCGGCCTCACGCCGCGCTGGCAGATGCGCGCCCAGGTGCTGGCGGTGGCCGTGCCGGCGCTGTTCCTGCTGCTCGTGCTGCCGCGGGCGCGGGATTACGCGGCGGACCAATGGTTCATCGAGACGCCGGCGATGGGCATGCCCGACGTCTACCGCACCGCCGCCATCCCGGTGGGCTGCGCGCTCATGTTCTGCACCTGCGCCATCCGGTTGTGCCGATTTCGCGCGGCGGACCTGTTGTTCGTCGTCGTGGCACTGACGGCGGTGGCCGCCGGGCTTTGGCTCGGCACCCCGGTGTTGCGCGCGATTGGCAACTGGAATCTGCTTTTTTTCTTTGTCGCGCTGCTCGCCGCCGCGGTGCTGCTCGGCGTGCCGATCGGCTTCGCTTTCGGCTCGGCGACGCTCGCCTTCCTGATGTGCGCCACCCACGTGCCGCTGACCATCATCGTCAGCCGGATGGACGAGGGCATGTCCTCCCTCGTGCTGCTGGCGGTGCCGCTGTTCGTCTTCCTCGGCCTGCTGATCGAAATGACCGGCATGGCGCGCGCCATGGTGACCTTCCTGGCCGCCCTGGTCGGCCATGTGCGGGGCGGACTCTATTACGTGCTGCTCGGCGCGATCTACCTGGTGTCCGGCATCTCGGGCTCGAAGGCGGCCGACATGGCGGCGGTGGCGCCGGTGCTGTTTCCCGAAATGAAGCGGCGTGGCAGCGACGAGGGCGAAATGATCGCCATCCTCTCGGCCTCCGGCGCGATGAGCGAGACCATCCCGCCCAGCCTGGTGCTGATCACCATCGGCTCGGTCACCGGGGTCTCCATCGCCGCGCTGTTTACCGGCGGCCTGCTGCCCGGTTTTGTGCTGGCGATCACGCTGGCGCTGGTGGCCTGGTGGCGCTCCCGCGGCGAGGCGGCGGGCCAAAAAGCTCCCGCCGGCGAGGTGCTGCGCACCCTGGCCATCGCCTTTCCCGCGCTGCTGCTGCCCCTGGTCATCCGCACCGCGGTGGTGAAGGGCATCGCCACGGCCACCGAGGTCTCCACCATCGGCATCGCCTACGCGGTCGTCGCCGGACTGCTCGGGCTGTTGCTGTCGCGGCTGCGGGGCTGGCAGTTCTATTCGTTCGACTGGCGGCGCATCGCCCCGATGCTGCTCGAAACGGCGGCGCTGTCGGGCGCCATCCTGCTGATCATCGGCACCGCCACCAGCATGGCCTGGGCGCTGACGCAGTCCGGCTTCTCGCGCCAACTGGCGGCCTTCATGGCCGCCATGCCGGGCGGCTGGTTCGGCTACATGCTGATTTCCATCGCCGCCTTCGTGGTGCTGGGCAGCGTGCTGGAAGGCATCCCCGCGATCGTGCTGTTCGGCCCGCTGCTGTTCCCGATCGCCCGGCAGGTCGGCATCAACGAAGTGCACTACGCCATGGTGGTCATCCTCGCCATGGGCATCGGCCTGTTCGCCCCGCCGCTGGGCGTCGGCTACTACGCGGCCTGCGCGATCGGCCGGGTGTCGCCGGACGTCGGCATGCGGCGGATCTGGCCCTACCTCGGCGCGCTGCTGATCGGCCTGCTGGCGGTCGCCGCCATCCCGTGGATCTCGACCGGGTTCCTGTGACAGCAGGGAAGCCCCTGGCGGGCTCAGGACCGAACCCTGGCATGCTCCAGCCAACCCGGTCATGATCGGTTCGAACCGGATTCGGGGCGTGTAATGGATTGGCAAGCGGCAGCGGTGGAGGCAGGCCGGATCGCCCAGGCCTGGACGGCCGAGGGTGGGCCGGGCGGGGCGGTGTTGTTGTTCGATGCCGACAGCCTGCGCGCCGAAGCCTGCGGCGGCCTGGCCAATCTGGAGCTGGCGCTGCCGTTCCGCGCCGACACGGCGGTGCGCTATGCCTCGATCAGCAAGCATTTCCTCGCCGCCCTGTTGCTGCGTGCGGACGGGCTGGGGCAGTGCGAGGGCATGCCGGGGCTGGACGACTTCCTCGGCACCTATCTGGCGTTGCCGCCGGCGCTCGGTGCGGTGAC
>CAYWOW010000322.1:0-3437 GCA_964459005.1 uncultured Acetobacteraceae bacterium
CCATGGGCGGGCGCTGCTGGCGGCCGAACAGGGCATTGATGGCGTGAAACACCGGGCCCGCGTGCGGCTTCACCGCCACCCGGTCCTGCGGGCGGAGGATCTCGAAATAGAGCGCCGTCATGATCGAGATGACCGAGGCGCAGGACGCCTGATGGCCGCCGACCTTCAGCCCGTCCCGGTTGGGCCGGATGTGGTTGGCGTTGTGGATCATCCAGGACGACAGCCACAGCAGTTTGCGCTCGATCTGGCGCAGCAACGCGAACTTGCCGGCCGCCTCGGCCTCCCCCGCGGCCGGCACGACGGCGTTGACCGGTGCGTTCATCTGCTCACTCCCCCCGTCCGCCACCCGTCAGCTTCAGCCACGTGACAGGCGCCGCACCGTTGTCGAGGCATTGCGCCGGCCATCGCCGGCATAGTCCTCGTGATAAGCCTCGATCCGGGCGGGATCATACAGATAGTTCACCATCAGCGTCGCGCTCTCCTTCTCGCCCTTCTCGGAGGTGTCGGCGCCCATCCGGATGCGTTCGATCCGCGCCCCGTTCGACAGGTGGAAATGCGCCACCGGATCGGCCGCCCGGCTGCCGCGGGATTCGGTCATCAGATAGCGGGCGCACAGCCGCTCCAGCACCGGTTCAGTCGCTTTCAGCATGGCTGAACTGCGAAAAAAGCGCGGTTGTGCCAGAATGGCGGCGAGCGCCGCGGTTCCGGTCTCGACGGGCAACGGCGCGGCGGCGCGCAACGCGGCGCTTTCCTCATCAGACAGCAGATCGGGCTTGTCCTCGGCCAGCCTGCTGTCCAGCCAGCGGCGAAATCCGGGGACCGGAGACAGCGTGGCGAACCGGCGAACGTTGGCAAACTCGGCCGAGACCAGATCGACCACCCGCTTGATCAGGAAATTGCCGAAGCTGATGCCGGCCAGCCCGCGCTGGCAGTTGCTGATCGAATAGAAAATGGCGGTGTCGGCCAGCGCCGGGTCGAGCAGCGGCGCGTGGCGGTCAAGCAGGTTCTGCACCGAGTCCGCCAGTCCCTTCACCAGCGCCACCTCGACGAAGATCAGCGGCTCGTCGGGCATGCGGGGGTGAAAGAAGCCGTAACAGCGGCGATCGGAGTCCAGCCGGTTCTTGAGGTCGCGCCAGCCGCGGATTTCGTGCACCGCCTCGTAGCCGACCAGGCGCTCCAGCAGCACGGCGGGGCTGTTCCAGTCGATCCGGCGCAACTCCAGAAAGCCGACGTCGAACCAGCTGGCCAGCAGCACCTTGAGGTCGCTCTCCAGGGCGCCGAGCAGCGGGTCCTCGATGGCGCAGCGCATCAGGAAGGCGCGCAGCTCGACCAGGAAGCGCACGCCGTCCGGGATGGTGCCGAACTGGGTCAGCAGCCGCAGCCGCGGCGGCTCCAGCGCGCGTCGCAGGCGCACCTGGGCGGTGGCGCGCTCGGCCGGGTCGGCGGCCTGCTGCACCCGTTGCCAGGCGGCGGCGACCGCCTCGGGGTCGGAATCGAAGCCGGCCAGCTCGCGCAGGAAGCCGCGGCGGCCCGGCTCGTCGAGGCCAAGATAGGCCTGCGCCAGCTTGGCGGCGCGGTTGCGCGCGCTGACCTCGCCGCCGCGTCCGGTCAGGCAGGCCCGCATCTGGGCGGGAATGTCGTCGTCCTCGTCGCGGCTCACCGCGGCCGCCATATCGCGCCACACGTTGGCGATTCGTCGGACGGCGCGATCGAACAGGTTCGGCGCGGCAATGTCGTTCATGCTGGATTCTCCTGACCGGCGGCACGGATGCGCGCCGCCTGTTCCGCCGCCGCCGGCAGCAGCGCTGGCAGATCCTCGGCGATCAGGCCGGCACCGGCGCTGGCGGCGGCCGCGCCGTGCAGCCAGGCCGCGGCGCAGGCCGCCTCCCAGGCCGGCATGCCCTGCGCCAGCAGGCCGGCGATCAGCCCGGCCAGCACGTCGCCGGCCCCGGCGGTCGCCAGCCACGGCGGCGCCGAGGCGTTCACCACGGCGCGTCCGTCGGCGGCGGCGACGATGGTGTCGGCGCCCTTCAGCAGCACCACCGCGCCGGTGCGCGCCGCCGCCGCCCGCGCCGCCGCCAGCCGGTCGGGGCCGGGCGCGCCGAACACGCGGGCGAACTCGCCGGCGTGCGGGGTCAACACGGCGGCGCCGCGCAGGCGCTCGGGCGCGCCGGCGCAAAGGGT
This sequence comes from uncultured Acetobacteraceae bacterium, assembly GCA_964459005.1. Lineage (GTDB taxonomy): Bacteria > Pseudomonadota > Alphaproteobacteria > Acetobacterales > Acetobacteraceae > Rhodovastum. The sequence goes on from CAYWOW010000322.1 coordinate 2,185, forward strand.
CAGCGCATCGGCGTCCACCACCACCTGGCGTCCGGCGGCCAGCAGCTCCGGCAGGGCGGCGGCGGACGCGGCGGCGCCGAGCCCGGGTCCGCAGACCCAGACCGCGCGCCTCGGATCGGCCAGCAGGCTCGCCAGCGGATGGGCGTCGACGATCGTGCCGGGTTCGCCGGCGCGATAGATGTCCGCGCTGCCGGTGGCGGCGATCGTCACCATGCCGGCGCCCGCCCGCCGGGCGGCGGCGGCGGCCAGGCGGGCCGCCCCGGTCATGGCGGCGCCGCCCAGCACGGTCACGTGGCCACGGCTGTATTTGTGGCCTTCCGGCTCCGGCTCGGGCAGCGCCCACAGCGACGGATGGTTCTCGAACGTCCGGATGCCGGCGGGCAGGGCGGCGTCGGGCAGGCCGATATCGGCCAGCACCGTCTCGCCGCACAGGGTCCGGCCGGGCAGCAGCAGATGGCCGGGCTTGCGACGGAAGAAGGTAACGGTCAGCTCGGCCTGGGCGGCGAAACCGCGCACCGCGCCGGTGGCGCCGTCCAGCCCGCTCGGCACATCGACGGCCACCACGCGGCGCGCGGCGCGGAGCACATCGACGAGGTCGCCATCGAGGTCGCGCCCCAGCCCGGCCCCGAATACGGCATCGACGACCAGATCGGCGCGGGCGGCGGCTTCCGGGGTGAACGGAGCTGGCGGGCCGTACCAGCGCGCCGCCGCCGCCACCGCCACCTCGCCCCGCGGCGGCGCCAGCGCGGCGACCCGCACCGGCCACCCCTCGGCGGCCAGACGGCGGGCCACGACATAGCCGTCGCCGCCATTGTTGCCCGGACCGCACAGCACCAGGACGCGGCAGGGCCGCATCCGCGCCCGCACCGCCCGTTCGACCGCCCGGCCCGCGTTCTCCATCAGCACGGCCACCGGCCAGCCGAGCGCCACGGCGGCGCGGTCAGCCGCCGCCGTCTCGTCGGGGGTGAGCAGCTCGAGCCTGGGTGGGATCGGCATGGGCGTGGCCTCCGAACGTCGTTGCCGCCAGTTTACACCGCATTCCGCGCCCGGTAGCGCCCGCGCCGTCGCGAAGGCTATGGTGCAGCCGTGCAGCGGAGTCGCATCGCACGGCCGTGACGATTACGGTCGCCCGGCGGAACGGCGGCACCGGCAAGACCACGTTGGCCGCCAACCGTGCCGCCCTGTCGGCCCAGATCGAGGGAGTGTTGCGATGACCTTCGGAGCCCTGTTGCTCGCCGTGCACGTGCTGGGCG
>CAYWOW010000323.1:0-3418 GCA_964459005.1 uncultured Acetobacteraceae bacterium
CCCTGCGCCACCAGCCGGCGCGCCTCGGCCAGCACGGCGGCCTGCGGGCGGCTCTGCTCGGCGCCGCGCGTATAGGGCACGACGCAGAAGGCGCAGAACTTGTCGCAGCCTTCCTGGATGGTCAGGAACGCGGTCAGCCCCTGCGGCGCGGCGGCCTCGGGCAGGTGGTCGAACTTGTCTTCGGTGGGGAACTCGGTGGCGATCACCGCGCCGGCGGCCCGGCTGACGCGCGCCACCATCTCGGGCAGCCCGTGATAGGTCTGCGGCCCCAGAACGATGTCGACGAACGGCGCCCGGGCAAGGATCTGCTCGCCCTCGGCCTGGGCGACACAGCCCGCCACCGCCAGGATCATGCGCTCACCGGCCTGCTCGCGCGCGCACTTGAGCAGCCGCAGCCGGCCGAGTTCGGAAAAGACCTTCTCGGTGGCCCGGTCCCGGATATGACAGGTATTGAGGATAACCATATCGGCATCGCGAGCATCCGGCGTCGGCGCGTAGCCGAGCGGAGCCAGCACGTCGGCCATGCGGGCGCTGTCGTAGACGTTCATCTGACAGCCCCAGGTGATGACATGCAGGCGCTTGGGGGGCGGGGTCGTCGGGGCGTTCAATGCTCTTCTCTCCGTCCCGCCGGAAAGGTCCGGGCGGGAAGGGCAGGAGCAATCGTCGCCATCAGCCTGCGGGTCAAGCGCACGGGCGTCCGTGTGCCAATTGTGTGCGGGCCTCCTGTCAAGACCACAACACTCGCAGATAGTCGGGTAACCGTGTCAAGCAAGAAGGTGAGAGGGGCCTGCCGCCTGTTTTCATGCGTAAGCGGGCCGGGCGGTTTCGCCGGCCGGTTCGGCGCCGGCGGCGGTGATCGGGATGGCGGGACGGTTCTGGCGCAGCGTCGCGGCGCCGCTGGCGGCGGCCGCCCAGGCGGCGGCGGTCAATTCCTTGCGACCGGGGAAAGCGCGCGGGTCGAGCGTCGTGTGCATCACCACGGTGGCCCGCAGCCCGCAATACTGCGCCAGCCGCCAGAAATGCGAGGCGATGTCCATGTCGCCGTACCAGGCGAACAGCGGCCGGTTGGCCCGTCCGGTGGGCAAGCCGGAAAGGCGGTCGTAGACCACCGAAACGGGCTGCACGAGCGGCGGCCGGCCGTCCGGGGTGACCGGCTGCTCCGCGATCGACAGGAAGGCCGAGCGAAACGGCAGCACCCGCGAACCGTCCGACGACGTGCCCTCCGGAAACAGGATCAGGTTGTCGCCGCCGACCAGACGGGCGTGCATGTCGTCGCGCTCGTGCCGCACGGAGCCGCGCTGCCGGCGCACGAAGACGCTGCGCCCCAGCCGGGCGACGGTGGCGACGAGCGGCCAGCGCCTCAGTTCCTCCTTGGCGATGAAGCAGCCCTCCAGCTGGCCGCCCAGCACCAGGATGTCGAGCCAGGAGGAATGGTTCGACACATACACGATCGGCCTGCCCCCGGCGGTGCGCTGCGCCGGGATGCCGATCACCCGCACGGAGAGGCCGATCGAGCGACACATGGCGCGCCAGTACAGGCGCGCGAACCGCACCTTGGCGGAGCCGGGCAGCAGCACCAGGATGGCCTGCACCGATATCGCCACGGCGGTGCACAGCAGCACCGTCAGCAGCCGCCGGCTCGCCCGCAGGCCGCGCAGCAGGTTGCGCCCGGGCGGCAACAGACCGATCCAATCGGCCTCCTCGACGCGCTGGTCGGAGCGATGCAGCAGCGGGAATCGCGGGCCTGTCTGCCGGATGGGAGTCCCATGCATGCCGCCGCCATAGCGCGCGATGTGTGAGGGCACAATGACAACCGCGTGATGAAACGGCGAAATCCGGGCGTAGTCAGCGCAAGATCCGGGGGTCGACGCCGGACCGCGCAGCCGACATGCTGCGCGCATGACCGCCGCCCCCCGCAGCAGCACCGCCATCAGCGCCGAGGCCTGGGCGCTGCTCGTCCTGCTCTCCCTCCCGTGGGGCGGGTCGTTCATTTTCTACCGCGTCCTGGCGGCGCATCTGCCTGCCTTCACCATCGTGCTGGGCCGTGTGGCGATCGCCGCGCCGGCGCTGTACGTCCTGCTGCGGCTGCGCGGGCAGCGCCTGGACATCCCGTGGGGCGCCTTCGCGGTGATGGCGCTGGTGAACAACGTCATCCCGTTCACCCTGTACGCCTGGGCGGAGACGCGGGTGACCGGCGGGGTCGCCGCCATCCTGAACGCCTTCACGCCGATCGCGACCGCGCTGGTGCTGCACGGCTTCGGCGCGGAGCGGCTGACCCGCACGCGCGTGGTCGGCGTCGCGCTGGGCTTCGCCGGGGTGGCGGTGCTGGTCGGACCCGACCTGCGCGCGCTCGGGCGCGACCTGCTGGCCGACATGGCCTGCCTGGGGGCGACCGTCAGCTACGGGTTCGCCGCGCTGTGGAGCCGGCGGCTGCGCCACGTGGCGCCGCTGCAGGCCGCCGCCGGACAGATCGTCTGCAGTTCCTTTCTGCTCGTCGTTCCGACGCTGCTGATCGACCGGCCCTGGCTGTTGCCGATGCCGGACGCGACCGTGTGGCTGAACCTGTTCGGCATCGCGCTGCTGAGCACCGCGGCCGCCTACGTGGTGTTCTTCCGCATCCTGGCGGTGGCGGGACCGGCCAACCTGATGCTGGTCACCTTCCTGATTCCGGTAAGCGCGCTCGCCATGGACGCGGTTTTCCTCGGCGAACCCGTCACGGTGCAGGCGCTGGGCGGCATGGCGTTGATCGCCGCCGGGCTGGCGGTGATCGATGGCCGGGTGCTGCGCCGGTAGGTTATTCCGGACGCGGCAGCGCCAGATGCGTCGGGCCGCCCCAGCGGATATGGCCGGCGGTGTGGCAGGCCGGACAGGCCGGTTGCCAGTTCGGGTACATCGTGCCGCAGGTCTGGCAGCGCCAGGTCGGGTCGGCTTCGGCGTTGGCGGCCTGGCGCAGGGCGTCGCGCTGAGCCAGCCGGCCATCCTCGGTCTCGCCGCGTTCCTGCGCCTCGATGTCGGCCAGCAGCAGCCACAGCCGCTTCTGCGTCAGGCCGGAGCGGCGGACGGCTTCGGCGTGGCGGCGGGCCGCCCCGGTCAGGCCGGCGGCCAGGGTTTCCTGCGCCATCAGGAAGTGGCTTTCCGGGTGGTTCGGGTTTTTGGCGGCGAGCCGCTCGGCCGCCCGCATCCGCGCCAGCCGCTCGGTCTGCGGCGCCAGCGCGAAAGCGGCCAGGTCGGGATGGGGGAACGACGCCCAGGCCTGCTGCACGACGGCCAGCGCACGCGATTCCCGGCCGCTGCGGCGCAACAGGCCAGCGTAGGCCAGCGCGGCCGGGGTCAGGCCGGGATCGGCTTTCCAGGCGCGGCGGGCGAGCCGGGTCGCCTGCACCGGATCGCCCTCCGCCTCGGCCGCCGCGGTGGCGAA
>CAYWOW010000324.1:0-3399 GCA_964459005.1 uncultured Acetobacteraceae bacterium
TGCATCTGCTCGGGATCGGATTGCCCGCCATGAAGGTTGCCGGCGGCATTCTGCTGTTCCTCGCGGCGGCGGAAATGGTGACCTCCCGCGGTGAACTCCGGGGCACCCGCGCCGAACCGCGGGCGGCGACCCGAACCGAGGACATCAGCGTCTTCCCGCTCGCCATACCGTTGATCGCCGGACCGGGTGCGATGACCACCATGGTGCTGTTCGAGTCCACCGGGCACGGCGATCCGTTCGCCATCGCCGCGAGCGAGGCAGCCCTGGTCGTCGTGCTCGCGATCACCCTTGCCGCCATGCTGGCGGCGAGCCGGATGGCAAGACTTCTGGGCAGGACGGGCGCGAATGTGGTCAGTCGCGTGTTCGGCGTGCTGCTGGCGGCGCTCGCGGCCCAGATTGCGCTGGACGGCCTGCGGCAATCGCTGTGGCCGTGAGCCCACGGCGGCAGCCGCACCGAATCGTCGTTACCCGATGAGGAACCAGCAGCGGAACAGTAGCGTTTCGGGCCAGGTCTGCCGGCACAGCCCCGGCGTGCGCAACGCGGCGAGGCGCTGCCAGAAGCCGCTGCGCAGAGCGCGGTCCAACATGGCCAGTTCCGCCCGGGCGCGCTCGCTGATCAGTTCGGGTTGGGCGAGCAGGGCGGCGATGTGTTCGCGCAACACCGTCATGAACAGCGCCGGCCCGCGCCTCAGCGCCGCGACGGCGCGGCTGGCCATCGAGGCCGGCGCGCCGACCATGTTCAGCGCGTGCTGGCGGTACAGCACCACCGGTTCGTCGTCCTGGACCAGCCTGCCGCCGGCGGCGGTGACCAGCAGGTAGGCCCACCAGTCGTGCAGCGTGCCGGTGGAGGGGCGGCTGGCGGCCACCAGCCGCGCCCCCGGGCGGTTCAGCATGACCGTGCAGCCGGTCGCGACGTTCTGGGTCAGCGCGGTCGGGAAGCCGGCCGGCCGCGAGAGCGGCTTGGAAACGCCCAGGTGCTGCAAGGTGTCGTTCACCAGGATCTGGCGGGCGCAATACAGCACCGGCTCGTCCCGCGGGGCGGCGCGCAACGCGGCGATGCCGCGCGCCAGCTTCTGCGGCAGCCAGACGTCGTCCTGGTCGGCGAAAGCGACCAGGTCACGCTCGGCCAGCGTGTCGGAGACCGAGCGCAGCAGGGCGATGAAGCTGCCGGCGGCGCCGATGCGGCCCGGCGGTTCGGCCAGCCGGACGCAGCGGCCCTGGCCGGCGCGCTGGCCGAACTCCTGCAGAATGGCGACGGTGCCATCACCTGAGCCGTCGTCGCGCCAGTAGAGCACCCAGTTGTCATGGGTCTGGCGCAACAGGCTGTCCAACTGCTCGCGCAACCACGGGGCGCCATTGTAGGTCGCCAGCAGGATAACCACACGGGACTCGGGAAGACTCGAGGCCATGGTGGCGCGCAGACTACAGCCGGGTCGGCGGCACCGGGGCATTTCCATGCCGGGAAAGGGCGACATCAACCACTTTTGACAGGCTCTTCCGCCACGGCGGCAAGCTGAGGCCAAAAGTCTCGGCCAGGCGCGCGCAGTCCAGCCGGGAGTCCGGCGGCCGGCGCACCGGGGTCGGCCAGTCCGCGGTGGCGATCGGCTCGACCACCGGCGCCGTCATGCCGTGCCGCGCCGCCTCCTCGAACACCGCCGTGGCCAGGCCGTGCCAACTGGTCCAGCCCGTGCCGGCCGCATGGAACAGGCCGGCATAGCGGTCGTCCCAGCCACGCTCGCGGATGCGCGCCGCGATCCGCCGGATGGTATCGGCAAGGTCGGGCGCCGCCGTCGGGCAGCCCTTCTGGTCGGCGACCACACGGAGACGGCCGGTGGCGGCGCCCGCCTTCAGCATGGTGAGGACAAAATTGTGGCCCGTGGCGGCATAGACCCAGGAGGTGCGCAGGATGATGGCCCGCTGGCAGGCCGCCAGCACCGCCTGCTCGCCGGCCAGCTTGGAGGCGCCGTAGACGCCGGTGGGGTTGGTCGGGTCGCTCTCGACGTAGGGAGCGCCCTTGAGCCCATCGAATACATAGTCCGTGGAGACGTGAATCAGCGGGATGCCGGCGCCGCCGCAATAGGCGGCCAGCGCCGCCGGACCGTCACGGTTGGCGCGAAACGCCGCCTCGGCCTCGGTCTCGGCGCGGTCGACCGCGGTGTAGGCGGCGGCGTTCACCACTAGCGCCGGAGCCGCGGCATGCAACGCCGGCAGGATGGTCCCGGGCTGGTCGAAATCGAGCTCCGGACGGCCGAGGAGCAGCAAGGGCAACCCAGCGGTCGCCGCGACCAGCGCGCTCGCCAGTTGGCCGCCGGTGTCGCCGATGACCACCACCGGTGCTTGCCGGTTGCTCATGGCCGCCTCCGTTCGCGTTGCATCCGGCCGGTCCCGGTCAGACCTGGAACCAGGCGTCGCACTCGGCCAGCACGGGCAGCCCGGCGTCCTTATTGGACAGCACCACGTCGCCGGCGGCCACCGGCCAGGGCAGCGCGAGGGCCGGATCGTTCCAGATCACGCCGCGCTCGGTGACCGGGTCGTATTCGGCGGTGACCTTGTAGATGACCTCGGTGTCGGGCGCGATCGTGCAGAACCCGTGCAGGAACCCGCCGGGCACCCACATCTGGCACCAGTTCTCCGCACTCAGCTCGGTGCCAACCCAACGGCCAAAAGTGGGCGAGCCCCGGCGGATATCCACCGCGACGTCCCAGACGGCGCCCTTCACCACGCGCACCAGCTTGCCCTGCACGCTGGGGGCGATCTGGCAGTGCAGGCCGCGCACCACGCCGGCGTGGGCCGACAGGCTGTGATTGTCCTGCACGAAGGCCTGCCCGATGCCAGCCTCGGCGAAGCGGCGGGCGTTGTAGGTTTCCGAGAAGAAACCACGAGCATCGCCGTAGCGTTCCGGGGTGATCAGGACGACGTCGGGGATCGCGAGGCGTTCGATTTTCATCCGCTTCAGGCCCGTTGGGTGTCGGCGAGTTCGGCCAGCACGCGACCGAGTTCGGTCTTGCCGAGCGCGCGGGCGTGGTGGCGCAGCCGGTCGGCGTCGATCCACCCCATGCGGTAGGCGACCTCCTCGGGGCAGCCGACCAGCATGCCCTGGCGGGACTGGATGGTCTGCACGAAGGTGGCGGCCTGCAACAGGGAGTCCGGCGTGCCGGCATCGAGCCAGGCGTAGCCGCGGCCGACGCGCTCGACGTTCAGCGCGGCTTCCTCGAGGTAGAGGCGATTGAGGTCGGTGATCTCCAGCTCGCCGCGGGCGGAGGGCCTCACCCGGGCCGCCATGTCGCTGACCCGCGCGTCGTAGAAATACAGGCCGATCACCGCCCAGTTGGAGCGCGGCACGGCCGGCTTCTCGACGATGTCGAGCGCCCGGCCGGAGGCGTCCATGCTGACCACGCC